>JBDTNG010000190.1:0-2827 GCA_039933895.1 Flavobacterium sp. | reverse complement strand
GAACCTGACTGATTTCTTCTTTAAAATAAACAACTGCCAGAATAAAATTAATCAGCGGATTCGTATACATCAAAATGCCAACTGCCGAAGAATTCATGCCTTTCAAAGCATACAAATTCAAAAACAACGGAATAATAGTAAAAATCACAACAATAACAAGCAGTAAAATATAAAACAAGGATTCGGTTGGTATCGGTCCGCTGTATTTTGGAAAAAAAGGAAGTATAACTACAGAAGCAATAATCAATTGAACAGTAAGCACCACAAAACGATCAAACTGATTGTTTTTCCTCTGACTGATTAAATACAATGCAAAAGAAACGGCAATAAACAAGCTGTATAGCAAGTCTCTCACATCTCCGTAAGATAAAATTCCGCAACTGATTAAGCATAAAACAACAGCAAACCACTGTGCTTTATTTATTTTTTCTTTCAATATAAAAAAAGCAAGTATTGTTGTGATGATTGGGCAAATTAAATAGGCAAAAGAAGCCGATTTTAAGCTGACATGATTCATGGCATAAATAAATAGAAACCAATTGAATATCAGCAGAAATCCACCAATGATTGTTAAAAATAAAGTGCTGAATTTTTCTTTTTTTTCTAAATTTCTAAAAGAATTCAAATCGGTTTCAAGCTGTTCTTTTCTGAATCCCATATTAATAACAAGCAATAATACCGTAGCGAAGAAAACACGATAAAAAAGAATGTCTAACGAAGGATAGTCATGCAAAGGTTTTAGTGCCAAACTAAAAAAACCCCAAATAAAAAAAGAAGAAAAAGCGGATAAATAGTATTTGTTAATTTGCATTAATTTATTGGGTTAAAGAATAGAAATATAATGTTGGATTTTCAAATTTGGTTTCATCTAAATCAAAATTCCGGTTGTAGGCTTTCCAAGGCGAATTGGAAAAGAAATATAATTTTCCTTTGGCAATGGTTCCCAAAGCAGGCTCATCAAACTCCGGCCGATTGTGGTCCAATACTTTGTAAGCTGTTATTTCATTCTTTTGATTCAACGAATACTGTATGATTCGAATTGGTTTTACACCATTGTGTATCGCTAATAATGAGTTTTTGTGCCAAAGTAAACCATCAATTCCTTTAACGGTCGCTCCTTCAGGTAAATGTAACCAATTTCTATCGTTAGGATTTTCCATCGAAATTCTTAAAATACCTTTCATATAATCGGCAATAAACAATTGAGATTCCTTGTTATTAAATGTCAGTCCCTGCAAATTGATGGCTTCTTTTTTTAAATCCAACCAAACTGTCATTGCGTCATTTTTGATTTTAAAAATCAAGGCTTCACCACTATCTGATACATAAACATCTCCATTTTCTGCCACAACCAAATCGCCAAATACATGGTTGCCTTGTAATGGAAAACGTTTTAAAATCTTTTTTGTTTTAGCATCCAATTGCAAAACTTCGGCTTTCCCTTCAAGACTTTTATCATAACCTTTCATTTCAGGTATTGCAGCAGTCGCTATCCACAACGTTTTTTCTTTTTTATCAGCTTTAATGGCAAAAACAGAGAGCAGATCTTTATCGGTAAACCAATCTGCGCATTTTCCGGTATTGATATCAAATGAAACAATTTTTCTATTTCGGATGCTTGATGCTAACCAGGTTTTAGTGCTATTTAAATACAATAAGCCTTCAGGATGCAGTGCCTTTTCAGATAAAGAAACTTGCTTTTTTGAACTAGAAACTTCAATTTCTATTCCAATAAATTGCTATATCCTGCTGCACTTTTTAATGATGCCAAATCGTTTTCAGTCTCAAATACAACTGTATTGTTCATCAAAATACATTTTTCTAAAACCGAAAGTGCTTCGTTTGTCTTTCCGTTTAAAGCATAAGCACAGGCTAAATTGAAAGTATATGTGGGATGTGAAGGTCTTATATTGTCTAACTCTTGTGTCAGTTGCAAAAATTGCGGATAATTCTTATTCTGGTATGCTTGAATACTTTGTTTGTAAATTTCCTTTTGAGTTTGCCCAAAAGAAGTACAAACCACCAAACAAAATAACGCGAGTTTTATTGGAGAAATTTTCATGTTAAGGGAATAAAAAAATTCGGAGTAAAAGTACTAATTACTTTTCTCCGAATTTCTATATTCTTCTATTTTTAAAATTTATGTTCGATACCTATTTTATGTCCTTTAATGGCAAAAAACAAAATATACAAATAACAAGGAAGGATAGCGATATAAAAGGCAATATGAAACGGAACACCTAATCCGCCATGCTCAGGCAAATCGCTTAAAAAACCATAAATTAATGGCCAAATAGCACCACCAGCAATACCCATAATCATAATGGCTGAACCTGTTTTAGTAAATTTCCCCAAATGACTAATTCCAAGCGGGAAAATCGCTGGCCACATTAATGAGTTAGACAGTCCTAATAGCGCAATAAAAACAACTGATAGTTTTGAACTTGCAGTTAAAAATGCCAGCGTACAAAATACAATTCCTAAAATAGCGCAGATTCTTAATGCTTTTTGTTGTGATATATATTTTGGAATGGTAAAAATTCCAGTAACATAACCAATTAACATACTAAACAATGTCAATGAGGTTAAATACTTAGCGGTATCTGGAGCAATCCCAAGTGCTTTTCCATAAACACTTATAATATCACCTGCCATTACTTCGGCAGCAACATAAACAAAAATACAAAATGCTCCTAAAAACAAATGAGGGAATTGAAATATCGATTTATGCTTTATTACTTCTCCACTATTATCATCTACAACATCTTCTTCAACTTCAACTTCCGGAAGATTCGTGAATTTTATCAATATAGCAAAAGCTGAAAAA
>JBDTNG010000189.1:0-4019 GCA_039933895.1 Flavobacterium sp. | reverse complement strand
TAATTCAGAATAAACTCTTCCGTCAAAAGAAATAGTGCCACTTTCCGGAGTATGAATTCCCAATAAGGATTTTAGGAAAACTGTTTTCCCTGAACCACTTTGTCCAATAATTAAATTCGTTTTTCCTGCTTCAAGCGTTGTTGAAATTCCTTTCAAAATCATTTGATCTCCAAAAGATTTTTTGATGTCTTTTACTTCTATCATGATTCTAGTTGGTTAAAAGGAGTTGTGTTAAAATATAATTCACTAAAATAATAACCACTGAGGTCCATACAAAGGAAACTGTACTGGCTTTCCCCACTTCGAGTGCGCCACCTTTCATATAATAACCGTGAAAAGAAGGAATTGTTGCTAGAACTAAAGCAAAAACAAATGTTTTTATAAAAGCATAAGCAATATGAAACGGAATAAATTCAACTTGTAGTCCATTGACAAACTCACTAGATGAAACAAATCCACCATATACAGCGGCCATCCATCCTCCTAAAACACCTAAAAACATACTAATACCAATCACAAATGGATATAAAAGCAAAGCGATTAATTTAGGGAAAACCAAATAATTTAGTGAATTAACACCCATTACTTCGAGTGCATCAATTTGTTCGGTAACTCGCATCGTTCCAATACTGGATGTGATGAAGGAACCCATTTTACCTGCCATAATGATCGAAATGAAAGTTGGAGCGAACTCCAAAATCACTGATTGTCTTGTTGCAAACCCAATTAAATATTTAGGTATTAATGGGTTGGTTAGGTTCAAAGCAGTTTGTATTGCAACAACTCCTCCAACGAAAAAAGAGATAAAGGCCACAATTCCCAATGAATCGATGATTAAATCGTCAATTTCTTTAAAGATTAAGTTTCGCATCACAGACCATTTTGTCTGTTTATTGAAAATTTCCTTTATCATCAGAAAATACCTTCCTATTTGCGTTAAGTAACGAATCAGCATCATATGTTATAAAATATTAGCGAAAATACGAAAATTGTAATGAGTTATAAGTGGTAAGTTGTGAGTTTTTTCAGAGCGTTAGACAGCAGAAAATCAAATCAACTTCTCTTTCATTTTTTGTAATCGGTAATTTCTAATGAATTTAGCTTGTTCTGGGGTAACTAGCATGGGTTTGTTTTCTCTTTTTGCTTTCCAGAATCCTCGAACATAGTCTAGAAATAATAGTGGTTTTCCTTTTCGTAGTGCTAGTTTTAAAGAAGCGATCGACGTAATAAAAAAACCATAACCTAAAGCATAAAAAGCTTCTCCTTGTTTATAACGAGCCGTTTTGTTGTAATTGGCTCCTGTAGGTTTTAAGTGTTTTACTTTTAAAGATTCGTCCGTAACGACTTTCCAATTGTAGAATTTACAAAGTAATTCATCAACCGTGTCCCAACCCATTGCGGGTTTTAGTCCGCCAATTTGTTTGAAGCAATCTTTTCGATACGCTTTAAAAGCGCCGCGAATATGATCTTTATCGGTTAAATTCTCTAAAATCCAATCACCGTTTTTTTCGATATAAGCAAATCCACCCACCATGCCAATTTGGTCATCACCTTTAAAATGAGTAATAATGGTCTCGAAATATTGTGAAGGAAATATCAAGTCAGAATCTGCTTTTACGATCAAATCATAATCACTATCGACGGTTTTTAATCCTTTTTGAAAAGCCTGAATGACCTTACTTCCCGGAAGATGTATGGCTTTGGAAGTTTTGTTGACTAGAGAAATAATGGGATTTTTTTCGGCGAAAGCCATCACTATTTCAGCAGTTTTATCCGTAGAATTGTCATTAACCACCACTATTTTAGAAGGCAAAATAGTTTGTTCCAACAAAGATTGTAAGGTTAAACCAACGAAAGCGTCTTCGTTATGTGCAGGAATTATGATGTAATATTTCATTTTTTTAGTGTAATCGCGAGTACAAATATCGGGTTTTTTAGTATTTAAAATGGGTTGAATAAATGATTAAATTGATTAATTTAGCAAAAAATAGCTATAACAAAGGCGTTGATTTTAAATGGGAATAATAAAAGATAATTTATATCGTATAGCCAGTAAAAGATTTTTATTTTTCTTTAAAAAACAAGCTATTTTGCCATACTATCACTTGGTTAGGAATGACAAGGTTCCCCATATTGAAAATTTATATCCGTATAAAAATATAGCTCAATTTGAAAAAGATACGGACTTATTACTTCAATATTATAAGACAGCCGACTTTAAGGATTTGTTAGATAATAATCACATAGCAGATAATTCATTTCTCCTTTCTTTTGATGATGGCCTTGAAGAAGTTTATTCTGTGATCTTTCCAATACTTAAAAAGAAAAAAATTAAAGCCATTTTCTTCATCAATCCAAACTTTGTGGATAATAAAGAGACTTTGTATAAACATGATATCAGTATTATAATTAGCCATTTGGAAGCCTTAAATTATGATCAGAAAGTTGTTGCAGAAATCGCATCATTATTTGGTATAAGCTATACTTCAAACGATGAATTTACAAGAAAATTAAAGAATATTAAATATTCGGACAAGGCCAAAATCAATACCGTTTTACAACTTTTGAATATAGATATTGAAAAATATTTAAAAGAGAAAAAGCCTTATATATCAAAAGAACAAATAAAAGAAATGATAGCGGACGGGCATTTGTTTGGCGGTCACACGATGTCGCATCCTCCGTTAAATCAATTGCCTCTTGAAGAACAAAAATCGGAAATTATTGATTCTATAGAATGGTTGAAAATAAATTTTGGATTAGATTATTCGTTGTTTTCTTTTCCTTTTTCAGATAAAACGGTAACTAAAAAACTCCTTCATGAACTGTTTGAATATGATGATAAAATTGTACTTTTCGGTAATGCAGGGTTGAAAAAAGATGTTGATAAAAGAATAATACAAAGGTTCTCATTAGAAAACCCAAATAGAGATACTGAAAAACAAATTGTTACTGAAAATTTGTATAAAATCTATAATAAACTGATTGGTAAATATCATATTAGAAGGCATGAATGAGTTAAAAATCATATATAAAAAAGACGTTCCGTCGTTACTTAAAGATGCTGAATTTTGGAATCATTCCTTTTTGTCTATCAGCAAGCACCGATTATATGCGCATTACAAAAATCCCAATTGTAATGACGATGATGTAGTTTTGTTGTTGGCTTATCAGAACAACGAATTGGTTGGTTATATGGGTATATTTATCGACAAGATTGTACTTGATGGTACTGAAGATAAAATTGGCTGGTTATCTACTTGGTGGGTGCATCCTAAAACAAAAGGTTCCGGTATTGGCCGTGAAATCTTAGATAAAATGTATGCCATAAATAATGGGAAAATTGGAATATCTCAATTTACACCAAGTGCCAAAAGAGTGTATGATAAATCTAATTATTTTGTCTCATTAAAAGAAAGCAATGGTATAAAAGCGGTATTAAGAAGCAACTTCGTCTTTGTTTTCCCCAAGCTTTTTCCTTGGACAGAAAAACTTAAAAAAGGGATTAATCTCTTAGATGCTTTTTTAAATATTGGCATTGATTTTAAATTGAATATTCAAAAAATTACCCTAAAAAAACAATTGAAAAACGTCAGTCTAGAATATTTGAATATTATTGATGATGAGGTTTCGGATATTATAAATAAATTTAATAAAAATCATATATCACCTAAAAACGATTTGTTTTTTGAATGGCTAAAAGCTTATTTTTGGGTACAGGAAGCGCCTTTACTGGAAATGACGAATAAAAGCAAATATGAATTTTCGATTTACGATAAAAGCTTTAATGTATACTTTTTGAAAGTGATTGAAAATGGACGTTGTATCGGTTTTTTAGTACTCCAAAAAAGAAACAATGTTGTTAAATTGTTGTTTTCGTATTACGACGTTAAGGATGTTCAAATAATGGCAAATATTATTAAGCTTCAGACAATAAGTCAAGATGTGAGAGAGATTATTTGTTATGATGTGCCCATTTGTGGTAGCTTGAAAAAATCAAGTGTATTCCTTTATAAAAC
>JBDTNG010000188.1:0-3479 GCA_039933895.1 Flavobacterium sp. | reverse complement strand
GAAAATACCCTCAAGCTTTAGAATGGTTTGATAAAGTAGAAGAAGGTAATCTAACAAAAGACGAAACTGATCGCTTTAATTTCTACAAAGGTTATAGTTTTTTCAATTCTGGAAAGAAAAAAGAAGCGACTCAGTATTTTAATAAAGTGGTTAATTCTGCTGAATATGGTTCTCAAGCCAAGTATTATTTAGGTTTTCTGGCTTACGAAGGCGACGACTATAAAGAAGCGACCAAATATTTTGACCAAGTTTCAGGAGAAGAAAAATACAAAGAGAAGCTCTCGTATTTTCAAGCAGACATGAATTTTAAATTGGGAAAATTCGATAAAGCCATTCAATTAGGACAAGCCGCTATGGCCAGTTCCAATGCAATGGAAAAATCGGAACTCAATAAAATTATTGGTGAAAGTTATTTCAACTTAAAACAATATGATAAATCTATTCCGTTTTTAAAAGAATACAGAGGAAAAAAAGGAAAATGGAATAACACCGATTTCTACCAATTGGGTTATGCTTATTACAAACAAAATGACTTCGAAAATGCCATTGCCCAATTCAATAAAATTATTGGAGGAAATGATTTTGTAGCGCAAAATGCTTATTATCATTTGGGAGAAAGTTATCTGAAAACCGATAAGAAGCAACAGGCATTAAACGCTTTTAAAAATGCTTCTGAAATGTCTTTTGATGCAAAAATTCAGGAAGACGCCAACTTGAATTATGCTCGATTGAGCTACGATATTGGGAATTCTTACCAAAGTGTGCCGGATGTTTTGAATGCGTTCTTAACGAAATATCCAGCGAATCCAAACAAAACTGAAATTGAAAATTTACTGATTAATTCTTATATTACTTCTAAAAATTACAAAGAAGCACTGACTTTATTAGAAAAAAACAGATCTTTTGGAGACAAAACAGCTTACCAAAAAGTATCGTTTTATCGCGGTTTAGAATTGTTTACTGATGGTGATTACAAAGAAGCATTAGTCTTGTTTAAAAAATCAATTGCAGAACAAAAAGACGCTAAATTTACTGCAAGAGGAACTTTTTGGAAAGGAGAAACAGAATACGTTTTGGATGATTTTTCAAATGCAGTGTTAAGTTTCAAACAGTTCTTAAGTAAAGCTGAAGCCAAAGAAACGCCGGAATTTAAAAACGCCAATTACGACATGGCTTATGCTCATTTTAAAATAAAAGAGTACGATCAGGCTGGTGATTTTTTTCAAAAATATATCGAAGTTTCGAAAGATGACAAAATACGTTTAACGGATGCTTATCTGCGTTTGGGAGATTCTCGTTTTGTAACTACAAAGTATACTTCTGCAATGGAAGCCTATGATAAAGCCATCAATTTGAAAACGGGTGAAGCCGATTATGCTGCTTTTCAAAAAGCCATTTCCTATGGTTTCATGGGTAAAAACGATAAGAAGATTTCTGATTTTAATCAGTTCTTGAAAACATATCCGAATTCACAATATCGTGATGATGCTTTGTTTGAATTGGCCAATACCTATACTGCCGAAAACGAAACTTCTTCAGCAATCAAAACTTATGATCAGTTGATTTCCGAATTTAGAACCGGAAGTTATACCTCAAAATCTATTCTTCGTCAAGGTTTAATTTATTATAATGCCGACAAAGATGAATTGGCTTTAACCAAATTCAAAAAAGTAACTGCTGATTTCCCAAAATCGGACGAAGCTTTGGAAGCTGTTAAAACCGCTCGATTGATTTATGTGGATAATGGAAAAGTAGACGAATATGCGACTTGGGTAAAATCACTTGATTTTGTTGAAGTTTCTGATGCCGAATTGGATAACGATTCTTGGGAAGCTGCCGAAAAACAATATTTACAAGGTAATACTAAACAAGCAATTACGAATTTGAAAAGCTATACTGTCACTTTCCCGAACGGAGTACACTCATTAAAAGCTAACTTTTATCTGGCTGATTCTTATTATAAAGATGGTGCAACTGATAAAGCGATTCCAAGTTATGAATACGTGATAGGCAAATCTAGAAGTGAATTTACGGAGCAATCGTTGTCTCGTTTGAGTGAGATTTACATCAAAGCTAAAAACACTGAAAAAGTTCTTCCAGTCTTAATTCGTCTGGAAACAGAATCTGATTTTCCTCAAAATAAAACCTATGCACAAGCCAATTTGATGCGTATTTATTATGACGGAAAAGATTATCCAAACGCGGTTATTTATGCCGAAAAAGTATTGGCAAATCCTAAAACTGATGACAAAATAAAAAGTGATGCTCAAATTATTGTAGCACGAGCGGCAATTCAGGTTAATGATGAAGCAAAAGCTGCTGCTGCTTACGCCAAATTGCAGAAAATTGCCAAAGGTGAACTTGCCGCCGAAGCATTGTATTATGATGCTTATTTCAAAAATAAGGAATCAAAATTTGAAGATTCAAATAAAGCTGTTCAAAAATTAGCCAAAGACTATTCAGGTTATAAGTATTTTGGTGCCAAAGGATTAGTCCTCATGGCCAAAAACTTTTACGGATTGAAAGACAGTTTCCAAGCCACTTATATTTTGGAAAGTGTAATCAAAAACTTTAAAGATTATACAGATGTAGTGGACGATGCTCAAAAACAACTGGATTTGATCAAAACCGAAGAAGCTAAAACGAATTCGTCAATTACAAAATAAGAAACTAGATTTTGAAATATCTCGATTCTTTCCTTTAAAAAAATACATATGAAAAGTAAAATAATCATAATCCTACTTATAATTACGTTCCAGTTTTCTTTCGCACAAAAGAAAGACGAAAATATTGGAACGGAAGTGGTAAACGTTGTAAAGCCTTATACGCCATCAGTTTCTGATGCATTTAAAGTCAAAGAAATTCCTTCTTTTGACGATAATGAAACTAACAAAAAAGAAGTAATCAAATACCAGATTTTTTCTTTTCCAGTGGCTTCCACATTTACGCCTTCCAAAGGAAAAGCTGCAGGTGTAGATAAAGCAAAACAGGAGAAATTATATCCAAACTACGCTACTTTAGGCTTTGGGAATTACACTACAATTAACGGAGAAATTTTCATCACACACGAATTGGATAAATACCAATATGTTGGAGGTATGTTCCGTCACCAATCGTCTCAAGGCGGTATAAAAGGGGTCGATTTAGACGATAAGTTTATGGAAACTTCCATCGATGGAATGTATGGCTATAGCCGAAAAGATATCAACTTAAAAGTGGATTTGGGTTTCAAAAACGAAATGTATAATTGGTACGGATTGCCTTTGGAAAATCCTAATTTCAATAACATTATGAGAGATACTATTCATCCGAAACATACTTACAATACCATTAAATTAGGTTCTGAATTGGCCATTTCAGATAGTTTTCTTGAAAAAACCAATGTAGGCTTCATTTCATTTTCTGATAACTATGGCTCTAAAGAAAACAGATTCATAATCAAGCCGGATTTTAAGTTTGACTTTGGGAATACATTAATA
>JBDTNG010000187.1:0-3163 GCA_039933895.1 Flavobacterium sp. | reverse complement strand
GGTACTCTGTAATTTCACCAGAATCATGTTCTTCTATTTTATGGAGAAGCTGGGAATTTAAAGAACAGGCAGCCGAAGCTTTAAAATTAACTGCAATTGATATGAAAAGACAAAATCTTGTTGATGATATCATTCCAGAACCACTTGGTGGAGCACATCGCGATAAAGTAACAGCTTTTAGCGCCGTAAAGGAATATGTACTTAAAGGTTTTAATGAATTGAAAGATTTATCAACAACTGATTTAGTAGCACAAAGAATGGATAAATACAGTAAGATGGGTGAATTCAAGGAATAAAATTCTTACTTTAATGATATAAATCCGAAGCCTTACAGTTTCGGATTTTTTTTTGGTTATCAACAGGATTTTTTAGTTGTTAACATACCTTATTAACATTTTAATGATTGTTTTTTTTTCGATTACTTAGAAATAGAACTAACTTCGCAATATGGAAAATCTCAGAAATATTAACCCCGTAAGAGTAGATAAAACTACGATTATAAACTTAGAAAAAGGAAAGTTACCTCCACAGGTTCTCGATTTAGAAGAGGCAGTGTTGGGAGCCATGATGATTGATAAGAAAGGTGTTGATGAGGTTATCGATATTTTGCAGCCGGATGCTTTTTATAAAGAAGGACACAAACACATTTTTGAAGCGATTGTTACCTTATTTAATGATTCGCAACCTATTGACTTATTGACAGTTTCGGCACAATTGAAAAAAATGGCCAAATTAGACTTGGCTGGTGGCGACTTTTACTTAATTCAACTGACGCAAAAAATATCGTCTTCTGCACACATTGAATTTCACTCGAGAATCATTTTGCAGAAATACATCCAACGTAGTTTGATTAAAATTTCTTCTGAAATCATTGAAGAATCATATGATGAAACGACCGATGTTTTTGATTTATTAGACAAAGCCGAATCAAAATTATACGAAGTAACGCAAGGAAATATCAAACGTAGTTCCGAAACTGCACAAAGTTTAGTAATTCAGGCGAAAAAACGTATTGAAGAAATTGCTGGTAAAGAAGGTTTGAGTGGAATTGCTACTGGTTTCGAAAAGTTAGACAAAATCACTTCTGGGTGGCAACCTTCCGATTTGATTATTATTGCAGCTCGTCCTGGTATGGGTAAAACCGCATTTGTACTTTCTATGGCCCGAAATATTGCCATTGATACAAATCATGCTGTAGCTTTATTCTCGCTGGAGATGTCTTCTGTACAGCTAATTACCCGTTTGATTTCTTCTGAAACAAATTTGTCTTCCGAAAAATTGAGAACAGGAAAATTAGAAAAACATGAATGGGAACAATTGAGTGTGAAAGTAAAAGATTTAGAGAAAGCACCGCTTTTTATAGATGATACGCCTTCACTTTCTATTTTCGATTTGCGTGCCAAAGCAAGAAGACTTAAATCCCAACATGATATTAAAATTATTATTGTCGATTACCTTCAATTGATGACTGCTGGTGGTAGTGGTAAAGGACCAGGTAATCGTGAGCAGGAAATTTCAACCATTTCCAGAAACTTAAAAGCGTTAGCCAAAGAATTAGAAGTTCCAGTTATTGCACTTTCTCAGTTGTCACGTGCTGTTGAAACACGTGGTGCTAGTAAAAGACCTTTGCTTTCTGATCTTCGTGAATCTGGTGCGATTGAGCAAGATGCCGATATTGTATCGTTTATTTACCGTCCTGAATATTATAAAATTGATGAATGGGATGATGATGAACATACACCAACTCAAGGTCAAGCCGAATTCATCATTGCAAAACACCGTAATGGTAGTTTAGAAAATGTACGTTTGAAGTTTATTGGCCAGTTTGGTAAATTCGATAATTTGGATGATTATAGTGGAGGTTATGATGATTTACCTTCAAAAATGAACTTAGATGATAATCCTTTTATCACAAAGAATCTTCCAAGCGCTAATGAAGCTTTTGGTAGTAATCTTAATAATTTTGACGACGACAGTGATGTTCCGTTTTAAAAATAAAAATACTTTAATAGAAAAAGGCTCCATTTATAGGAGCCTTTCTTATTATATATTGGTAGTGATTATTATATTTTAACCAAATGAAAATTAAATTTCACTTCGGTTTGACTGTCTGAAATATCATTTTTTGGACAAAACTCTGGTTTGAAATTTGGATTGTAGTCCCACTCTTCGCTATGAATCTGACAACCGTTTTTGGTAATATAAAGACATCCTTCATAAGGTTTGTATCCAAATGCGGTTATTTTTACATTCAGTTTTTCACGAATTTTGCCAGAATTTGTAAATCCTGAAACAATATGATAAGATCCATTCGCCTTTTCAATAGATTCTTTGGTTGAAAATAATCTATTTCTTCTGACTTTAACCTCAATTTCACTAACCTCAATTTTCTTAAATGTTATTGCATCTAAAATGAATCCCTTAAGAATGATTTTATTTTTTGAAGTTGCAATTGGAGATATATCTATGATGTCTGATTTTTTTTCTTCAGTCGAAGCGTATAAATTTGATCCAGATAATGCTAAAACTCCTGTGGTCATTAGCGCAGTTTTTTTTACAAATAATCTTCTCTCCATATTTTATCTATTTAGCATTTTTATTTTAGAAATATTCGAACTTTAAAAAGCAAAGGCTGTCTTTTACTGACAGCCTTTGCTAAGTTTATGATTTAATTATTTTTTAATAATTAATCTTTGAGTGCTAATTTTTGTTTGATTTGCACCACGTACAAAATAAATACCATCACTTAAATTATCTAAGTTGATTGTGTTTACAGTGTTCATCATTATTTTAAATGTTTTAACAGTTTGTCCTAATTGATTCACAATTTGGAAGTCACCATCAAAATCAGATTTGATGTTTACAACACCACTATTTGGGTTAGGATAAATTACAAACTTTTGATTTGCTTCAAAACTTGGAGTACCCAATACAGGTTGACAACCAGAATCTGCTGAACAAGTACCCATAGTTATTGTTGCACGATAAGTACCACTTACTGCAGGAGTAAATGACTGATTGGTTTCCCCTGGTACAATTGTGTTTGGACATTCAAACCATTGGTAAGTTGCTCCAGCTTGATTAGCAGTTAATGTACCTCCAGCTAATGAAACTGTTGAATCAATGATAGCTGGTTCAGTAATAGTATAAAGTCTAGTTGCCG
>JBDTNG010000186.1:0-9867 GCA_039933895.1 Flavobacterium sp. | reverse complement strand
ATGTATGTCGTTTGAAAACTTAGTCACAAGTCTTAAAGAAAACAAGACTCAAAAAGGAATTATGGCTTTAGAAAACTCTATTGCAGGTTCAATAATTCCAAACTACGCACTCATTGATAACAATGATTTACACATTATTGGTGAGCATTATCTGGATATTCATATGAATTTGATGGTCTTAAAAGGGCAAAAAATTGAAGACATCAAAGAAGTACATTCACATCCTATTGCACTATTGCAATGTGCTGTTTTCTTTAAGCAATATCCTCATATTAAATTGGTTGAAAGTGGAGATACTGCCGAAACAGCAAAGAGAATTAGGGATAAAAACTTAATGGGAATTGGTGCTGTTGCTAGTCCAATTGCAGCCAAAATGTATGATTTGGATATCATCGCTTCCGGAATTCATACTGTGAAAAGTAACAAAACAAGGTTTGTTATTGTTAAAACGCAAAGCAAAGAATTACCGAAAGAAGAAATTAATAAAGCGTCAATAAAATTTGAATTAGATGATACGCCGGGAAGTCTGGCAACCGTATTAAATGTCATGAATAATTGCAAATTGAATTTAACCAAAATTCAATCGATGCCAATTATCGAGACACCATTTCAATATTCATTTTTTGTAGATGTGGTTTTTGTCAAGTACAAACATTACGAGAAAGCAAAGAAAATATTGGAATTAATGACAACGCATTTTAAAGTTTTAGGAGAATACAAAAACGGGAAATTATGATAACAACAGCAAAGCGATTAGACCAGGTTCAGGAATACTATTTCTCGCAAAAACTGAGAGAAGTAGGAAAGTTAATTTCCGAAGGGAAACCTGTCATTAACATGGGTATTGGAAGTCCGGATTTGAAGCCGGATGACAAAGTGGTTCTAGCCATTCAAAATGCAATGAATGATGCAAAATCACACCAATATCAAAGTTATCAAGGCTTACCAGAACTGCGGCAGGGTTTTTCTGATTTTTATAAAAATAATTTTCAGGTTGATCTAAACCCCAATTCAGAAATTTTGCCATTGATGGGTTCCAAAGAAGGAATCATGCATGTTTCACTGGCTTTTTTGAATGAAGGTGATGAAGTTTTAATTCCAAATCCAGGGTATCCAACATATGTTTCGGTAACCAATTTGGTAGGAGCAAAACCTGTTTTTTATGATTTAAAGACAGAAAATAATTGGGAACCTGATTTTGACGCATTAGAGAAACAAGATTTGTCGAAAGTAAAAATCATGTGGACCAACTATCCTAATATGCCTACGGGAGCAACAGGTAATTTAGTATTGTTTGAAAAGCTAGTGGCTTTCGCCAAAAAACATCAAATATTACTAATCAACGACAACCCGTACAGTTTTGTTTTAAACGACAATCCTATTTCGATTTTGCAGGTTGAAGGCGCAAAAGACATTGCTTTAGAATTGAATTCGTTGTCCAAAACGTTTAACATGTCGGGTTGGCGTGTCGGAATGGTTGTTGGTGATTCAAAATTCGTCGACGCTATTCTTAAAGTAAAAAGCAACATGGACAGCGGGATGTTTTATGGTATTCAAAAAGGCGCTGTTGAAGCTTTGAAATTGGATAAAACATGGTTTGACCAACAGAATTCAATTTATAAAAGAAGAAGAGATTTGGTTTTTCAGTTGGCCGAAATTTTAGGTTGCAGCTGTGATAAAAATGCAGTGGGTATGTTCGTCTGGGCGAAATTACCTGACGGAATCAGTTCAGCGGAAGCTTATGTAGATCAATTATTGTATGAAAAGGATTTATTTATTGCTCCAGGAACCATTTTTGGAAGCAATGGAGAAGGTTATATCCGCTTTTCATTATGTATTGAAGAAGAAAAAATAAAAGAAGTTTTGGGAAGAATTTCTGTAGAAGAGGAAATTCATTTATAATTTTGTAACAAATTAAAACTATGGAAAATAGTACATCATTACGCACTTGGTTAGACGATTTTAAATTATCACATCCATTAGTAATAGCAGGGCCATGTAGCGCCGAAACAGAAGAACAGGTATTGAAAATCGCACATGAATTGAAAGATTCTGATGTAAATGTTTTTCGCGCTGGAATTTGGAAACCAAGAACACGCCCAGGTGGATTTGAAGGTGTGGGTGAAATTGGATTGAAATGGTTGCAAAAAGCCAAAGCCGAAACAGGTTTACTTATGGCTACTGAAGTGGCAAATGCTGCTCACGTGAAATTGGCTTTAGAACATGATATTGATGTTTTGTGGATCGGAGCAAGAACAACCGTAAATCCGTTTGCCGTTCAGGAAATTGCAGATGCTTTGCAAAATACAGATAAAATCGTTTTGGTTAAAAACCCAGTAAACCCAGATTTAGCATTATGGATTGGCGGTGTAGAGCGTTTGTATAATGCTGGAATAAAAAAACTAGGTGTAATTCATCGTGGTTTTTCTACCTATGAAAAAACAAAATACCGTAACATACCGGAATGGCAAATTGCTATCGAACTGCAAAGTCGTTTCCCAGATTTACCACTAATTTGTGATCCGTCACACATAACAGGACAAAGAGATATGATTTTGGAAGTGTCACAGCAGGCTTTAGATTTAAATTATGACGGATTAATTATCGAAACGCATACTGATCCGGACAATGCCTGGAGTGATGCTGCACAACAAGTAACACCAGATGCATTGAAACAAATTTTTGTCGATTTGCGTATCCGTAAACAAACGGACGAAGCCGACGAATACAATCAGAAAATGGCAGGATTGCGTACCCAAATTGATGAAATCGACAGCAAACTCATTGAAAGCTTAGGCAAGAGAATGAAAATTGCGGATAAAATCGGAGCTTTAAAAAAGGAACGAAATGTAGCTGTTTTGCAAAACAAACGTTGGAATGAAATTCTTGGAAAAATGGTTTTAGAAGGTGATGAAAAGGGATTGAGCGAAGAATTTATCCTTAAAATGTTCAAAGCCATACATCAGGAGAGTATATCACACCAGGAGAAAGTTATAAATCATAAATAAGTTTTACCTTTGCGGCATGACTGGAACCGTTTATAAATCTACAGGAAGTTGGTATACGATTAAAACCGAAAAAGGTGATTTTTTGGAATGTCGTATAAAAGGTAAATTCCGAATGAAAGGAATTAAGAGTACCAACCCAATTGCTGTGGGTGATATTGTTGATTATGAATTAGAGGAAACTGCCGATGTAACTACAGGAGTGATTTCAAATATTCATGAAAGAAAAAATTATATTGTTAGAAAATCA
The DNA here is from genome assembly GCA_039933895.1 of Flavobacterium sp. GTDB lineage: Bacteria > Bacteroidota > Bacteroidia > Flavobacteriales > Flavobacteriaceae > Flavobacterium. The sequence goes on along the minus strand of JBDTNG010000186.1, from coordinate 6,612 downwards.
GTGAATTTATCACATCAAATGCACATTATTGCATCGAATGTTGATTACGTTTTTTTACTGATTACGATAAATAATCCGCCAACAACAACCAGTTTTATAGATCGGTTCTTGGTTACTGCCGAAGCATATGGTATTGAAACTATCTTGGTTTTTAATAAGATTGATACATATGACGATGCGATGCTCGACGAGCAATTGTACCTACAATATATTTACCAGCAAATTGGTTACAAATGCATGAGAGTTTCTTCAACCGAAGACAAAGGAGTTGAAGAATTGAAAGAAATGATGATTGGAAAAGTGAGCATGTTCTCAGGACATTCGGGTGTTGGAAAATCAACATTGGTCAATGCAATGGAACCTAGTCTGCACTTAAAAACCAAAACAATTTCGGAACAAAGCAAACAAGGACAGCATACGACTACTTTTGCAGAAATGTATGATTTATCTTTTGGTGCCCATATTATCGATACGCCCGGGATTAAAGGTTTTGGAGTTGTCGATATGGAGAAAGACGAAATTAGTGGTTATTTTCCGGAATTTTTCAAGTTAAAGGACCAATGCAAATTCAATAATTGCTTGCATAAGGATGAGCCGAAATGTGCCGTCAAAGAAGCATTAGAAAAAGACGAAATTTCATGGTCTCGTTACAACAGTTATCTTAAAATATTAGAAGGAGACGATGAATCGTACCGTACCGATATTTACAATTCAGATAGGATTGCAAGTGATGAAACCAGGAATAAGCAATAAAGATGAAAGTAGTTATTCAGAGGGTTTCTCAAGCTTCAGTAGTCATTGATAAAAAAATAGTAGCTGATATTCCAAAAGGATTGTTGGTTTTAGTGGGTATTGAAGATGCTGATACTATTGAAGATATTAATTGGTTGACATCAAAAATTGCTAACCTTCGAATTTTTGGGGATGATAATGATGTGATGAATTTATCAATCAAAGATATTCATGGTGAAATGATTGTTGTTAGTCAGTTTACTTTGCATGCTTTGACAAAGAAAGGCAATCGTCCATCTTATATTAAAGCATCAAAACCCGAAGTTGCGATTCCATTGTATGAGAATTTTGTAAAGCAAATGGAAGCCGAATTAGGAAAAGAAGTACAAACAGGAGCATTTGGGGCCGATATGAAAGTTTCGCTTATAAATGATGGACCAGTCACGATAATTATTGATTCAAAAAACAAAGAATGAAATTTAAAGTAAGCTTATTTTTGGTTGTACTTTTTTATAATTTTTCCATAGCTCAAAAGGTGGATTATGCCACTATGGTTGTCCCTGAAAGTGTTGGAGGAAGTTCAAACACTGTCATTTTAAATCAAGAAATTAATGTCAATATTTCATCTCAAAGAAGTTATACAGTAAAAAAGTTTAAAGCCATTCGAGTGTATAATAAATTGGGTTTAAACAATATTGATGCTATTGAACATTACGATAAATCAAATGTGATTCTTTCCATAGAAGCCAGGATTTTTAACGCTTTTGGCAAACAAATAAAAGTCATTAGACATGCTGATTTCTTAGACCAAAGTGTTGCTGATGGTTTTTCGATCCTTACTGATAATAGGACGCTGTCACTTAATTATGTGCCAACAGAATATCCATTTACAATAGTATATCAAAGTGAAGTTCGAAGTGATAATACTGCTTTTTTACCAAGGTGGTTTCCAATTGATGATCCTTATGAAAGTGTTTTAAAATCTTCATTAACTTTAAAGTATCCCGAAAATTTAGGATTCAAATACAAAGAAGTAAATTTCGAAGACTACCCAAACATTATCAAAATACAAAACGGAAATATAATTAGTTTTATGGCCGAAAATTTGCCTTCTGTTAAAATGGAAGAATTCGCGCCGTCGTTTCAAAATATCATTCCTCATGTGTTGTTTGGCTTAGAAAAATTTAGTTTGGAAGGTGTTGATGGAGAAGCTAAAACCTGGAAAGAATTTGGTTCTTGGGTGAATGAAAAGTTACTTGCAAAAACAGATGAGCTTTCACCGGAAACCCAAGAAAAAATAAAAGCTTTAGTAGGGAAAGAAACAGATCCAGTCAAAAAAGCGAAAATTGTGTATCAATATGTTCAGGATAAAACCAGGTATGTAAGCATTCAATTGGGAATTGGCGGCTGGAAACCCATGTTGGCCAAAGATGTGGATCGTTTGGGATATGGTGATTGCAAAGCCTTGTCAAATTATACCAGATCTTTGTTGGAAATTGTGAACGTACCATCTTATTACACGATAATTTATGCAGGTTCTCAAAAACAAAATATTGATAAAGATTTTGTGTCTATGCAAGGAAATCATGCTATTTTGACACTGCCTGTTGGAGATAAACTCTGTTTTCTGGAATGTACAAGTCAAACCATTGCTTTCGGTTTTGAAGGGGATTTTACTGATGATCGATTAGCTCTTATCATAAAACCTGATGGTGGAGAAATTGTCAGAACAAGTGATTACAATGAAAAATTAAATTCCCAAGTTACCAAAGCAAGTTATTCAATTGATGATGAGGGAACAATTTCTAGTACAATTTCTATTAAAACCAAAGGAGTTCAATATGATAACCGAACTTTTTTAGAAAAAGAATCTCCGGAAAAAAGAATGGAATATTACAAATCATATTTGAAATCGATTCCTAATTTAAAGTTGGAAAAAACGGCGTGTAACAATAACAAAGAAGCGATGGAATGCATAGAAAATTTACAAATATCGGCTAAAAATTACGGCAGTTTTAGTGGCGTAAGTTTGATGTTTCCTGTCAACGCTTTCAACCAGTTGAGCTCCATTCCACAAAGATATAAAGTAAGAAATAATTCGTTTGAAATTGACAGGGGCTTTTATGATGAAGATGAATTTGAAATCTCTATTCCAGAGAATTATGTAGTGGAAGCCAAACCAGATAATTTTATTTTAAAAGATAAATTTGGGGAATATAGAATAGAAATTACCACTATCAATTCTCAAAAATTGCTTTATAAAAGGTCTTTGTTAATCAATAAAGGTCTTTATGGTAAATCCGAATATGATAATTTCAGAAAATTTAGAGAACAAATCGCAAGAGCCGATAACTCAAAAATGATAATAACAAAAAAGACATAAAATGAAAAAAAGTACCCTTCTTATAGTTGTATTGCTGTGTTGTAAAATTAATATTTATGCTCAAAAACACGAATTAGGTGAAGTAACAATAGAAGAACTGAAAGAAAAAAGTTTTGCTAAAGATACTTCTGCAGTAGCTGCTGTACTTTTTGAAAAAGGAAAAACAACCTTTGAATTCACTCAGGCAGATGGATTTAAGGTTGTTACAGAAGTCGATGTAAAGATTAAAGTATACAAGAAGGGAGGTTATGATTTAGCAAATAAAGAAGTTGAATTTTATGTTGGAGGAAATAATGATGAAAGTGTTTCTTTTTCAAAAGCCATTACTTATAATTTAGTCAATGGTGCCATCGAAAAAACAAAACTAAAAAATGACGGACAATTTGCAGAAAAGAAAAATAAATTCTGGTCGATTAATAAAATTACAATGCCTAATGTGAAAGAAGGCTCCATTATAGAATACAGATATACCATAAAATCACCCTATACATCTACACTTCCTGATTGGGCTTTTCAAAGGGATATTCCAGTGGTCTATTCTGAATATACTGCGGGTATTCCAGAATATTATGTTTATAATGTTTATAGAAAAGGGTTTTTGTCGCCAACCGAAACAGTTAATAAATTAAAGAAAACAATCACATTAGAATACAAGCAGAATACTATGACTACTTTGCATAGTGCTGGAGGAGTAAATAGAACATCTCAGGATATTTATTATGTAGATACGCAAACTACCTTTAAACTAGAGAATATTCCAGCATTAAAAGAAGAATCTTTTGTGAACAATATAAATAATTATACAGCAAGTGTTGAACATGAACTTTCACAAGTATTAATGCCAAATTCTCCTATTGAATCTTTTTCTAACTCTTGGGAAAATGTGGTGAAAAAAATATACGATAGCGAAGAATTTGGAACACAGTTAAAAAAAGAAGGTTATTTTGAAGATGATTTGAAAAAACTATTAGCTGGATTAACAGGAAGAGATGAAAAAATTGCTGCTGTGTTTAGTTATGTGAAATCGCGAATGAATTGGAATAGCCAATTTGGATACTATTCTGATGGTGGGGTTAAAAAAGCTTATGCAGATAAAACAGGGAATATAGCTGAAATCAACCTGATGTTAACTGCAATGTTAAGATACGCAGGAGTTAATGCCAACCCGGTTTTGCTAAGTACAAGAGCGAACGGAATTGCTGTATATCCAAGCAGAACGGCCTTTAATTATGTCATTGCTGCTGTTGAAATCGAAAATGATTTGATTCTGTTAGATGCAACAAACAAAAATGCTTTGCCAAATGTATTGCCGTTAAGAGATTTAAATTGGTTTGGAAGAATTATAAGAAAAGAAGGAACATCGGCAGAAGTTGACTTAACTCCTAAAATGATTTCAAAAGATTACATCAATGTAATGGCCAAAATTAATGAGAAAGGTGAAATTGAAGGAAAATTAAAAGAGCAGTATTTTGATTATAATGCATTTAATTTTAGAGATAAATACACAGATATTAATAAGGAAAGTTACATTGAAAAATTAGAAAAAAAATACAATAATATAGAAGTTGGCGAATATGATGTTGTCAATAAAAATGAGTTTGATAAGCCTGTAATCGAAACGTATTCTTTTAAACAGAATAGTTCGGTAGATATTATTGGAGATAAAATGTACTTCTCGCCATTGTTATTTTTTGCGCAAACGGTTAATCCATTTAAACAAGAAAAACGCGAATATCCGGTAGATTTCACCTTTCCAACTCAAGATAAATATTTAATAAGTGTTACCATTCCGGAAGGATACGCTGTTGAATCAATGCCAGTACCGCTTGCGATAAAGCTTGGAGAATATGCGGATTTCAAATTTAACATCTCAAATGCCGGAAAACAGATACAGATATCAGCAATTGTAGATATCAATACAAGTATTGTTCCTTCAGAAAGTTATGGTGATTTAAAAACCTTCTTTGCTGAAATGATAAAGAAACAAACAGAAAAAATTGTTTTGAAAAAAATATAAAGATGAACATAAAAAACGCACAACTTGAAGTAGATAATTGGATAAAAATCCATGGAGTTCGTTACTTTAATGAACTCACAAATATGGCGCAACTCACTGAAGAAGTAGGTGAAGTAGCTCGTATTATTGCGCGTCGTTATGGCGAGCAATCTGAAAAAGAAAGCGATAAAAATAAAGATCTTGGCGAAGAATTAGCCGATGTAGTTTTTGTAGTTTTATGTTTGGCCAATCAAACAGGAATCGATTTGCAAGCTGCCTTTGATAAAAAACTAGATTTGAAAACCAACCGTGATCACGACCGTCATCACAATAACGAAAAGCTGAAATAACAGTGAATTTATTGATTCAACCCTCAGAAATTAATTTAAAATCAACTATTGAAATTTCAGGTTCAAAATCTGAAACCAATAGGTTGTTGTTGTTACAGGCTTTGTTCCCAAATTTAGTTTTGAAAAACGTTTCCAATTCAGACGACAGCCAAGTCATGATTCAAGCATTACAAACTGATGAACAAATAATTGACATTCATCATGCAGGAACTACCATGCGTTTTCTTACGGCTTATTTCTCGATGCAGGAAGGACGTGAAGTAATTCTAACGGGTTCATCGCGAATGAAAGAACGCCCTATAAAAATTTTAGTGGAAGCTTTACGTCAAATTGGCGCAACGATTCAATATGTGGAAAATGAAGGTTTTCCTCCTTTAAAAATTATAGGAAAAAAATTGACTCAAAATAAAGTGACACTCCCTGCAAATGTTAGTAGTCAATATATTTCGGCACTGCTTTTAATCGCTCCAAAACTCGAAAATGGTCTGGAGTTGACTTTAGAAGGTGAGATTACATCTGTTCCTTACATCAAAATGACACTGTCGCTTTTAAATGAAATAGGAATTAAAACATCTTTTGAAGGAAATAAAATTGTGGTAGAAAAATGCAGTCACTTGCCAACAGCCAATCTTTCGGTTGAATCCGATTGGTCCTCTGCTTCTTATTTTTATTCTATTGTGGCTTTATCTGCCATCGGTACCGAAATTACACTTTCAAATTACAAAGAAAATAGTTTGCAAGGCGATTCAGTATTGGCTGAAATTTACAAAGATTTTGGTGTTGCTTCTTCGTTTGAAAAGGATACAGTCACTTTGAAAAAAATAAATGGTGAATCATCCGAAGTTAATTACCAATTAAATAATGCCCCAGATATTGCACAAACTATTGTTGTTACTTGCTTCGGATTAGGAATGGGTTGTCATTTAGCGGGTTTACATACTTTAAAAATTAAAGAAACTGATAGACTTGAAGCTTTGCAAAACGAGCTCACAAAATTGGGAGCACAAATTGCAATTACTGAGGATAGTTTAACGCTAAAACATTCAACTGTTCTTCATCCTGATATAGTTATCAAAACATATCAGGACCATAGAATGGCCATGGCATTTGCGCCTTTAGCAATAAAAATTCCATTGGCAATTGAAGATGCT
>JBDTNG010000185.1:0-2461 GCA_039933895.1 Flavobacterium sp. | reverse complement strand
ATATTGGTTTTGATGCCGTATCTACTGCGGCACAAGAAGCCAAGAATCCAAAAAAAGACATGCCAATTGGTATTTTACTATCGTTAGGTATTTGCACTATTTTGTATGTTCTTTTTGCTCACGTTATGACAGGAGTTGTAAATTATCAAGCATTTGCAGGAAAAGATGGAATCGCTCCAGTCGCAATTGCGGTTGAAGCAATGGGAGAAGTTGGACCAAACGGAATGATAACTCCTGCTTATCCATGGCTGAACAACGCTATTTTATTAGCCATTTTAGGTGGTTATTCCTCTGTTATTCTAGTAATGTTAATGGGGCAAAGTAGAGTATTTTTCTCTATGAGTAAAGATGGTTTGATGCCAAAAGTGTTTTCAGAAGTACATTCAAAATTTAGAACACCAGCCAAAAATAATATATTATTTATGGTAATTGTAAGTATTTTTGCTGCATTTGTTCCTGCAAGAGTTGTTGGCGAAATGACCAGTATTGGTACTTTATTCGCCTTCATTTTAGTATGTTTAGGTGTTTTAATAATGCGCAAGAGAATGCCAGATGCACCAAGAGGTTTCAGAACACCATTTGTTCCTTTTGTACCAATTGCAGGGATAGCCGTTTGCTTGTTTATGATGGTGTTTTTACCATTAGATACATGGATTCGACTTATCGTTTGGATGATGATTGGATTTGATTTATACTTATTTTACGGGATGAAAAACAGCGTTTTAAACAAAGGTAATTTTAGTTTAAAAAGCTACAAAACTGTTTCAGCATCAGGATTAGGAATGGTTTTTGCTTTAATAATAGTAGCATTCATCAATCATTTAGATGTAAACGTTGACGAAACATTCCTATTTTATTTCTCAATTATCTTCGCTTCAATACATGCATTTATTTATGCTTATAGCTTCAAAAAAATGAGATAAGATTTGATAAAATTAAAAAGGGATTATAGAATTTAACAACTCTATAATCCCTTTTTTTATTTAAAAAATTGGCTATAAATCAAAAACCGAAGTTCGTTTAGCTCGAATTAAATCTTTTAATCGAATCCAAAAAGCCAAAGTTAAATAAACTCCAAAACCCAATCCAGCAGTTACAAACGATATGTATATAAAGAACAACCGCACGCTTGTAACCCGCATACCTAATTTATCTGCCAATCGTGATGAAACATGAAAACCATGTTTTTCAAAAAAATATTTTAGTTGTAATACTGCTTTCATCCGTATCTGTTTTGCTCTTTGCGAGCTTAGATTAACAAAGTTAGCCGTAAAATTACAAAATTTTCGAATCAACAAATACCCAAATCAACAAATTAACTCCTTTTCAGCAATTCCATTCCAACACTACAATCTAAACAACGACTTTTATTACAATATTCATTTTTGAGTTGTAATAAAGATTGTGATTCAAAAGCATTTTTTGGTTTAATTCCAAAAGAAGTGAATTTATCCATAATTGCATTTTTTTCAGGCGCAACTTCATTTAACAATCCAATTAAATCTTCCGAGATTTCCTTTCCTTGGTTTTTAGCGTAAGCAAATTGCAACGGAATTATAGTATTTATTATAATCAAATCGATAAAAGATTTTGAAAGTTTCTTTTTCTTCTCAGGGCTCTCCTTGTCAAACTGATAATGATTTTGCCAATAATCCGACACTGCTATTTCTAATGTTTCATATATATTATTGACTGAATTTACAGTACTTATCTTTGAAAATAAATTTTGTTGCACCTGATACAAATTGGCTAATTGCGAAAGTCGAATCGTCGGGAAATTATCAGGACGATGTTTAAAAAACTGAACCGGTTCCACATTTTTTTTCTCTAACTGATATTTATGCAGCAAATAGAAATACCTAAATTTTAAATCTTTGAAATAATTATCTTCTTTTTCTAAATCCAACAAACCAGCTACTCCAAAAAGCAAAGCTTCTAAATTTTCTACTTCAGAACTTTCTTTTCTTATAATCGAAAAAGGAATCGATTGGGCAATTTTAAAAAAGATTTCACCATTAGTATTCAAGCCAAAATTTTTTGCCAAAAGACAAAATAACACAGCTTCCCAATCATTATTGGTTAGTTCCAATAACTCATAAATGGGTTTTGATTTTCTTTCCAAACGTTCAAAAAACAATCTTTCTTGCCAATTTTTGAAAGTGAATTGATTGATTTCTTTTAATTGCTTTTCACAAAATATCCAAGATTTTGGAGCCATCAACGATTGAAAGTTGACAACTGTTTCAGAATCAACATACTTCTTTAATTCTAAAACTGGAATTTCGGTATTGTTTTTTCTAAAAATTTCGGTATCATGTTCCCAGACTACGTGAAGAATTACATTTTCATATCCTTCGTCTCTTTCGTGATGATGCACGTACCAATCCGAAGATTTAAGATGAATCTCTACATTTCCAGCCCATTTTTGATTTGCAATAACAATCTGAGCGTTGAAAAAATC
>JBDTNG010000184.1:0-10166 GCA_039933895.1 Flavobacterium sp. | reverse complement strand
ACAAAGGAAGAAATCGAAGAATTATTCGGAGCGAATGTTGCCTCAATCGTGATGGAAGTTACTGACGACAAATCTCTGCCGAAAGCCGAACGCAAACAAAAACAAGTCGAACACGCCCCGCATCTTTCCGATGGTGCAAAGCAATTGAAAATGGGCGATAAAATCAGATGATAAAGAGCAGTACCAAATCAATGGAGCAGGTATTTATAATAGGTTGATTGATAATAAAATTGTCATTAAGCTTAGAATGCCGGCGATGGAGGAAAAGTGTAAGATTTATGCTTTTTATGAAACGCCTATTGAAGGAGTAAGTGTCGATGCACAATTGGTTAAAATAACTAGAGAAATATATTTGACTTTTGACGATGGAATTCAACCAGGTACTGAAGAAGTTCTAACCTTGCTAAAAGAAAAAGGTATAAAGGCTACATTCTTTCTTACTGGAGTTCATCTTTGGTATGCATTTTCATATTATGAAGAGAAAGCAAAGAAAATATTAAAAGATATTTATGAGAATCATATAATAGGAAATCACAGTTATTCTCATGCAAATGATCATTATTCGAGTTTTTATAGAGATGGAGGAGTAAAAATAAGTGATAGTAATGAAAGGCTAAGCGTCGAAAATGATTTTGAAAAAAATAAGAATCAAATAAATTATTATTTAGAAAAAATATATGGAACTAAATTTAGTGATTCACTTCCCTTAGCAAAAAACCAAAAAAGAGCCTTGGCAAGATTTCCAGGGACAAATACTTGGTATGTAAGTGAAGAATTAAAAGACATAAAAAAAACAGATAGAGGCCATACATTCGAATTGTCAAAAAAAGATACGGCAGAAGAGGCAGATATTTTATATAAAAAAGGGTATGAAATATTCGGTTGGGACGTAGAATGGAATATGACATTTAATTTTCATGACGATGCCATATCAATGGAAAAAAAACAAAAAACTGATTATTCTAAATGGGAAAAAACACATCCGTATTTTGATATGTATTCGAAAGAGAATATTTCAAAGGACAGACCAAAAAAGTCTTGGGAAAATGTTAGGGATGAAATACTTGATTACGCTTATGATAATCCTTACTCTCCAATGGATAATGTTTCAAAAACAAAAGGTAAGGTCGTTTTGTTGATGCATGAAAGAGCATTTAGAAAAGGAAAAATAGTAAATGGAAATATTGATTTATCTAATTCTGTAGAACTTGATAAATTAAGTAATCTTATAGATTATTTTAAAAAAATAAAAGCTGAGTTTAAAACTCTGGAAGACTATTAAATAATTGATTGAAAATGAAGAAAATTCTTAAATACAGTTTGATTGCTTTAATCAGTCTTTTTATATTATTATTCGGGTTTTTATACACTTATAAGTACCTATCTACAAAAGATATAAGTGAAGATGCCGATAATGTTAATATAAAAATTTACAAGCATAAGAATAGAACATTTAAATATGGTATGAAAGGTGAATATGCCTTTTTTAAAATGTCAGTAAATGGTAATGATTGGAAGTCAATTCAAATCGCTGGTTTTTTGACAAGTATTATTCCTTCTGGGCTGAATTTCTATTCAATGAATTCTATAAACAATACTATATGGGTTGAATGTTTACATTCATGCCAGGAAAGTGATTGCGAAACTTACCTGTATGATTATTATTATAGTCATGATAATGGAAATTCTTGGTATTCATTAAATAAGCAAGTAAAAAAAACAATATGTTCAGGATTATCATTTAAGAACGATAATGATGGGACGTGTTATTACGAAAAGAATAATAAGTTAATGTATTTGTTAACTGATGATGGTGGGATGACATGGAATGAAAAAAAATAAGAATATAAATACTATCAATTCATAAAGCCCAAATTTTTAGAAATGTTTTTAATGGAAAATAAAACGAAAGAAAATAAAATAGCTTCTCTCTATGAAGTTGAAGATACAATTACATTTCAATTGGGTGAAAATAACTATACCAGTAAAGGAAGTTACTATATTCATCTCGAAAAAAATCCACAATCCCAAAATCAGATCATTTTAAACAGGAGTAGTTTTAGAATTGATGATAAAGAAGTTGAAAAGAAGTTTCCTAAAATTTCTAATCTTTATTTTTCTTCCATATTCCCATTAATATTGACGCATCATGACGGTAATTATCTTATAGCTGAATTCAAAGAAACAGCTAAACGAATTATGGAACACGACCAGAATATTCGTAATAATTACAGCGGAGACGGTTTGGAATATATCAGAGAACAGTTTTTGAATAGAGTAAAAAACCAAACCGATTTTAAAGATTTTATCGAACAACTACCCCTTTACCAAATCTTGAATATAAGTGCATCTCCTAAATTCAAAAAAGAGCAGTTTCATTTTAAGTGGAATATAGCTGGGTTAGGCATTATTGAGGGTATCGGTAATTTTAAATTGACTTCCGAAACGAATAAAATGAATTTCATTTTGGATCAAACTGACAAAACACATTTCATCGAGTTGCTTGAAAATTACATCGAAGAGAATAGTATTCTGACGCCTTTAAATAAAGATCTGGATATTCCTGAAATATACTTCAGTATGCAAACTACATACAGCGATTCTCTTAGTAGTATTTTGAATGCCAAAGCCGAATTGCAAATAACAATCGGAGAGAAATTCAAATATAACCAAACCTTTTTTCTAACCTTAAGTCCAACAAATAATTAAATCATGGCAACTCCTATTCCATATACCATACAAAAGGGTGATACCTTAGGTAAAATAGCTGAAAAGCTTAAGATTAATAATTGGAAAGATCTTCAGGTATACCACAATAATAATTGTCCGTTAAATGAGCAAATAGGGACAAATCTTAAAGTGGATCATATCCTGTATACACCTTCTGAAGATGAAATTGCTGAAATGAATGGTGTTTCTAAAGGAAAAAAACAGCCTGAATCTGAAAAAAAAGAGGAGAAAGCTCAGGATGAAAAACCGAAAGAGGAGAAGAAAAAGGACGAAAAGAAAGAGGAGAGCAAAAGTGAGCATGACGGGAAATACTATGTAGTTCACGGAGGAACCTGTGTGTGTGACAAAGCTGAAGATCCAACTAAAGAAGCCGAACTACAGGTTACAACACACAAAAAAATGATCTACAATGATCAGGCGAAAAAATTTGCTGCTACAGAGGAGGACAAACAGTTCAATCCGCCAACTGCTACTTTCGGAAAGTGTACACTAAAGCCATCTTCAAGTGGCTATCTTCCTTGTGCTTTGGCGCCCGCACCTAAATGGGACAAACCTTACGATAAAACCAAAGTGATGGGCAAATGTGTGCTTACCGAAATCTCCGAACTTAAATGTATGGTGGGCGGTAAAATTACAGTCAAAAAACACGGACAAACGGATGCCACTACTTCTGCACATGCTCAAAATACAGATCCTGCCGAAATGGCGCATGCCAATCCAGCGGTTAAAAAACCAATAACTAAGGCAGAGTATCCTTCTGTGGAGTATATTACTATTGAATCAATTGAAAACAGAGATAAGTTTAAAGCAGTCAAATCCAAAGATGATAAGACTGTTGAAAAAATATATGTCCGTCCTGAGGAGAACTGTAGTTTTACTGCCAATATAAATAAAGGAAACAAAAGCCTGACTTCATGGGTGATTTACGAAGGTTTTGAAGCAAAAAGTGACCAGAAATTATTAACCAAAGAACAAATCGGAACTTCTTTCTCTAATTCATTTCCAGCTACTGGAGATTTCAGAGTCGAAGGCTACGGTAAACCTAAAAAAGCCGAATTTGAAAAGGGTGAATACGATAAAAATTATCCAAGTTGTTCCATTGATATAACAGTGACAATTAATAAGCTTAATGAAAGTAAGCTGGAATTGTATGGCGAAGATTTTGCCGCAAAAATTAAAGACGAGGTCAGATTAAGAAAAGATTTCCCTGCTGCTTTTAAAGCTAAGTTTTTAATATCTCCTACAACGGAAGAACTTGACCGACTGGAAATGTTTGTGACTGATGAAGCCGGAAACCGCCTGACAAATTATAAGCAGGAAGGAAAAGTGCTGAGTTTTACGCCTAATAATGCAGATGCAGTATATAATTTCCATGCCATATACACAGACGAAGAAGGAAAAACCTGGGAACAAAGCTTCAAAGGAAAAACACTGGCTAAAAACTATGTAGTATCCATAAGTCACACTGATCAGGTTGTTAGAGAGTTTTCACCTATCGGTTTTGAGGTTAAACAGATGAAAATTGGTTCGCTCATCGCTGCCGATAATGATCTTACTGAAGGGGAAATCCAGGACATCAAATGGGATCTAAACGGTGTTTATCAAAATTCAGGCAGAGTTTTAAGTATACCTAAGGGATTGGCTTTAGGGAATTATGTGGCCGAAGCTTATTGCAGTATGTCTAACGGTTTTGGCGTTAAAGCTAAAAAAGAAGAGGATGACTGGCATTTTGAAGTGAAACGAAATGATGTGGTCGATATCCAAGCAGACAGTGTTTTAAAAGTAGGCAAGAAAGCACTTTTTACTGCCAATAGTTTTGTATTCAAGGATTTGATGCCAAACGAAAAGGTCAATTGGACTTTAAACGGACAATCGGTTGCCAATACAACAGCAATAAAAAGCACTCCTACTTCTCCGGGTAATGTAACTGTAACTGCAAAAATAAATGCAGAGAAAGGGATTACCAAGTCCTTCAAAGTAGTCCAGCCTGTTTTGGAAAATGTGATGTTTACCGACAGTAATGGTATTGAAATTCAAAAATCAGCATGGGGGAATAAAGTCCACATCTGGTTAAAAGAAAAATATTTAACTGGCGAAAAACTAAAAGTGGCACTTTATGATAAAGGTACACCTGTGTATTACTTCCCTGAGAAGGTATACGACGGAGGATTATTAGACTTAGAATTGAATGATGAGCTCCGTAAATATACCAAAGATTATGCGGAACTTAAAGTAATGGTAAATTCAGTTGACTTAAATTTTCCTAAGGAAGGGGAACTAATGGGAATGCTCGAGGTTGGATTTGCCCGCGGCGTTTACAGTGGACAAATTGGTAGTGAAGATGGAACAAAAAAACATGTCCCACTAGATTATGATATGGTGAGTTGGTTCTATGGTAAGTCAAGAGGGATAAAAGAAACTGAAAAAGTCACCATAGAAATCTGGGAATACAACTTGATATTTAATGAAAAACTATTAACTGGTGTTACTTCACCAGACAAAAGTGGTGCTATTAAATTGAAAATTGATTGGAGTAATATACCCAAGGGGAAACAAGGGCAGTATAAAAATATCTTTGTTAAAGTACTGGATAATGCCAATCAAAATGAAGAACTCTACAACGGAAGTTCTGTCTTTACTAGGGGTATTGTACCTTTAATTGCTAAAAGTGAAGTAAAGGATCTGGCTGGTTACAGTAGCGCGGCGGTTGTGGGTTCTACAAGTGTGTCTATTTCATCTATAGATAACAAATTTGGAGTTTGTGAATATGAAGCCCGAGTCAGAGCCTTTTTACGAATGCTAAGAGTAGGTGAGGGAACGCAGGGTGAAGCTGGATATACAACTGCTTTTAATAATAATAAAATTACTGATTTAAGCAAACACCCTGAAATAAATTACGGAGGCTCTACAGCAGCTGGTGCTTATCAGATTATGCGATATACTTGGTGGTGGCTAAATGGACATAAACTGAACGGCGACAATGAAAAAACGGGCGTCTATGAAGCATACCATGATTATGCAAAAAAATATGATATTGAAGATTATAAGCAAGAGTCTCAAGATAGATTGTGTTTAATTTTAATGAAGCATACTAAAAAAGGTTTAATTGACAATATTGTTAATGGTAATACTGAAGCAGCAATTAAAACGGCAAGTGAAACATGGGCAAGTTTACCTTATGAAAATGATAATAGCCGCTATAAATTTAATGGACAGCCTCAACCTGCAACTCCTTTGAAACAATGTATTGAAGATTATAAGAAATTCTTAAAAGAAGAGCTTGAAAATAAATCAGATTTGCATTTAAAAAAAGGGTTTTTGAGGGAATTTGGTTATGCGAACTGTATACCTGTAAATGCTCCTGACGGAATTGTAACTTACCGAGTTTATCAAAATGGAATTATAGAAAAACATATTCCAAAAAGTATAAAAGCCGGTTTTGAAAATAAATATAAATATATTTATCATGGCTCTAAAAATGTACAAAATGAAATATGTACTGTAGAATGGAATGAAACAATTCAGAAGCAAAACGGACAAAGATTTAACAATAAACCAACTCATAGTCCTATAGTGTCTGAAGTTGACGTTGTTGAAGGACAAACAAGAAAGAGGGTTAAGTATGAGAATGATGATATTGCAGAGTACGGATCCAATGACGGACAGAGTTTTTGGAATTTGTACAAATGTGCTGAAGGTAAACCGAAAATTGAAGTTGTAAGAATGCCGGATAGTTTGAATTATCAAAAAAATGGAGTAATAATAGCATATACATTTAGCGATACACAAAGACGTTATACATCGCCGGGTGCTTTAGCTGGGTTTATTGGGGCGTTGGCTGAATGTGGTTATACTGACGTAAAAACTACTGGTAGTTGCTTTAAAGAAGGTTCTTGTTTTCCTAGTGTATCTCACGTTAATGGAAAGAGTATAGATACACAATACCTTGATGATAGCGAGCAACAGAAGAAGATTATCGCGTCAATGAAAAAATTTAAATTTAGTATACAGATTACGGGTACAGATGCAACGCACTCTTATGTAGGTACAACTCATGACTCACACCACAATAGTCATTTGCATTCAGGCTTTGATGAACCAGCGGTTTTAATTGTAAAAGAAAAATAACATGAAAAATAATAAATCATTCTTTTTAATCCTTTTGACATTCTCTTTTTTATTATCCTGTAAAAAAGTCGATAATGTAGTAGCAAATAGTCAATCAATAGATTCACTGGTAATAACCGAAGAGACCTATAAAATAGCAGACAGTTTATTTATTGGTGAACCATTGGTAAAGGACGCGGAATTTATAAGAAATGTAGAACAAGGTGGTGATAATTATCGCTATTTTGAACAATTTGGAAATCTTTTAAAGAAGCACAATAAGAAATATGCAAATTATAAAAGCAATGGTTTTATAAAAGCATTGAAAGTGTCTGATAAATTGACTTTAGAACTTAAAAGAAAAAAATACAATCCAAAAGATAAAAACAGTGACATCCAAATTGTACTGTTCACAAAGATCAACAATGCTATAAAAGATTCTATTGTTTTTTACAAGTATCAGTTAGATAAAGATTTTCCTAAAGAACAGCGATTCGAAACCTTGACTTTTTTAGACAATAACTTAGAGCTTTTCAAATTAGAATCGTATAGCGGATTATCTGAATTCGCTTTTCAAGCTGAAAAATGGGAAAAGTTTAAAATAAACGGCTCCAACGGAAAGATTGAATTAATTAAGAGATTAAATTATAAAGATAATTCAAATCAAGTAAATGTTGCTGAAGCAGCAGTTCTTGTGAATTCAGGTAGTGTTGAAAATGATGCCTATCCTTTCATAAGTAATATGAGTTGGAAATATGACTGCAATACTAATTATTATGTAGTATTCAGTGTTGTTGGAGGGCAGTTCAGATTCTCAACAAATTATGCCATTAATACAGAAATAAAAAGTATTGGGAATAATGAATATGAGGTGTATTACAGACATCCTATAATTAGACCAATTCCAGAAAACATGATGGACTGTGGCGATTATTCTACAGAAACCCCAATTGCAAAGATGAAATACAACAATGGGAAAATTGAGTTTTCTTGGTATGGTTTTTATAATAGTAAAACTCAGAAAAAGTTATTTACAAAAAATCCTTTTACCCAGAAAGAAGAAAATTCACCTATAATTTTAGAAAAATGCAGTTCATAATCTCTCCTTCAAATAAAGCATAAATTGATTGCAAAAAATAGAAATCCTACATGATTAATTTTTTATACATACTTTTAATCTCAGTATTGCCATTCATTTTCTCATGTAAAAAAGAAATAACTATAAATGCTGAAACTTCTGTAAATTATTAACTACAAGACCTTAAGATTGGTAAGGAAAATATAATGAAACACCTAAAACAAACAATTAAAGTATTAATAATTTCTTTCTTTTTAATTTCGAGCAGCTGTTCAGATAAAAAAACAGCAAATAACTATATTACTGCACAAGACAAAAATTCTATCGCAGCGCCTATTAAAAAGCTTATAAATCAAGATTTTGTCGTGCAGCCAGAAAATGTTGCTGAATGTTTGCTGAAAAGCAATAGTCAATTACCTTATTCTAAGAAAATAGATATTACTAAAGTTAGCTATTTAACTGCAGATTGTATCATTGAAGGAATAGGTGATTTGCTTTGTGAAAGTAAGACCTTGCGTTATATACCATTACCAAATTTTGAAAACAAAAGAGTTGTTTTGGTTCCAATGGATTGTGGAGATTTCAACTATCGTTTTTTTATGGTCACTATTTTAAAAAATAAAATGCTTTCAAGTCAATATGTGGAAGGAGAATGGTATGAGCCTGGAAAAGAAAAATATAAGGAACTGACAAGTTTCACAATTGATGAAGATTATAAAATTAGCATTACCAAGAAATCTTTGAAAAAAGGCAAAATTGTTTCCACTGAA
Organism: Flavobacterium sp.; assembly: GCA_039933895.1. Lineage (GTDB taxonomy): Bacteria > Bacteroidota > Bacteroidia > Flavobacteriales > Flavobacteriaceae > Flavobacterium. Next base: position 1,481 of record JBDTNG010000184.1, on the reverse strand, counting down.
GTAGCAGATTTTGTTATTAATTCAGATGGAATTTTCGAAAAAGCACAATAATGTTCCTCAGATTGCGCGGATTTGCTCCCCAAGTTTCGGGACCGTGCCCACAAATAAAGTAAAAACACGCTTACGGACGTGTTTTTACTTTTATACATTCTTGAAACTGGATAAAATGACTTTTAAATCGAACTCATATATCAAATGAGTGGTAGTTTATTTTTTAACCAAATACATTTCTAATAACTTCTTCCCTTTTCCTGGTCATTGCTTCGTTCCGATAGCTATCAGAACGAAGCAATCTTTTGCCTTTTCCCTTGTTCGCAATGAATGAACATCCGTTAGCATTGAATGGACAACTGTTCAGAGTGAATAGACAACCATTCGCATTGAATAAACGTCCTGATGTCTTAATGAATACTTAAAAGTAGTAGTTTGTTAAAATAAACTTTCAAGTTTTGGTATAAAACAAAAGCCCCTCACTCGTTATGAGTGGGTTTTTTAACAGTGGTGCCTCCAGTCCCGACGCTTCGGGAGAACCAGGGACCTGGGTTACTTTTTAGCAAGAATATCTAACAAGATGTCTTTATTGTCAATGATTTTCAGAATAAATTTTTTACTTTCCATTCGTTTGATAAAAGCTTCCAGGTATAGTGCATCGTTTTTGTCATAACACTCAAATTGTAAAACGACACTCCAATCGTCAGCGATTTTAGTAAAGTTGTTTTTAAAATTATGAGAATTATGAAGGTTCAAACGAAAGTCTACATCGGAGGTTTCTCCAATATAGTATTTGTCTTTAGATTTAGAAAAAAGTATATATAAAAAATGAGTCATTACTAAAAACAAAAAACCCACTCGGTTGAGTGGGTTTTTTAACAGTGGTGCCTCCAGGAATCGAACCAGGGACACATGGATTTTCAGTCCATTGCTCTACCAACTGAGCTAAGGCACCTTTGCTGTTGCGGGTGCAAATATAGAACCATTTTTCATTTATCCAAAACAATTTTTTAAAAAAATCTATTCATACCTTTGTGTTATTAAAATTCATTCCATGATTCTAACTATCGATGTAGGAAATACAAGAATTAAAAGTGCTGTTTTTGAGAACAATACACTTATTGAAGCCTCTTTTTTCTCCAATGAAAATTTCAAATTGACTATCGAAAATATTTTAAATAAATTCGAAAAAATCTCCATTTTGGTTATTGCATCAGTTGGAAAACACGAAAAAGAAGCCTTTGAGTCCTTTTCAAATCGAGTGAAAATCCATTTTATATCGCGAGAAAACACTTTTCCGTTCCAAAATAACTATGCCACGCCAAATACTTTAGGAATCGACAGGATGGTTTTGGCTGCTGGTGCCGTTTTGCAATTTCCAAAACAAAATAGATTAATTGTTGATGCTGGAACTTGTGTGACTTATGATTTTATTGATCAAAACGATGTGTATCATGGAGGAGCCATTTCTCCAGGAACTCGTTTGCGAT
>JBDTNG010000183.1:0-5578 GCA_039933895.1 Flavobacterium sp. | reverse complement strand
ATGGCATTTTCATCATCAAATAAATATTCGGCCAATGCTTTTGCCAATTCCGTTTTACCAACTCCCGTTGTTCCTAGAAAAAGGAAGGTGCCAATTGGTTTTTTCATGTCTTGTAAACCTGCACGGCTACGACGTACAGCATCACTCACGGCTTCGATAGCTTCTTCTTGACCCACAACTCTTTGATGCAATTCTTCTTCTAGTTTCAAAAGTTTTTCTCTTTCGCCTTGAAGCATTTTCATTACAGGAATGCCTGTCCATTTGGCCACTACTTCGGCAATATCTTCTCGTGTTACTTCCTCTTTGATTAAAGAAGTTCCCGATTGATTTTCTAACAATTCTTTCTGTAAATTGTCCAATCGTTCTTGGGCTTCTTTGATTTTTCCGTAACGAATTTCAGCTACCTTTCCATAATCACCATCACGTTCGGCACGTTCGGCTTCGAGTTTAAAATCTTCGATTTCCAGTTTTACATTTTGAATATTGTCAACCACATCTTTCTCCGATTTCCATTTGGTAAAAATTTCGTTGCGTTCTTCTTTCAAATTGGCTAAATCTAGTCCAAGTCCTTTTAATTTATTCTCATCATTTTCTCTTTTGATGGCTTCCATCTCGATTTCTAATTGCATAATTTTTCTGTCCAAAACATCTAATTCTTCTGGTTTGGAATTGATTTCCATACGCAATTTTGAAGCCGCTTCGTCCATTAAATCGATGGCTTTATCTGGTAAAAAACGATTCGTAATATACCTTTGTGAAAGTTCTACAGCAGCAATAATAGCGTCATCTTTGATTCGAACTTTGTGATGTGTTTCGTATTTTTCTTTAATACCTCTCAAAATCGAAATAGCACTTTCGGTATCCGGTTCATCAACCATAATTTTTTGGAAACGACGTTCTAAGGCTTTGTCTTTCTCGAAATATTTTTGGTATTCGTCTAATGTCGTTGCACCGATGGCTCTCAATTCTCCACGAGCTAAAGCCGGTTTTAGAATATTTGCAGCGTCCATTGCGCCTTCACCACCGCCAGCACCTACAAGAGTATGAATTTCGTCAATGAAAAGTACAATATCCCCTTCGGCTGAAATTACTTCTTTCACTACCGATTTAAGTCTTTCTTCAAATTCTCCTTTGTATTTTGCACCAGCAATCAATGCTCCCATATCTAGAGAATACACCACCTTATCTTTCAGGTTTTCCGGAACGTCTCCATCTACAATTCTGTGGGCTAAACCTTCTGCGATAGCGGTTTTGCCCACACCAGGTTCTCCAACAAGCATTGGGTTGTTTTTGGTACGACGTGTCAAAATTTGTAAAACTCGTCGGATTTCCTCATCACGACCAATAACCGGATCGAGTTTGCCTTCTTTGGCCAGTTCGTTGAGGTTCTTAGCGTATTTGTTTAGTGCATTGTATGTTTCTTCTGCGGAAGTAGATGTTACTCTTTCTCCTTTACGGATTTCTGCAATAGCACTTTCCAAACCTTTTTCGGTTACACCTTGATCTTTTAAGATTTGAGCGATTTTACTTTTTGATTTGAAAATAGCTAAAAGTAAATGTTCGATGGAAACGTATTCATCATCCATTTTTTTGGCAATGATATTAGCTTCGTTCAACATAGTCGAAGCACTTCTTGAAAGCATAATTTCTGCACCAGAAACTTTTGGAAAACTCTGAATGGTACTGTCTAGAATTTTGCCAAACAGATTCATATTCACGTTTAATTTTTTCAAAATAAACGGCGTAACATTTTCATCTACTTCCAAAATACCTTTGAAAATATGTTCATTTTCGAGCTGTTGCTGTCCGAAGCTCTGTGCAATTTGCTGTGCTTGTTGCAAAGCTTCCTGCGATTTTATAGTTAGATTATTAAAACTCATATTCGTTATATTTTTCTTGATTGTTATTGAGTAACTTTGCAGCTGTTTGGACAATATGTGTTCCAATAGTAAAATTAAGACAAAATGACTGTTTTTAATGTAAATTAAATACTAAGTTCAAGACAAAAAGTCAGAAATTAAGACAAAAGTTGATTTTTAATGAAAAAAAGATTTCTAGTTATTTTAATTTTATTTGTAATCTCTTGTTGTAATAAACAAAACGATGATTTTGAAAAATTAGCATCTTTGGATATTAAATTATCTCTACCAAAAGAAGGAGAATGGTTGTTTGATCATCCCGAAAATGGACAAACTTTTGAAGAATATGCTAAGCTCAAACCGATGAAGCCCAATAAAGGTCAAAATAAAATTTATATTTTGCCAATAGGAGGGTTTTCACATCAAGAAGATTCTATTGTAAATTTGACCGTTGAATATTTGAAATTATTTTATAATATTGAAACTGTAAAAATGAATGGGATTAAGGACGATATTGTCCCTAATAATATGAGAAGGTTGAACGAACTGGGCGATGAACAACTTCATGCAGGTTATTTAATTGATAAAGTCATTCCTGGTCTTAAGCCTAAGGATGCATTGGTAACAATGGCTATAACTGGTAGAGATTTATATCCAAAACCTTCTTGGCATTTTGTTTTTGGATTAGCAACTTATACAAAGGGAATTGGAGTGACATCGATTGCTCGCTATGAACCTAACGATAAAGATTTTGCGATAGGATTGCGTAGGACAATCAAGACCTCTTCGCATGAGATAGGACATATGTTCAAAATGAAGCATTGTACTAACGCTTTATGTGTAATGAATGGTGTAAATTCATTAAGTGAAGATGATGAAAAACCGAATACTTTATGTTCGGTATGTTTGAAAAAAATGGCATGGAATTTAGGATTCGATGTAAAAGATAGGTTTAAGAAATTGATTTCATTTTATAAAAAGTATAACTGTAAAATACGCAGGTCATAGCAACATGCTATAAACGATTACTCCTACAATTATAATCTTAAATAGGTTAAAGTATTTATAATTTCTTATTAAAAATAACCTCCTTGTATAATTTTGCGTAAATTTATTCGTTATTATGTAGGAAAATATGTTACTTTAGTAAGAAAATATTTCACTTTAATGTAGCCTACCTCAAAAAAGTTACTATATTTGGCGAAATTTTTTTAATGTCAAGTAATAAGAAAGTAAGCGACTATAATAAGCCGAATTTTTGGGGAATGATACAAAACGTATTAATTGCCGCATTAAATAAAGGACAATTTCTATTAGGTTTTGTAGGATTAATTTTAATGATTATGGTCTTAAAATTAACTCAAGAAGATACAAAATCATTACTTGATGATATAATAGGAATGTTTAAAGATTGGCACTATTTTGGTTGGGCCTTAGGTATATTTAGTACTTCCGGATGGTATTTAGGTACTAAAAGATTAAGACATATTAATACTAAAGAAATTAATAGAATTTCTGCAGAGAAAAAACAGTTGCAATTAAAAGCAACAAATAAAAAATTACGTTCAAGTAACAATTAAAAAATAAACTATGGCAACATTGTTTTTCATACTTGTAATTGCGGCAATATTTCATTTTATTTATGAATCAATACTATTACCTATGCTTAGGCTAGAATTGAGATATAAATTATTTGGATTAAGGGATCAATTAAGACATTTAAAATCTGAAAACACTGAAAGTATATCAGATAATGTATTTTATTTATTGGAGGAGACTATATGTACGACCATAAATAGACTACCGTATTTAAGCATTTCAAGTAGGGTTGACGCAACAAGAGAATTTGAGACAAACCCTACTTTTAGGAAAAGGGTTGAAGACAGAGTAAATTTATTAAGATCATGTGATAATACTGAGGTTAAGCAAATAACTAAAGGAATTGCAGATATATCTTTTTATACTTTTATCCTTAATGCTGGAGGTTGGATTTATATACTAGTCCCTTTACTTATTGTTGTTTTAATATTTGCATTTATTACACAAAAGGTGACCCAACTACGAAAATACTTGACAGCAGGTGTCGATAAGCTAACATTTGCTTCTGACAATGATTTTGGTAAATTTTCGCATATTTAAAATCTAATTTATTTAGCTATTAGTCACACGTTCCCTATAGGGTAAATTATTACGCAAAGATTTTTAAGTAGTTTTTGCCCGTAAATAATTTTAACTTACCTTTTTTCCAATGAGAACTAACGGTTATAAAGTGAAAAATGAAGTTTTTAAGCCTGAACGTTTTCTTTACAAAATCAATTTTCTTGCTGAACGTTTTTATAATGTGAGAATAAACAATATTGGCTATTGCTCCGATTATAAGAAATACCAAATTCTCATTCAGATGTGAAAATGGTAGTCGGCTCCAGTTGAAGTTATTTTTAAGATCATCGAAATTACGTTCCATTGCACCGCGCTGATTGTAAAAATGTAGTGCTTTGACTTTCGGCATCATCCAGTTACTTGTAAGTATCGAATAATAGAATGTATTGCCCTCGCTATTCGTTACACGTTTGACAATTGCACGATAAGTAGTTGGCTCGTAATAGTGTTTGTTTTTAAATGGTTTATAGGGCATTTCGCCAACTTCATAATAAGATTTTCCGAAAGGAACTTTCTCCCATTCTGTAATTAATTGAGCTTGCTCTTTTAATTGTTTGGTTGTATCGGCGCGAATAAAAAATTCAATCTTATTAGCATCCATTAATTCTACAACATCATATTGATAAGCTGCTGAATCACTACGGAAATATTTGAACGTTATCTTTTTGGACTTTAATAATCTGATGCAATTATCTAATGTATGTGAAATTCTATATGATGCAGGACTGTTTCCGTTTCTGCCCTCAATATAAACGGGCGTTTGACCAATGAATGCAACACTAGGTTGATAACCTTTAATTTTCTTGTATGTCCACGTAGCATCTTGTTTTTCGGTTTCAATAATTACATTATCATAGTCAAGAGTGTCGCCTGAAATAACATTGAGCTTCTTTGCAACATCAAGCATTAATCTGTTTAAAGACATGTTTATTGAAAACTCATGCTTTACACCAGTTTTAGAAATATTTGAAAATGTAGGGGTTGCAAGTGAGCGAAGTATTCCGGATATTCTATCTGGTGATGGGTTTGCCAAATCAGGGATACTGTCTAAATGGGATTTTAAAAATACAGTATCCTCCAAACGTTCTGCACCACAGAGGTTTGAGTAAACCCAGTATAAAAGAATATCGCTATAGGAGTAAGTAGCTTGCTTCACACGTTTGCCCAAAGTCTTATCTATAAGATTAGCCAATCTCTTGTTTCGTAATTCATGGATTACAAAATTTATACCACCGAAAGGATTTACCTTTTCGTTTGAGAGTTTAACTTTATTAGAGGACTAAAAACATTTGCTTATAAATTTAGAATTTGTATATTTACATTAATAAAATATAGTGGATCGTATCGGAATCGAACCGATGTGCGCGTGGGTCTCTAATCCGTTGCATCGCCAGGTTTTACGACCCATTTAAACAATTGAGAACTGTTTCCGCAGTTCTCTTTTGTTTTTATAAAAGGAAAGTTTCTTTAACTTGTCCGTTTTCATCTAGCCAATTTATCAAGGCATAATGTATATTTTTCATATTGTCGGGTTTATATTCTTTCAAAATTTCTTCTTT
>JBDTNG010000182.1:0-6903 GCA_039933895.1 Flavobacterium sp. | reverse complement strand
TACCGGCGTTCGTGTGTATGACATTCGTGAAGAAAAAATGCCAAATTTAGGTTTGGTTCCAATGCAAGATGCAGAAACAGGTGAAATACAATTGGTGAATACCAATTCGTCATCAGTGCGTTTACAATATGAAAAATATTACAGCAAAAAAGTAGATTATTTTAAAGATATCTTTTCTAAATGTGGCTCTGGTACTGTCAGCACTCGTGTTGATGAAAGTTATGTAAAGAAATTATTGGGGTATTTTAAATCGAGATAGGATTTATGAAGAGTATAAAAAAGTATTGTTTTTACTTAGTATTAGTGACTTCCCTTGGTTTTGCACAAACAAAACAATTGGAAACGTCCGTTAATACGACCAAAAACAAAATTGGAGCACAATTTACCTTAACCCTTAAGGCAAATGTTAACGAAACTTCAAAAGTAATTTTTCCAAAAGTGAATACCATGGGAAATCTTGAAGTAATCGAATCGTATCCAATTGATACAGTTAAAGAGAGCTCACGTTACCAACTCATCAAAAAATATGGTTTAACGCAATTTGATTCTGGGAAATATGTTATTCCTCGTATAGCGGTTTTAATCGATAAAAGACCAGTACTTTCAGACAGTATTAAAGTCGAGGTTTTTAATGTGAAAGTCGATACATTAAAACAAAAAATGTATGACATAAAACCAATTATTACCGTAGAAAAACCAACAGGTGACTGGTGGAAATATCTTTTAGGATTGGTGTTGCTTTTAGGTGCAGGCTTAGGTGTTTATTTTCTTTGGAAGAAATACAAAAAAACACCTGAAAAAGAGATTGTTTATAATTCACCTATCGAAAAAGCAACAAGTTTGCTGCAATTGTTGGAGAAAAAGGAATTGTTGGAAAAAGGAGAAATCAAAGAATACTATTCGGAACTAACTGATATTACACGTGATTATATCGAAGAAGCCATCGAAATTCCAGCAAAAGAAAGTACTACTTCCGAATTGATTGCAGGACTTAAATTGGCTTCGAACAGAAAGAAAATGAAACTTTCCAAAGAAACATTAATCATTTTGGAAAAAGTTTTGAAACAAGCTGATTTGGTCAAATTTGCCAAAGTTAAACCACTCGATTTCGAAATTGCAGAAGATCGTAAAAAGATTGAAAGCACTATTATTTTATTAGACAAATCGATTCCGGTTGTAATCGACGAAACCAGCAAAAAATGGGAATTGTTGCAACAGGAAATGCGTCTTAAAAAAGAAAAAAGAAAGCAAAAATTCATTATTGCAAGCGTATTGATTTGTATACTGGCTTTTTTCATTACATATAGCATTACTAATTACGGGTTCAATTACGTTATAAATGGATTTTCAGGATATTCTACTAAAGAATTACTTCATAAAAATTGGGTAAAAAGCGACTATGGAAATCCAAATGTATCAATTGAAACGCCTCAAGTGCTTAAAAGACTGGATTCTAAAAAAGCCATTCCAAAAGACGCTGCTTCAATAATCAAAAACGTGCAAATGTTTGAATATGGAAGTTTAATCGAAAAATTCGATATTGCGATTTCCACAATTCAATTCAAAAAAGAAACACAAGCCGATTTAAAAAAAGCTCTTGAAGGAACAATTAAAACACTCGGTACACAAGGTTGTGTCAATTTGACACTGAAACAAGAAGAATTCAATACAGAAAAAGGAACCAAAGGGTTAAAAGGCTATGGTACTTTTGAATTTAAAGGCGATAAAATGTATTGCGAAATCTTGTTGTTTAACCAATCTGGTGGTTTACAGCAAATAATGACGGCACACAAACAAGGAGATGAAAATGCAGAAAAGATTGCTGAAAGAATTTTAAACTCAATCGAAATACAAAATGCCAACTAACATGACCAATATCACTTTTTTAAATCCAGAGTTTTTTTGGTTGTTTTTGTTACTGCCACTGGCTATTGTGTGGTATTTTTTCAAAAGAAAGGAAGAAAAACCAACGTTAAAAATAAGTTCATTGCAAGGTTTTAAAGTATCACAATCCTTTTTGCCAAAACTTAAGCCTTTGTTGTTTGTTTTGAGATTATTGGCTTTGAGCGCTTTAATTGTAGCCATAGCAAGACCAAGAACGGTCGATGTGAGCAATAAAACCAATTCCACAAACGGAATTGATATTGTTATTGCTTCCGATGTTTCTGCCAGTATGTTAGCCAAAGATTTTAAGCCTAACCGAATGGAAGCTCTCAAAAGAGTTGCTGCAGATTTCGTGGAAGCACGTGTGAACGACAGAATTGGTGTAGTGGTTTATGCGGCAGAAGCTTATACCAAAACGCCAGTAACGATTGATAAAGCAGTTGTTCTGGATGCTATTAAGAGTATAAAATATGATAATGTATTGCAGGATGGAACGGCAATAGGAATGGGATTGGCCACGGCAGTCAATCGATTAAAAGACAGTAAAGCCAAAAGTAAAGTCATTATTTTAATGACCGATGGTGTAAACAATACTGGTTTTATCGAACCCACAATGGCCGCTGATATTGCAGCGCAATGTGGGATAAAAGTATATACTATCGGGATTGGAACTAATGGTAATGCTTTATTTCCTTACGCTTTGGCACCAAATGGTGATTTTTTATACCGAATGTTGCCTGTTGAAATCGATCAGGAATTAATGAAAGAAATCGCTAAGAAAACCGGAGGAAAATATTTTAGAGCCCAAGATAATAGCGGATTGGAAAATATTTACAACGAAATTAATAAATTGGAAAAAACGAAAGTAGAAGAACTAAAATTTGTCAATTTTGATGAGAAATTCAGACCGTTAGTTTGGCTGGCTGGATTGTTATTATTGATTGAAATTATTTTAAGGAATACTATTTTTAAAAGTTTTATTTAACAGAAGATGTACGAATTAGACGAATCAAAATATTTATACTTATTGTTTTTATTGCCAGTTTTGGCTGTGATTTTCCTATACATTGAATTTTGGAAAAGAAAAAAACAGCGCGAATTTGGTGATTTAGAATTGGTTAAAAAATTAAGTCCTGAAAAATCAAATTTCAAGCCGGCCTTAAAGTTTGGTGTATTGCTTTTGGCTATTTCAATGTTGGTTTTAGGCTTGGTTAATCCAAAAATAGGTACTAAAGTTGAAAAAGTAAAACGCGAAGGAATCGATATTGTTTTTGCGATTGATGTGTCCAAAAGTATGTTGGCCGAAGATATTGCGCCAAACCGATTGGAAAAAAGCAAGCAGGTTGTTTCACAAATTATTAATAATTTAGGAAGCGATAGAATAGGAATTATTGCGTATGCTGGAAAAGCTTTTCCTGTTTTACCGATTACAACCGATTATAGTGTGGCCAAAATGTTTCTTCAAAGTATGTCAACCGATATGGTTTCAGCACAAGGAAGTAATTTGGACGAAGCGATTAAATTGTCTGAAAAATATTTTGAAGGAAGTCCAAACACTAGCAAAGTAATGATTATGATTACCGATGGAGAAGATCATTCGGAAGGTGCAGAAGCTGCTGCTGAAGAAGCGCGAAAAATCGGAATGAAAATCATAACCATTGGTGTAGGAACAACTGCTGGAGGACCAATTCCAATTAAAGAAAATGGCGTTATAGAGAGTTTCCATCGCGATAAAAGTACAGGTGAGGTGGTAGTGACAAAATTGCGTCCGGAAGCATTAGAAGCTATTGCAAAAGCCGCAAAAGGGGGTTATGTGAATGGAAACAACACAAAAGAAGTAGTTGGTTTTGTAAAAAAAGCACTTAATAATATTCAAAAAACCGAATTCGATTCTGCCGAAATGGCTAGTTTTCAGTCACAGTTTCAATGGTTTTTAGGAATTGGATTTTTCTTATTATTGCTGGATGTTTTTTTATTGGAAAGAAAAACAAAATGGGTACAGAAAATGAATTTGTTCAATGAGAAAAAACAAAAGTAAGAGATGAAAAACACCATTTTAATATTGGCTTTATTTGTTTCTGTTGTAGGATTCTCACAGAAAAAAGATTTTGATCTCCCTCAAGGAAATCAGGATTTTGCTAAAAAACAATATGCAGAAGCGGAGGCCAATTATAGGATTTCAAAGGGGAACAGTCCCAAAAGAGCGACAGCTTCCTACAATTTAGGGAACGCTATTTACAAACAAGATCAGGCGGCAGAAGCCAAATTTGCTTATGCTAAAGCCATAGAAACTGCCAAAGGCAAACAACAAAAACACAGCGCTTATCACAATATTGGGAATGTGTACATGAAGGAGAAGGATTATACCAAAGCGGTAGAAGCTTATAAAAATGCTTTGCGAAACAATCCAGCCGATGATCAGACAAGATACAATTATGCTTTGGCCAAAAAAATGCTCAAAGACAATCCGCCAAAGAACGATAAGAAAAAAGACGATAAAAAAGACAAGGATAAAGACAAAAAGGACCAACCCAAGGAAGATAAAAAAGACAAACCTAAGGAAGGCGACGATAAAAAAGACGATAAAGGAAAACCGAAAGAAAACAAAGACAATCCAAAGCCTCAACCGCAACAAGGTGATGCTTCCCAACAAAGGATGAAAACCTTGCTTGAAGCGGTAAACAATGAAGAGAAAAAGGTTCAGGACAAAATAAAAGGTCAAAAAATAAAAGGAAAACCAACAGAAAACGGAAAAGACTGGTAATTTAGATTATGCAATTTTTAGATAATTAGATAAGAGCTGTAGGCGTATTTATAAAATGAAGAAGTATATAATTATAATATTATTGAGCATACAAGGCGTTTTCGCTCAAGTGCAATTTGAAACCAAAGTAAGTAAAACAACTATGGGAATCAATGAGCGTTTGCGTGTTGATTTTGTGATGAATGAAGATGGGGACAATTTTAGTCCTCCTAGTTTCGAAGGTTTTAAAATAACAGGTGGCCCATCACAATCGGTTAATTACATGTGGATTAATGGCCGAAAATCTTTCAACAAAACGTATTCCTACGCTATAATGCCATTAAAAAAAGGAGCTGTTGTTATCAAACAGGCTTCTATAGAAATTAACGGACAGGTTTACAAAACGAATCCCGTAAAAATCACAGTGGGTAACGCTGTCGCTGAAGAACGTGATCCGTACAGTCAGTATTACAATCAGCAACCACAACAGCCGCAGGCTTACGCAGGTAAAGACGGTGTGCATCTGATTGCGGAGATTTCAAATCCAAATCCTTATTTAAACGAGCCTATTACGGTGGTTTACAAGATTTATGTGAGCACCAGATCTTCAGTAGAAGGCTGGAATCAGGTTAGTAATCCAAAATACAATAATTTCTGGAGTCAGAATATTGATGTCAAACAAATACAAGTACAACAAGGGAAGTTTCAAGGGGAAGATTACAGATATGCAGTACTTAGAAAAACGGTTTTATATCCTCAAAAATCAGGGAGATTAGAAATCGAACCCCTTTCAATGAATGTTCAGGTGGAAGTGCCAACAGGGGAAACCGATTTCTTTGGAAGACAGATTATGAAAATTGGGGAGAAAAGAGTTTCGGCTGGTGCCAAAGTCATCAACGTAAAACCTCTTCCTGAAGTTGGAAAACCACAAGATTTTTCTGGTGCTGTAGGAAACTTCAATTTTAGTGTAATTCCAACAAAAACCAAATTAAAAAATGGAGAATCACTTGATTTAAAAGTGGTTGTTTCTGGTAAAGGAAATCTAAAATTATTTACATTACCAAAACCAGTATTGCCAAGCGCACTCGAAATGTACGATCCTGTTCACAAAGAAAATGTGATGACACCACTTACTGGAATGATTGGAGATATCTCGGACATGTACACTATTATTCCTCAGTTTAAAGGTAATTATCCTATACAACCTTTGACTTTTTCGTATTTCGATTTGACTAGTAAAACCTACAAAACCATTTCGTCTAAAGAAATTAATATCGAAGTCCTTGATGGTCCATCGGTTTCAAATAACAATGCTGTTGCAAACGCTAGTTCGAATAAAACTAAAGTGGCTTCGAATGCTATTTTTGGATTTATAAAATTGAAAACGTCGCTAACAGATATCAAAACAATCGACTTCTTAGGTTCTGGATTGTTCTATGGACTATTGTTTTTACCGTTCTTGCTTATTCCGGTTGTGATGATTGTTAAGAAGAAAAAAGAAGCTATTGATGGGGATGTTGTGGGTAACAGAATTAAACTATCCAATAAATTAGCGAAGAAATACTTATCAGAAGCACAAAAGCAAATTAACAACAAAGAACCATTTTATATTGCACTGGAAAAAGCAATGCATAATTTCTTAAAAGCCAAATTGCATATCGAAACTACAGAAATGAGCAAAGATAAAATCTCTGAAATTCTGCTGTCTCGAAAAGCCAATCCAGAATCAGTAAGCAGTTTTATTGCATTGACAGAAAACTGCGAATTAGCAAGATATGCACCGTCTACAAGTGTTACAATCCAACAGGATTATGACCGAGCAGTAGCCATCATTTCGGAATTAGAAAAACAAATCTAAGGACTGGTAATTTACACAAAATGAAAAACATAGTTTATATATTCTTATTATTTACACAAACATTTTGGGCACAGTCTGCTTTCGAAAAAGGCAATGATTTGTACCAAAAAGGGAAATATGAAGAAGCCGTTTCTTCTTATGAAAGCTTAGTAAAATCAGGACAACAGTCGGCAGAATTGTATTTTAATCTCGGCAACAGTTACTACAAAATAAATAAAGTGGCCCCCGCTGTTTTTAATTTTGAAAAGGCATTATTGCTAAATCCAAACGATTCGGAAACTCAAAATAATTTGGCTTTCGCCCAAAAAATGACCATTGACGACATCACCGAAATACCAACGGTTGGTTTTGCTAAAATAATTAAGGATTTCACTTCTAATTTCTATTATGACACTTGGGCTTGGATTGCTGTTGCGAT
>JBDTNG010000181.1:0-22039 GCA_039933895.1 Flavobacterium sp. | reverse complement strand
AGGAAACCTTACGCCGACATGCAGCTGCAATTAACAAACACACCGCAAAAGGAACTTATTTCTTCGATTATGGAAATGCTTTTCTATTAGAAGCTTCACGCGCTGGCGCTGATGTAATGGCCGCAAACGGAATCGATTTCAAATACCCAAGTTACGTTCAGGACATTATGGGGCCTATGTGTTTCGATTATGGTTTTGGACCTTTCCGCTGGGTTTGTGCTTCAGGAAAACCAGAAGATTTAGCCAAAACCGATGCAATTGCTTGTCAGGTTTTGGAAGAAATGATGAAAAATTCTCCTCCCGAAATCCAACAACAAATGCAGGACAACATCACTTGGATTAAAGGGGCTCAGGAAAACAAATTGGTCGTAGGTTCTCAAGCTCGTATTTTATATGCTGATGCCGAAGGTCGTATCAAAATTGCTGAAGCTTTTAACCAGGCTATTGCTAAAGGTGATATTGGAATTGTTGTTCTGGGTCGTGATCATCACGATGTTTCTGGAACCGACTCTCCATACAGAGAAACCTCAAATATTTATGACGGTTCGCGTTATACTGCCGATATGGCCATACAAAATGTCATCGGTGACAGTTTCCGTGGCGCTACTTGGGTCTCTATCCACAATGGTGGCGGTGTAGGCTGGGGAGAAGTTATAAACGGCGGATTTGGTATGGTTCTTGATGGTAGTAAGGAAGCTTCAAAACGCTTAGAATCAATGCTTTTCTGGGATGTGAACAACGGAATCTCCCGAAGAAGCTGGGCGCGCAACGAAGGAGCAATTTTTGCAATAAAAAGAGCTATGGAGACGCAACCTTTATTAAAAATTACCATCCCTAATATAGTGGAAGACACGTTATTATAATTTTGAGTTTAAAGTGACCGTTATAAATAGGCTTTAAACTTTTAAACGTCCAACTTTAAATAGAAAAAATATGAAAACACTAAAATTATTAATCGCAGTAGTATTCTTCGTAATTACATCATGTAGTTCAGTAAGAGTAAATTCTGATTATGACAAAACGGTAAATTTCAGCCAATACAAAACCTATGCTTTCCACAAAAGCGGTGTTGACAAAGCTGAAATTTCCGATTTGGACAAAAAAAGAATCCTTCGCGCCATAGATACACAATTGGCAGCCAAAGGATTTACAAAAAGTGAAACCCCCGATTTATTGGTCAACATTTTCACCAAAGAAAGAGAACGTGTCGATGTAAATCAATACAGTGCAGGCTGGGGTTATGGTTGGGGTTATGGCTGGAATCCTTACATATGGGGCGGACACTCCTATGTAACCACCACAACGGAAGGAACGCTGTACATCGATTTAATTGATGCAAAAAATAAAGAATTAATTTGGCAAGGCATGGGAAGCGGCTATCTGACTCAGGATACAAATAAAAAAGACGAAAGAATTAATGAATTTGTCACCAAAATAATCGCAGAATTTCCACCTGAAAAAAAATAATTTATTTTTCTAACCGCTATTAAATAATTTATATACATTTGTATTTCAAGTAGAAACAACAAAGTGAAAAACTTAATTAACATCATCGCTGTCATTATCGTAATTGTGATTCCACAATTATAGCGAGGTGTTATATAAATAAAAACAAAATATTTATAAGCCTCCTCACAAGGGAGGCTTTTTTTATTCAATAAATTAAAATGAAAAATACAACAACTATCATTATCGTCATTATTGTAATTGTGATTTCGCAGTTATGACGGGACGGTATGTAAATATGTAAACAATATACAATTTAAAAAGCCTCCCAAATTTGGGAGGCTTTTTTTTAATAAACCTATGAGAAATTACGTAATCATTATTGTCATTATCAAAATTCGTTTCCCGTAACGAGTCAGGATACTATTGTCTATCAATACCCTTTCTCATTACATACTGAGAAAGGGTATTTTATTTTAAACATGTATAAAGTTCAATTTCAATGAAAAAAAGAAAAAAAATATCATTTAAAAAATTCTTGCCGCCGTAAAATACTCAAATACAAAATATTCGAAATCAACCAGTTACCTCTATTTGATTTTATTTTAACACCGTAAAAAACAACAAACACTAAAAATTAACAATTTCATTAATCATAATATTGCTTTGTAAATGAATTTCAATGTAAAAAGCATAAAAAATAAATAATTTATGAATACAATTCAAAAAACACAAGGTTTAAATCCATATTGCACTAACGAAACTATTCTTTTCCACAACGGAGATTTTATAAAAGCAAATGAGGCAACCACAGGTCTTTACGGCCAAACACTGCATTACGGTTATGGTGCTTTCGAAGGCATAAGAGCCTATAATACGGAAAACGGCGTTCGCATTTTCAAGGCCAAAGAGCATTACGAACGACTAAAGAAATCGTGCGAATTAATCAATATTCCATTCGAATATGACATAAAGTATTTAATAAACAAAACATATAAACTCTTAGAAATCAACAATTTCAAAGATGCATATATCCGTCCAATAATCCATTGCGGACCCAATATGAGTTTAACAAAACCCAGCAGCGTTTCGCTCACGATATGCGCTTGGGAATGGGGAGCGTACCTTGGTGATAAGCTTTTAAACTTGTGTATTTCGTCGTATTGCCGACCTCATCCAAGATCTACAAAGGTTGAAGCTAAAGTTTGTGGGCATTATGTTAATTCAATTTTAGCCACTTCCGAAGCAAAGGACAAAGGTTATGATGAAGCACTTTTATTAGACTCCGATGGCTATCTCGCAGAAGGTCCCGGTTCCAATTTATTCTTCGAAAAAGACGGCAAATTATTCACACCTCAATTAGGGAATATTTTACCCGGAATCACCAGAGCCACAGTAATCGCTCTATGCAAAGATTTACAAATTCCTGTGATTGAAGGTTTATTTACACCTGAAGAATTAGAACAGGCAGATGCTGCTTTTCTATGTGGAACTGCCGCCGAAATCATAGGGGTTAACTCTTTAAACAAAATAGTTTTCCCTACAAAATGGAACGACTGCCTAGGAAAAAAACTCCAAACGGCTTACCAAAATTTAGTTCTTGAAAAAGAATACAAATTGATTTTACAATAATTATGGAACTCAACAAACACAGCAAAACAGTAACTCAAGATCCAACGCAACCAGCTGCTCAAGCCATGTTGTACGGAATTGGTTTAACCGAAAAAGAACTGGCACAACCTTTCATAGGTATTGCTTCCATGGGCTATGACGGAAATACCTGCAACATGCACCTCAACCATTTGGCTTCTTACATCAAAAAAGAAGTCAATGCTACAGAAATGGTGGGACTCATTTTTAACACCATCGGAATCAGTGACGGAATTACCAATGGTACCGATGGCATGCGCTATTCGCTAGTCAGCCGAGAAGTGATTGCCGACAGTATCGAAAGTGTAGTCGACGGACATTATTACGACGGACTAATAGCCATACCGGGTTGCGACAAAAACATGCCCGGAAGCATCATAGCTATGGGAAGATTAAATCGTCCTTCGATAATGGTGTATGGAGGAACAATTGCGCCAGGGAAATACCAGGGAAAAGACCTGAATATCGTCTCTGCTTTTGAAGCCTTGGGCGAAAAAATTGCTGGGAAAATATCTGAAGAAGAATTCAAAGGTATTATCAAAAACTCCTGCCCTGGAGCGGGTGCTTGTGGCGGAATGTACACAGCAAACACCATGGCTATTGCTATTGAAGCTTTAGGCATGAGTCTTCCCTACTCTAGTTCAAATCCTGCGGTAAGTCATGAAAAAATTGAGGAATGCAAACAAGCGGGAACTTATATGAAATTGCTTTTGCAAAAGAACATCTGCCCAAAGGACATCATGACTTTTAACGCTTTTGAAAATGCAATCACTGTTTTAATCGCCCTTGGCGGTAGTACAAATGCCGTCTTACACATCATTGCGATGGCAAAAAGTGTGGGTTTAAAAATAACACAAGACGACTTTCAGAGAATCAGTAATAAAACGCCTTTGATTGCCGATTTCAAACCCGGCGGTAATTACCTGATGCAAAACCTCCACGAAAAAGGTGGCGTACCCATGGTGTTAAAATACTTATTGAAGAAAGACATGCTCCACGGAAATTGCGTTACGGTTACTGGAAAAACCCTAGCAGAAAATTTAGAAAATGTGGAAGACATCAATTTTGAAGACCAAAACATCATCCGCCCTTTAGAGCAACCTATTAAAGAAACGGGACATCTCCAAATATTGTATGGAAACTTGGCTGAAAAGGGCTCAGTAGCTAAAATAACCGGTAAAGAAGGTGAAAAATTCAAAGGGCCTGCTAAAGTTTTTGATGGTGAAAAAGAATTAATTCAAGGTATTGAAGACAACAAAATAAAAGCCGGCGATGTCATTGTCATTCGGTATGTCGGTCCAAAAGGCGGCCCCGGAATGCCAGAAATGCTAAAACCTACTTCTGCCATTATTGGCGCAGGATTAGGGAAAACTGTGGCTCTAATTACCGATGGAAGGTTTAGCGGAGGAACTCATGGTTTTGTTGTCGGTCACATTACTCCTGAAGCTTATGACGGCGGAACGATTGCCTTAGTACACGATGGTGATACCATAGAAATTGACGCTGTAAACAACAGCATCCATCTCGATGTACCGCATCTGGAATTAACAGAAAGGAAAAAAAGATTCGTCACACCGGAACTAAAAGTCAAAAACGGAGTGCTCTACAAGTATGTCAAATTAGTCAAAGACGCTTCAGAAGGCTGTGTAACAGATGAATCATAAAAGTAAAAAACATGGACACATTAGAACATTTACAAAAAGAAAATCCAGCTACTCAAACGGTGAATACCTCCGGAAGCCTCGCTGTTATTGATGCTTTATTATCCGAAAATACAGAAGTGCTTTTTGGCTATCCTGGTGGCGCCATCATGCCAATTTATGATGCGCTATACGACTTTCAGGACAAATTAAAACACATCTTAGTCCGACACGAGCAAGGTGCCATTCATGCGGCACAGGGCTATGCGCGTGTAAGCGGAAAAACCGGAGTGGTTTTTGCCACCAGTGGTCCAGGAGCAACAAATCTGGTAACCGGTCTAGCCGATGCAATGATCGATTCTACGCCTGTGGTTTGCATCACCGGACAGGTTTTCGCACACTTGTTAGGAACGGATGCTTTTCAGGAAACAGATGTCATCAATATTACTACGCCTATTACCAAATGGAATTATCAAATCACTGATGCCACTGAAATCCCAGAAGTATTGGCCAAAGCCTTTTATATTGCCCAAAGCGGTCGCCCTGGTCCTGTTCTTATTGACATTACCAAAAACGCACAGCTCCAGCTCTTCGATTACAAAGGGTACAAACCTTGTACTTACATAAGAAGCTACCGTCCAAAGCCCAATATTCGTATCGAATACATACAAAAGGCAGCTCAATTAATCAATCAAGCCAAAAAGCCACTGGTTATTTTTGGGCAAGGGGTTCTTTTAGGTAATGCCGAAAAGGAGTTTCAAGCCTTTATAGAGAAAGGCGGACTACCCGCTGCTTGGACCATTATGGGAATGAGCGCCATCCCTACTGATCATCCACTAGGCGTGGGTATGTTAGGTATGCATGGGAATTATGGTCCGAATTATTTAACCAATGAATGTGATGTCCTAATTGCCATCGGCATGCGCTTTGACGATAGGGTAACTGGTCGTTTGGACAAATATGCCAAACAGGCAAAAATCATTCATCTCGATATTGATTCTGCCGAAATAGACAAAAATGTTCAAACCACCGTTCCCGTTTGGGGCGATTGCAAAGAAACATTGCCCTTGCTAACGGATTTAATTGAACATAAATCTCATCCGGAATGGTTGCAGGAATTTGAAGCCAAAAGTGAAAAAGAACACGCTGTACTCATCCAAAAGGAATTAAACCCAACGGAAGGCGGCATTACTATGGGTGAAGTTATAAAAATCCTAAACGATTTGACGCAAGGGGAAGCTGTAATTGTTACCGATGTGGGTCAACACCAAATGGTCGCTTGCCGCTATGCCAAACAAACCAAAACACGTAGTAACATCACCAGCGGGGGTTTAGGAACCATGGGCTATGCACTTCCTGCCGCTATTGGGGCCAAATTCGGCGCACCAAACAGACAGGTTGTTGCCATTATGGGAGATGGTGGTACGCAAATGAATATTCAGGAACTCGGTACCATCATGCAGTTTAAACCCAATGTCAAAATCTTAATTCTAAACAATAGTTTCTTAGGAATGGTACGCCAATGGCAAGAGTTATTTCATGAAAAAAGATACTCTTTCACCGATATTAAGAGTCCCAATTTTGTCCGGGTGGCCAATGCCTATAACATCGATGGAAAGCAGGTTTCAAAGAGAGAGGATTTAAAGGAAAGTCTAAAGCTGATGCTGGACCATCCAAGTTCGTTCTTATTAGAAATTGCCGTAATCCATGAAGACAACGTGTTTCCTATGATTCCCCAAGGAAAAGGAGTAGCAGAAATTGTTTTAAGTAAAGAAGAAATCTAAAATAATCTAAAAATGAAACAGGAATATACCTTAACCGTTTACGCAGAAAATCAGGTGGGTTTGATCAATAAAATCGCCATCATGTTTTCCAGAAGAAAGATTAGTTTAGAAAGCTTAAACTCTTCTCCCAGCGAAATTGAAAAAATCTATCGCTTCACTCTTGTAGTCACAGAAACTGAGGCTGTGGTAAAAAACCTGGTGCGCCAAATTGAAAAAATAGTGGATGTTTTCATTGTTTTTTACAATACCAATAGTGAAATCATTTGGCAACAAATGGCCTTGTATAAAGTCCCAACCAGCGTCACCATGAAAGAGGTGAAAGTAGAACGGCTGCTACGCGAATATGGCGCCAGAGCGGTTGTGATCCGAGAGGATTATACAGTCTTTGAAACTACAGGTCAACAGGAAGAAATCGAAAAGTTATTAAACAAATTGGCCGAATACCAACTCATAGAATTTGTAAGAAGTTCTCGAATAGCAATTATAAAATCAAGCGAAGGTATTCACAAAAGGATTCTGGATATGGAGAAAAACAATCCTGTCAACAAACCTATTAACAACGAATTTTTAAATCACAAGAGTATCATTTTCGAAATGTAATACCAATAGCTTGAAGAGCTACATAAAAGAAAACAACAATATTATAAAATATAAAAAAATGAATAATTATTTTAATTCACTTCCGCACAGTTCAAAAATACAGGAATTAGGAAAATGCGACTTTATGCAAAGCAATGAATTTGCAGATGGCGTACAAAAATTAGTTGGTAAAAAAATTGTAATCATAGGTTGTGGTGCACAAGGATTGGCTCAAGGTCAAAATATGCGCGACAGCGGACTTCAAGTGGCTTATGCGTTGCGTAAAGAAGCTATTGATGGTAAGAGAGAATCATATACCAATGCAAAAGCAAATGGATTTGAAGTGGGAACCTTTGAAGACATTATCCCAACGGCCGACCTGGTTTCTAACTTAGCTCCAGACAAACAACACACTGCGGTAGTTAATAAAATAATGCCATTAATGAAAAAAGGCGCTTGTTTGTCCTACTCGCATGGTTTTAATATTGTAGAAGAAGGAACTCAAATTCGTAAAGACATTACAGTGGTCATGATTGCTCCAAAATCGCCTGCTTCAGAAGTACGTGCTGAATACTTGAGGGGTTTTGGTGTGCCAACATTAATAGCAGTACACTCAAATAACGATCCAAATGGAGACGGATTAGCGATTGCTAAAGCCTATTGCGTTGGAACTGGCGGACATAAAGCGGGGGTATTATTGTCTTCTTTTGTAGCCGAAGTAAAATCGGATTTAATGGGCGAACAAACTATTTTGTGTGGATTGTTGCAAACAGGTTCTATACTTTCTTTCGATAAAATGATAGAAAATGGTATTGATCCAGGTTATGCTTCTAAATTAGTGCAATATGGTTGGGAAGTAATTACTGAGGCATTAAAAATTGGCGGAATTACCAATATGATGGATCGTTTGTCTAATCCGGCAAAAATCGAAGCTTTTAAAATATCAGAAAAATTAAAAGACATTATGCGCCCATTGTTTGAAAAACATATGGATGATATTTTATCAGGAGAATTTTCAAAAACAATGATGCAAGATTGGGCAAATAGCGATAAGAATTTATTGTCTTGGCGCCAAGCAACGGGTGAAACTAATTTTGAAAAAATGCCAGCTGGCTCCATCGAAATTACAGAACAAGAGTATTTTGACAATGCTACGCTGATGGTGGCTTTTGTAAAATCAGGAGTTGAACTAGCATACGAAACCATGATTGCTGCAGGTATCAAAGAAGAGTCTGCTTATTACGAATCGTTACATGAAGCACCTCTTATTGCAAATACCATAGCTCGTAAGAAATTATTTGAAATGAATCGCGTCATTTCAGATACGGCAGAATACGGTTGTTATTTATTTGATCATGCTTGTAAACCACTTTTAGCTGATTTCATGAAAACAGTAGATACTTCTCTAATTGGGGAAAATTTAAACACATTTAAAAATTCAAACGTGGATAACTTTGAATTAGTTAAAGTTAATGCGGCTATTCGCAATCATTCTATTGAAAGGTGTGGTGCCGATTTGCGAAGTCAAATGACTGCTATGAAAAAAATAGTAGCATAAAGCGAAAATTATAATTTAAAAATTAGTTAAAGGGTTAACCTAAAAAGGAAAAGATAAAGATGAAGTATAGTGATACCGTGATTAGCAATTATGAGCAAAGTAAAGCAGCCCTGAAAACAAGTAGCAATTTATTTAAAGAAATAGTACAGGCAAAAAATCAGTTACATGGAGTGGTCCCCACCACTCCATTGTCTAAAAACCTCAATCTTTCAGATGAGTTTCAATCCAAAATATTTTTAAAAAGAGAGGATTTACAAATCGTACGCTCTTATAAAATCAGAGGGGCTTACAACAAAATTAGTTCTCTTACTGATGCCGAAAAAAAACAGGGTATTGTTTGTGCCAGTGCTGGTAATCATGCGCAGGGTGTCGCTTATTCGTGTCATTTGCTGAAGATTTCTGGCAAAATTTACATGCCCAAAACCACACCAAAGCAAAAGGTAAAACAAGTCGAATTGTTTGGTAAATCTTTTGTCGAAATTGTTTTAACGGGTGATACTTTTGATGATGCCTATGCTTCCGCACTGGAAGACGCTACCAAAAGCCAAAAAATATTTATCCATCCTTTTGATGATCTAAAAGTCATTGCTGGTCAGGGAACCGTTGGTCTCGAAATCTTAGATGTCTTAAACGAACCCATCGATTATGTTTTTGTACCTGTTGGCGGCGGCGGATTGGCGTCTGGCCTTTCCACAGTTTTCAAACACCTAAGCCCGAATACAAAAATTATTGGTGTCGAACCTGAAGGCGCTCCTTCAATGAAAACAGCTATTTTTAATGGTAAAAATACTGCGCTGACTTCCATCAATAAATTTGTAGATGGCGCAGCTGTTAAACAAGTGGGCAACATCACTTTTGAAATTTGCCGTAAGAATTTAGACGCTGTTATTTTAGTCCCTGAAGGAAAAGTGTGCACGACTATTTTAAGATTGTACAACGAAGAAGCCATGGTGGTTGAACCCGCTGGCGCTTTGACAATTGCCGCTTTAGATTATTATGCCTCCGAAATTAAAGGTAAAAATGTAGTATGTATTGTCAGCGGAAGCAATAACGACATCGAAAGGACTGCCGAAATAAAAGAGCGTTCCCTCCTTTACGAAGGATTGATGCATTATTTTATGATTCAATTTCCGCAACGTCCTGGCGCTTTAAAGGAATTTGTAAATGATATTTTAGGCACCGATGACGACATTACTTATTTCCAGTTTGCTAAAAAAAACAATCGGGAAGTGGGTCCTGTTGTCGTAGGCCTTGAATTGAAAAGTAAAAAAGACATCGTTCCCATCAAAACCAAGATGAATCATAAAGGTTTTCAGTTTCAGTACCTCAACGAAAATGAAGAACTCTTTTCCCAATTAATTGGATAAAAACACAATGCAACTACTAATCCAACACAACCCGCCTGCTTTCGAGCAGGCTTTTTTTTATTTAGTTCTCATAGAATTTCTCTTCTGTATTTTGATTATTTGATAAAAAGAGTACATTTGAAAAACATTTAATGCACTGATTATCATGACAAAAATGTACTACAAAGTATTATTATTAGCTGTTTTTCCCGCACTACTTTTTTCCTGTAGCTCAACAAATCTAATGACTTTGAGCGTAACTAATCCTGCTCCAATCCACATCACTTCTTCAGAAATGAATGTAGGAATCATCAACAGAAGTGCTTCTTCCAAACAAAATAGCACTTTAGATGCTATAGACAAAGTTTTATCAGCCGAAGGAAGAAATTTAGACAAACTTGGATCAAACAATGCAGTACTTGGCTTGAAAACAGAACTTGAAAAAAACAATCAAATCAAAAATGTAAAAGTAATTGACAGTTCAAAATTTTTGAGTAATGGATTGAGCTTATTTCCAGAAGCCATTACGTGGGATAAAGCCGAACAATTATGCAGACAAAATAAAATAGAAACTATTTTTGAACTCTCTTTTTTCGATACTGATGCTAAAGTTGATTATAAAACTTCAACAACGCAATTAACGAATGCTTTTGGCTTAAAAATACCTATGATTGAGCATCAGGCTACAATAAACACATTAATCAAAACGGGATGGAGAATTTACTATCCAAAAGAAAAAATAATTATCGATGAACACACCACAACAGACAATGTTGTTTTATCAGGCAAAGGCATAAATCCAATGAGTGCTTTAGAAGCCATTCTTGGCAGAAAAGAAGCTGTTTTAAACATCAGTACTAGGATTGGCGAAAATTATGCTTTACAATTATTACCCTACAACATCAGAGTTTCAAGAGATTATTATGTCAAAGGAACCAATAATTTTGAAATAGCAAAGCGTAGAGCGCAAACTGGCAATTGGGATGGAGCTGCTGAATTATGGGAAAAAGAAGTCAGCAATCCTGACGGAAAAATTGCTGGAAGGGCATGTTATAATATGGCCATCATCAACGAAATTAATGGTAATTTGGATAAAGCCGTTGAATGGGCATCGAAATCATATGCGGATTATGGAGACAAATTAGCACTACATTATGTCAATCTTCTTAAAAATAGAATCTCAAAAAACAAACAATTAGAGTCCCAAAAAAATTAGTTTAACCTTCTAATTGGACTTAAATTCTTAACCAAATAGCCACAACAATTAGAACTCCATTCTTCAAGAAGTAAACTTTACTAGGAGGATATAGCATAGATATAGCATACTTACTCCATAGATAACCCGTACAAGACTCGTATAAGAGACCATGCTGCCTTTAACACAATACCATCAAAATAGATTGTTAATTCTAATTGTATACTCCTCAAACATTTCGTAATTTTACCCCAAATACAACACCCCAAGAAATTATGATTGCTGAATTTGAGACCAATCCGTTGATCGAAAGATTGCCAAAACATTTAAAACAATTTATCAAACCGCAAGACTATGCTGATTATACTCCTATTAATCAAGCAGTGTGGCGTTATGTTATGCGTAAAAATGTAGATTATCTTTCTAAGGTAGCTCATAATTCTTATTTGGATGGATTGAAAAAAACCGGTCTTGAAATTGAGAATATCCCCAACATGTATGGTATGAACCGAATTCTAAAAGAAATTGGTTGGGCTGCTGTAGCTGTTGACGGGTTTATTCCTCCCAATGCTTTTATGGAATTTCAAGCTTATAATGTTTTAGTTATTGCTTCAGATATTCGTCAGTTAGAACATATTGAATATACCCCCGCTCCAGACATCATTCACGAAGGTGCTGGCCACGCGCCTATTATTGCCAATCCCGAATATGCCGAATACCTGCGTCGTTTTGGAGAAATAGGGTGCAAAGCCATTTCGTCTTCTCGTGATTATGAAATGTACGAGGCAGTGCGTTTGTTATCTATTATAAAAGAAGCCGAAGGTACGCCTCAAGCTGAAATCGAAGCTGCTGAAAAGCAAGTCGATTACCTGCAAAACAATATGGGTGACTTGTCAGAAATGGCACAAATAAGAAACCTACACTGGTGGACTGTAGAATACGGATTAATCGGCACACTCGACAATCCAAAAATTTATGGTGCTGGCCTGCTTTCGTCTATTGGGGAAAGTGCTTGGTGTATGACCGATAATGTAAAGAAAATACCTTACGATATTTCAGCTGCAGAACAGAGCTTTGACATTACAAAACCACAGCCACAATTGTATGTAACGCCTAACTTTGCGCATTTGAACCAGGTTTTGGAAGAATTTGCAAGCAAAATGGCACTTCGTACTGGAGGTCTTTCGGGAATTAAAAAACTAATTCATTCTAAAGCTTTAGGTACTATCGAATTGAGTACCGGAATTCAGATTTCTGGTGTATTTACCAATGTAATTGAAGAAGACGGAAAACCGGTTTACATTCAAACGACAGGGAAAACAGCTTTATCATACAGAGAAAAAGAATTGGTAAACCACGGTACCAATTACCATTCAGAAGGTTTTGGAAGCCCAATTGGAAGACTAAAAGGAATCAACTTAGCTATAGAAGACATGAGTCCAAGAGACTTACAGGCTTACGCTATTTCTGAAGGTGAAACAGTAACTTTAGAATTCGAAGGTGATATTATTGTTACTGGTGAAATCATTACTGGTTCTAGAAACTTACAAGGTGAAATCATCACAATTAGCTTCAAAAACTGTACTGTAAAACACAACGATACCGTTTTATTCCAACCGGAATGGGGAACATACGACATGGCTATTGGTAAAAAAGTGACTTCCGCTTTTTCCGGTCCAGCCGATGTAAATAGTTTCGACATGATTAACCATGTGCCTTCAAGCCATACCATTAAAGCTAAAAAATCTCCTGAAAGAGAAGAATTAGAAGGATTGTACCAAAACATCAGAAACATCAGAGAAGGAAAATCTTCAGATATGACTTTGGAAGCTACTTTCGAAAAGGTAATTGCAAATCATCCTAAAGATTGGTTGTTATTGGTGGAAATTACTGAATTGGCGCACCAAGCTAAAAACATAGTCTTGGAACAAAAAACAACAGCCAAATTGGAAGCATTGAAAACAGTCAGACCAGAAGTCGCAAAACTAATCTCCAACGGATTGGATTTAATTTTTGATAAAGCAACTGCCTAATTAAAGGGCAAATTGCTTTTCGGAAGTAACTTCTTCCCCTCTGTATTCTACTTTCCAACCCACAGCATGAGTTACCAATAACAATTTGGACAACTCACTGATCAATCTGTTTTGGGCATTGGATTTTAGTGTCGATTTCCCGATTTTAACAGCCAAGTCGGCTTTTACTTTTTTAGATATTTTATTAAAATCATCGCCCGTAAATTCGTTGAGTTTACTCTGCTCGATATTATAGTATTGAATATCCGGGCTAATCTTGATTTCTGCTGCCGGAATATTTAAAATGGAAATGGTCTTGCTTTTTTCATCAATATCGTATTTCATCTGACGCAAATCATAAGCCACAGATACATCGGAATTAACGACAACTAAGGCTTTTTTATCAAAAGAAATCATACCGCCAAAGTAACTGTCCTGATCTTTGTATGTCAGTACTTGGGAGAAATGACCTTCGGTAACTACTAGTTTTCCAACGTTCTTGATTTGCTCCTGAATCAGATTCGAATTGTATTCTGTTGAATTTTCATTACTTGAAGTGAAATATTTAATCGTAAAGAACCCTAAGACAAGGATTAAAAGCAAATAAAATAGTTTCTTGTAATTGATGATATTGACCATAGCGCTAGAAGTTCATATTGGGAAATTGCAATGCTAATTTATCGATTTTTTGATTTAGATTTTCTAAAAACTTTTGATGACTGTCAGAATTCGGGTTAAACGGACGGTGTTGCAATGATTTCTGAATACCATCTACTTCTTCCATAATGAGTAAGGCACCCTCTGAAATAGCAGTTTCACTGAAACGCTTCCAGATATAATCTATCGCCACCTGATTAGGATGCAGCATGTCTTCGGCATAAAAACGGTAATCACGCAGTTCATCCATTACAATTTCATAAGACGGAAAATAATTGCATTTCGACAGGCTCACTGTATTATAAATTGCCGTGATTAAATGCGCTTTACTCACATTGTTTTCAACAAAACCATCTTTGATATGACGCACAGGTGAAATGGTAAAAACAACATTCACATTTGGATTAACCGATGCAATCAAAGTGATGAGATGTTCCAGACTCTTTTGGATGGTTTCCACCGAAAGTAATTCTTTGGTGAATTGTTTTTGAGGTACTTTATGGCAATTGGCCACCACTTCATTCGAATCAATATTGCGGTAAACCCATGAAGTCCCTAGTGTAATAAGAATGTGTGTGGCTGAGGTTATTTGTTGACTGAACGCTTCTAATGTTTGGTTTAACTTCTCCAGAAAAGCTTCTTTATTGGGGTGACTTAATTCAGAATGCACATCATAGCAATGCCATAAGTCGTTATGAAAGAAAATGTCCTTTTCGGCGAAAGCGTCCTTCTGAATGGTTTTTCGGATGATTTTCTCTATAGCAACCGGATTGAAAATAATCCCGAATGGATTGACTGTATTCTGGAACTTAAAGTAGGTAAACTTCTCCCCTATATTTTCTGCAAAGCAAGAACCCAAAGACACTATTCTTGAATTGTAATCGATTTGATTGTCGCTTTTGGGAATAGGTATTTGGGTTCTGAATTGCATGCTTTGTTTGTTTTTTACAAACTTATGAATTATTAATAATATATAATCTGTCTATCATTAGATGAATATTCCGTAAATACGCTCTTTAATGGAAAATTAGTCAATAGATCATAAGTGTACGCTACTTTAAAATAAACTTCTCCGGATGAGTATATAATAGATTTAATATTATGTTGATTTCCATAGGAATAATCGGGATTAATTCCCCATAAAATCATTAATTTATTGAATCCGGTAATATTTCTAAATGGAGCATTAGCATTATCATAAGTATAATTAAGCGTATTGTTTCCGGTTGGTGTAACCTGAACTGTTTTAACAATATTACCGTTATTAAAGTAAAAAGTCGTCACAACGGAAGGATTGCTATTTTCCACAACAGTCCCGTCAGTATTATAGGTGTATTTTTTATATAAGTATAAAGTACTTCCTGTTGCTCCCGATTGCTTTCTTACAATTTCCAATCGCCCATTTGCATCATACTCATATACATATCTTTCATATAAACTAGAACTAGTATTACTGACACGAAACAATTCTTCACTTGTAATTAAATCGCCCGTATAAGTATATCTTTTTTCAAAAGGATAAAATGGCCCAATACTTATTTTGCTTATTTTTTTACCATTATATGTAAACTTATGCGTCCAATTCTGTTCCGGAGGACCAGGTCTAGGTCCATAATAAACTTCCTTAACCAAAACATCATTCTGATTGATTGTACTGCCTGAAGCAGGGCTAGGACTATCCTGAGTACAGGAAGAAAGCAGTATTACAAATACGCTTAGTAAACAAATTCTCTTTCTCATCGTTGTGTTTTTGTATTAGATGTAAGAAGAAAGAATAAGTTGCGTTGCTTTATAAAAATTATCCCACAAAGCTGGTTGTGTACTGAACTCAAAACTCTTTGTACTGAACTCAAAACTCTTCGTACTGAGCTCAAAGCTCCTTGTACTGAACTCAAAACGTTTAGTCCTAAACTCAAAGCTTTTTGTACCGAACTCAAAACGTTTAGTCCTAAACTCAAAGCTTCTTGTACCGAATTCAAAACCCTTTGTACCGAGTTCAAAACGCTTAGTACTTAACTTATAAGTGTTTACACCATACTTTCATGCTGTTGCACTACGTAATTTAGTTGATGGTAGCTGCTCATTTAAAAGTGATTGTAACTTTTTTCTTATAAAATAAATGAATTAATCGTTTTTGGCACATGAATTGTAATACAATTCCTATACATGTATCATTGAACAAACAAATTTTATTATTAAAACATTACATCTTATTATTATGAGAATTAGAAAAGAAGAGTACACTGCATTAGGTGATTTTATATTACCAAGCTTTAGAAGAGATCAGGAAATTATTGCTGTCCGTTATCCAAAATTAGACGCAGGATTTTTAGCCTCTTTTGCAGACAAATTAGATTTTGTAAAGGGATTAGAAAGTAGTCTTGTGATGACTGAAAAGCAAAAAGACACCACTAAAAGTCTCTATCTGCTTGCAGCAAATCTAAATAACGAATTGACTTATTTGGGCAGTTATGTAAAAGATGCTGGATTAAACAAGGAAATCATTACAGCGTTAAAGAATGAACTTTTTAAACACAATATAGAAGGATCCATTCTAAAGACTGAAGCCGTAAAGCAATATGTTATTGAGCACAAAATCCTATTAGAAGCTGAAGGAATGCCAGCTGATATTATTGACAAACTGGCCAATTACAAAACAGAGCTGGAGACCAAGAATGCTTTACAGAATCAGTTTATGAATGCGCTGAAGCAGCTTACAGAAACAAATTGGATTCATTATGAAGTTTTGTATGACTATATTGCTACTATTGCAGAGAAAGGCAAATTGGTTTTTAAGAACACCGTAGCTCAGGATGAATACACATTAGACAAAAACTTGAGTCGCATGCGTGCTGCGAAGCAAAAAAGTGTTGAAGAACCTCGGTTGATTTAGAGTAAAGATTGAATAAAAAAACCTCGCGATTGGGAGGTTTTTTGTGTTTTATAAAATCACTTATTAATAAAAATACTGGGTTATAAATGGTGCCGTTGGATTTCCTGGAAGATTTTGTGTTGTAACACTAGAAACTGGATAATCATTAGCATCATATACAAATTGCAATGATTCGCCATATGTAAAAACAAGATTAGCATCATATGAACTAGAAGTCGTTACATTAAAAGGACCATTCTCTCCATAACTTGAAAGCAGTTTATCATATCCTGTTATATTTTTATAAGCACCATTTTTAACATCATACGTCATATCTTTTCTTTTCAGTAATGCTCCATTTTGATAGTCTTCTACTCGTGTAATTTCACCATCATTGTCGAACCAGAATTTACCGGTTCCTGACAAATTAGTTTGACTAGTAGCGTTTCCTGAATGTGTTTCATAAGTAACTGTTCCGTCAGTATTGTAGATATATAAAGTCTTTTCAGCATAAGCACTTGGACTATAAATTGTTATCTGACTGATTAATTTATCGCTATTGTCATATTGAAATGATACCTCTTCGTATAAAGCATTGTTACTAATATAGTATTTCGACTCTTTTGTTATCAAATCACCAGTATAAGTATACAACGTATAAAGATGTATACTCATTATACCACTCATACCTGGAAGCGTATTTGCATTAGTACGTATCAATTTATTTCCATCATACATTAAATCGACGACTAAATCTGATCTGCCATTGTATCCTGTAACTACTTTCTTTACTAAAACAGCAGAACTTGTATTATTGTTTACAGGAATATCATTGTTATCATTAGAACAACCAACCAAAACCAAAAATAGGATTGGTAAAATAAATTTTTTCATACTTGGACTTGGGGTTTGAATTTTCGGCAAAGAAAACAAAAAACCGGAAGAAAGCTTCCGGTTTTGGTTTATTATCGTTTCTATTATTTTATAAAATCAACTGCTTTAGCTAAAGCCTCTTTTATTCCAGCAGCATTCTTTCCCTTTCCTGAAGCGAAGAAGGGCTGACCACCACCATTACCATCGATATATTTTCCTAATTCTTTGATGACAGCATTTGCGTTTAAACCTTTATCTGCAACCAATTCTTTTGAAATATAACAGTGGATATTTGGCATATTATCTTCAACTGAAGCTAAAAACACAAATGAATTTGGTTTTGCAGTTCCAATCGCCTGAGCCAAATCTTTAGTTGAAGCCATCGATAAATCGACTTGCTTTGCTAAGAAGTTTACCCCATTGATTTCTTGAGATTCTCCAATCAAATTATTTTTTAATCCGTCAACTTTTTCTTTTAACAATAGCTCGATTTGTTTTTTCAATTTCGCGTTATCGTCTTGTAAAGTAACCACCGATTTCAATACATCCTGTGGATTTTTCAAAGCTTCTTTTACTTCTGTCAAGGTATTTTCCTGGTTCGTATAGAAATCTTTCACAGCATCACCAGTAATCGCTTCAATACGACGAATACCCGCAGCAACAGCGCCTTCAGAAAGGATTTTGAAATGCCAGATTTCGGCAGTGTTTTTTACGTGAATACCACCACATAACTCCTTACTTTCTCCGAATTCAATCATACGAACAGTATCTCCGTATTTTTCACCAAATAAGGCCATAGCACCTTTTGCCATAGCTTCCTTAATTGGAATATTTCTGTATTCACCCAATTGTAATTGCTCCTCAATGCTGCGGTTTACGAAATTCTCCACTTGTTTGATTTCTTCATCAGAAACCTTACTGAAGTGAGAAAAGTCAAAACGCAAATAATTAGGATTTACTAATGACCCTTTTTGCTCAACATGCGTTCCTAAAATTTCTCTCAAAGCCAAATGCATCAAATGCGTCGCTGAGTGATTTTTAGAAGTTGATGATCTTAAATCGGTATTCACTTTTGCTACAAAACTCGCTTCGATATTCTCTGGAAGTTGTTTAGCAAAGTGCAGAATTAAATTATTTTCTTTCTTCGTATCAATGATATCGATGGTTTCGTTTGCAGAAACCAAGATTCCTTTGTCTCCCACTTGACCTCCACCTTCTGGGTAGAATGGTGTATTATCTAAAACGATTTGGTATAAAACACCGTCCTTTTTACTGTCAATTTTACGAATACGTGTAATTTTTACTTCGTTTTCCGTTTGATCGTAACCTACGAATGTTTCTACATTTCCTGGAATTAAAACCGTCCAATCTTCAGTTG
Source organism: Flavobacterium sp. (assembly GCA_039933895.1). GTDB lineage: Bacteria > Bacteroidota > Bacteroidia > Flavobacteriales > Flavobacteriaceae > Flavobacterium. The sequence goes on along the minus strand of JBDTNG010000181.1, from coordinate 3,049 downwards.
AAACTTCGGATGCAGCACGAGAACGTGATTTTTGGGCTTGCATAGAAGCATCAAATTCACTTTCATTGAACGACATTCCTTTTTCTTTCAAAATCAAGGCCGTTAAATCTTTTGGAAAACCGAAAGTATCATATAATTCGAATGCTTTTTCACCTGAAACTTCGTTACCTGATGTTTTAGAGACCACATTGTCTAACAATTGCAAACCTTGATCTAAAGTGCGTAAGAACGATGCTTCCTCTTCACGGATTACATTGGTAACCAATTGTTGTTGTGTTTTGATTTCCGGGAAAAACTCCCCCATTTGATTCGCCAAAACTTCCACCAATTTATTGATGAAAGGCTCTTTGGTATCCAAAAATGTAAATCCGTAACGAATGGCACGACGTAAAATTCTACGAATAACATAACCGGCCCCTGTGTTTGAAGGCAACTGCCCATCGGCAATTGCGAAAGCAACCGCACGCACGTGATCGACAATAACACGAATCGCAATGTTCGTTTTGTTTTGCTCTTCAGAAATATTTTTAACCGAGTCTGAAGTATATTTAAAACCTGTAATTTGCTCTACTTTTTCGATAAGTGGTGTAAAAACATCCGTATCGTAATTCGAAGTAACACCTTGCAGTGCCATACACAAACGCTCAAATCCCATTCCGGTATCTACGTGTTGTGCCGGTAATTTCTCTAAAGAACCATCGGCTTTACGATTGAACTCCATGAAAACGTTATTCCAGATTTCCACTACTTGTGGATGGTCATTATTGACCAAACTTTTTCCTGAAACCAATGCTTTTTCAGCAGCAGAACGAATATCAACATGGATTTCTGAACATGGTCCACACGGTCCCTGATCACCCATTTCCCAAAAATTGTCTTTCTTGTTTCCTAGAATGATTCGGTCTTCGTCGATCAATTCTTTCCAGATATCCCATGCTTCCTGATCGAAAGACACATTGTCTTCTTTGCTACCTTCGAAAACAGAAACGTATAAATTTTCCTTTGGAATTTTATATACTTCAGTCAATAATTCCCAAGCCCAGTTGATGGCTTCTCTTTTGAAATAATCTCCAAAAGACCAGTTTCCAAGCATTTCGAACATGGTATGGTGGTAAGTATCGAAACCAACATCTTCTAAATCGTTGTGTTTACCTGACACACGAAGACATTTTTGCGTATCGGCTATTCTTGGGCTTTTAGGCGTACCATTTCCTAAAAAGAATTCTTTGAATTGGGCCATTCCAGAGTTATTAAACATAAGGGTTGGATCGTCTTTTAAAACGATAGGCGCAGAAGGAACGATAGTGTGTCCTTTGCTTTCAAAGAATTGTAAAAATTGCTTACGAATGTCTTGTGATTTCATATTCGATTGTTCGATTATTGGATATTTAAATTTTTAGATTACAAGAACAAAACAAAGCTAATCAGCTAACCCTGATTGAGTTGATAGCACACCATTTTTATGGTGACTAAAAACGAAAGCAGGAAAATGGAAAACAAAAAAATCTAAAGTTTCGTTTCATGAAAAATTCCATAAGAATTGAAACATTTTTTAAATTATTTCGCCTAATATTTTGTTACTTTGTAATTAATGACTGCAAAAATAGGATTTTTTTAAGATATGAAGAAAGTAAAATACTATTACGATTCTGAAAACTTAGCGTATCGCAAAATAAAACCCAAAAAAGGACTTAAATTTGGGTACTTGGCATTGTTTTTAGTGGCTGCTGCCTTATTTGGTTTTTTGTGTTTTGTAGCTTTACTGAACACTCCTTTTTTTGAAACTCCGAAAGACCGATTACTGGTTCGTGAGATTGAAAACCTAAAATTAAACTACACCATTTTAGATAAAAAAATAGACGAGTTAGATGTGGTTTTGGCTAATGTTGAAGACCGAGACAATAATATTTATCGCGTATATTTTAACAATGCACCTATTTCGGAAATGGCCAAAAAGAAAGGAATCATTACCAAAGAACGCTTCAAAGAACTTTTGGGATCCAACAACGAACAACTGGTAACCAATACAACTAATAGAGTGGATATGATTTCAAAACGATTGGTGGTTCAGTCGAAATCATTAGACGAAATCTTAAAATTATCGAAAGCAAAAGAAAAGTTTTTATCTTCTATTCCGGCGATACAGCCTGTTAAAAATGAGCAGTTAAAACATATGGCTTCCGGTTTTGGTTACCGAAGTGATCCATTTACGAAAGCACGAAAAATGCACAAAGGAATGGATTTCACGGCACCAACAGGAACACCGGTTTATGCCACTGGCGATGGTGTGATTGAACGTGCCGACAATACTGCTTCTGGTTTTGGAAACCATATTGTGATCCAACACGGTTATGGGTACGAGACTTTATACGCGCATTTAAGCCGTTACAACAAAAGAGCAGGACAGCATGTAAACCGTGGTGATGTCATTGGATTTGTAGGAAGCACAGGACGAAGCGAAGCACCGCATTGTCATTATGAGGTACATAAAAATGGAAATGCCATCAATCCACTTAATTTTTATTACGGAAATATTTCGGCTGTGGAATACACGGCTATTGCTAAATTAGCAGCACAAGAAAACCAATCTCTGGATTAATGCACATCAATTTACCTGAAAATAAAAGATACTACAGCATGGGCGAAATCGCCACAGCTTTTGATGTAAACCAATCGTTGATTCGATTTTGGGACAAGGAATTTGATATTCTGAAACCAAAGAAAAATGCGAAAGGCAATAGGATGTTTACACCCGAAGATGTGAAAAACTTACAACTCATTTACCACCTGGTTAAGGAAAGAGGTTTTACGCTCGAAGGTGCCAAAGTACATCTAAAAGAAGGGCAGCAGAAAATATTAGACAAATTTGAAATCATTCGAAAATTAGAATCCATCAAAACACAATTGACGAATATTAAAAACGAATTGTAACTTTATATTCAAGCTTACGACTAATTAACAAAGAAAACTAACTTTTAAAATTACGAACATGAAAAGATTTTTGCCTTGGATTATTGGAATTGGAGCAATCGTTATTATTGCTTTCTGG
>JBDTNG010000180.1:0-1623 GCA_039933895.1 Flavobacterium sp. | reverse complement strand
ATCAATTTATTATAAAAATTATCGTTTTCTTGAATCACTAAACTTCCTGTAATAGCACTATTCTTGGCTTTCGCCAAAGATTGTAGCCACTGAATAGTTTCACCTTGCATTGTTTCGAAAACAATCTCAGGATTCATCGTAAAACCCGTTGAGAACATTTCGGGAAGGACAATCAAATCTACTTGTTCAGAAATAGCATTGATTTTTTCCTCGAAATGATTTCGATTGGCTTTAGGACTTTCCCAGAATAGAGCGGATTGGATTAGTGCGATTTTCATCTTGGATAATTTGCTGTTTCACAAAGATACACAAAGATAAAAAGAGATTTACGAAGATTTATTACAAACAAAAAACGTCCCGATAATATCGAGACGCTTTTAACTTTTGTCTTTTGGTTAATGCCTAAAAAACTATTTTATTTCAAACTTGCAGAAAGATATTCTCTATTCATACGAGCGATGTTTTCTAAAGAAATTCCTTTAGGACATTCTACTTCGCAAGCTCCAGTGTTGGTACAGTTACCAAAACCTTCTTCATCCATTTGACGCACCATGTTCAATACACGGTTTGTAGCTTCAATTTTACCTTGTGGTAATAAAGCATATTGCGACACTTTTGCTCCAACAAATAACATAGCAGAACCATTTTTACAAGTCGCAACACAAGCTCCACAACCAATACAAGCTGCTGCATCAAAAGCTTTGTCTGCATCGTCTTTATTGATCGGGATAGTATTAGCATCTATTGTGTTTCCTGATGTATTTACAGAAACGAAACCTCCTGCTTGTTGAATTCTATCAAAAGAGGTTCTGTCTACAATTAAATCTTTAATTACAGGAAAAGCTGCCGAACGCCAAGGTTCGATAACAATTGTATCTCCATCATTAAACATTCTCATGTGTAATTGGCAAGTAGTAATTCCTGTATCTGGTCCGTGTGCACGTCCGTTAATATACAAAGAACACATTCCGCAAATTCCTTCACGACAATCGTGGTCAAATGCGATTGGCTCTTTTCTTTCGTTTACTAATTGTTCGTTTAATTGGTCTAACATTTCCAAAAATGAACTAGCCGTAGAGACGTCATTCAATTTGTATGTTTCCATTTTTCCTTTTGCTTTGGAGTTTTTCTGACGCCAAATTTGAAGGCTTATATTGATATTTTTTGCTGCACTCATAATTTTTATTTTTAGCCAAAAGCCATTAGGCAAAAGGCATTAGTAACTATTGTTTACTTGACTCTAATTTGTTTAAAAAAGAATTAATCATTTTGCTTTCTTCAATAATCTGAGTTGATAGCTCCAAAAACAATTTTTCATCATTAAAAAAATCTAATTTTTTTGCTACTAATAATTGTGTTTCTAATTCACATAAAGAACCTCTCGCTATTCTGATAAATTGAATATAGCTTTGTGTCGATTGTCTTCCGTATCCTTCTGCAATATTGGAAGGAATTGACACAGAACTTCTTTTTATTTGACTTGATAAAGCGTATAATTCATCTTTTGGAAAACTGGAAACTAATTTATAAGTCATACAAACAATTTCAATTCCTTTTTGCCAAATCAATAAATCTTTATACGATTTTATCTCACTCATAACTATTGCCTTTTGGCTAATGCCT
>JBDTNG010000179.1:0-3707 GCA_039933895.1 Flavobacterium sp. | reverse complement strand
CCGTTACCAAAGTTTCACTTCAGCGTTGACTGGGGTGGAAGCAAAATAGCCTTTACAGAAGTTTCAGGACTAAACAAAGAAATGGATGTTATTGAACACCGTGTAGGTTCAAGCCCGGAATTCTTCAAAAAACAAATGCCAGGACTGCAGAAAAACTCAAGAGTCACCTTAAAAAGAGGCGTTTTTGTAGGAGACAATGAGTTTTTTGAATGGTACAATACTGTCGCTCAAAACACGGTTGAAAAAAGAACAATCACCATTTCATTACTAGATGAAAATCATACGCCAAAAGTAGTTTGGACTGTGAAAGACTGTTTCATAGTGTCACTTAAATGTACCGATTTGAAAGCGGATGCCAATGAAGCTGCTATTGACACAGTAGAAATCGCTAATCACGGTTTTACTGTTGAATATAAATCGTAATAGCCATGGCCAGTAATGACCCCATAGCAGGTTTTCATTTTTCAGTTGTGTTTGAATTATTGCCTCAATTTTCAATTGATACCAAGTTTCAAAGCGTGAATGGATTAAAAGTAACTATGGAAACGGAGTCTTATACCGAAGGGGGACAAAATAAATTCAAACATAGTTTCCCCCTTCGTTCAGGATATCAGGATTTAGTACTCAAAAGAGGATTAACTTCAGATATGTCTGGACTGTCAATGTGGTGTACTCAGGCATTGGAAGATTTTATTTTCTATCCGGCCAATTTGGTCGTCTCTTTATTAAACGAAAAAGGAAATCCAATTAAAGTCTGGTATGTGTCCCATGCCATTCCTTTGAGTTATGAATTTAGTGATTTTAATGCGGAAGAAAATAAAATAGTTATTGAAACCATCACCTTGAAATATAATTTTTTTAAAGAAATTCCTGTCCCAAATTTTTAAAAATCCCTCATGGCAATCGAAATTAAAGAATTACGAATTAAAGTAAATATAATTGAGAATACGGATGATTATCCCAGCTCGATTCAAAAAGTCAGTCCCCTAAAATTGCAGGAAATGAAATCTGAAATAGTGAGGGAGTGTACCTTGAAAGTATGGGAGAAAATTAAAGAAAAAGAAGAAAGATGATAAAAGGACTATTGGGTATTATCGACAAAATGCGAATAGAGGTCTTTCCTTCGAAAGATTACATTGAACCTCCTAAGAAAACCATTTTTGTTCAATTGAATCCTGAAAAGTATTCAATAAAACAGAATGTGGTTTTTTGCGAAGGGCAAGCCATGGGAACTACAGGCAGCGATTTGAAATATAATAAAATTGAAGGAGAGGAAGTTAATTTCGAATTCTTTTTTGATAGTTCAGGCGTTGTTCCTCCAGGAAAAATAAAAGACGGAAAAGGCACCGAATCGCTTATGGATGTTGCGGGAGATGTCGCTAATGCCTTGAAACCTGCTGTCGTAAATCCTTTTGCTGAGGTGGAAACTGTTGAAAAAGAAGTCGAAGAGTTTAAAAAACTACTGATGAGTTATAATGGTGATACACACCAAACTTCTTACCTGAAGTTACTTTGGGGCGGATATAGTTTGTGTTGCCGATTAAAAAGCATGGATGTCGAATACTCACTTTTCAGAAAAGACGGAAGACCTATCAGAGCAAAGGTAAAATGTGGTTTTAAAGGCACAATAGATTACAAGTTAATGGTGGCAAAAGAAAAGAAAAGCTCACCGGATTTAACGCATGAAAGAGTAATAAAAATGGATGACGATTTGGCCTTATTATCGGAGTCTATTTACCAAAATAACACTTTTTATATCGATGTTGCCAAAAACAATAAACTGCTAAGTTTCAGACAAGTTAGTTTGGGGCAAAAAATAATATTTCCACCAATCAAATAATCAAAATGCCAACTGTAAAACCATTTTACCCTTCTGAAACTTTACTCAAGCTAGAATTTTTAATTAACAATAAAAATACTGGTTTGGATAGTTTGTTGAAAGAAGCTACAGTTCATTTCGAATTGAATAAAATTTCTTTCGCTAAGTTCACTTTCCTTTCTTCCAAAAGAGAACAGAACAGTACAGAAAAATTACCCATTGACGTATTAAGCAGAAAGCCAACTGATCCTCCTTTAGAGATTGAAGTTAAAATCGCTTTTGAAAACAAATCAGAAACACTTTTTAAAGGGATTATAAAATCCTTGGATTCACAAGAGAGCAATGATTTAAGTATTATAAAAATTGAATGCAAAGACAAAGCGTATCGTTTGGCATTGTCCACAAAAGAAGTAGAAAATAACAATCAGACTTTTGAAGACAAAATGACGCTGTTTGCTAAAGATTTGGTGTTGAGTGATACACTTCAAGGGCAAGAATGGGGGAAAGAACATATTACACACAACACATCAACTGTGCCTTGGGATTATTTAATAGGATTTTTAGATTCTATAGGAATGCCCATCGCTTTACGAAATGCGAATTTTACAGGAATTGATATTTTAAAAGAGAAAAAAGAGATTACTTATTTAGCCGAAAATGGCATTAATGTTTTTTCTTTTTCTGGAAAAACCGATCCACAAAAGATAAAATCAGCAGTGACTATTGAAGGTTGGGATATTGAAAAACAGGAATTAAATAAAGTCACAACTTCGCAAAATGCAGCTGACAATCCACACTCGGTTAAGTTGAGTCAGATGACATTCCAATTGGGAACGGTAGACAGAATTGCGAAAGCTATTTTAGTCAAAAGTAATATCGCCGCTATTAATGGGAGAGTAACCACATTCGGAAACCTGAAAGCTAAAGTTGGCGATTATATTGGTTTCAATAAAGTAAATCCAGATATCGATACAAGTGATGATAAACCCAAGCCTTTATTGATTACCCAAGAGACACATACCATTGAAGGAGGTTGCTGGAAAACAGAATATGGCTTTGGATTGGAAAGTGAAAAATCATTTACAGAAAACACAACTCCAGGGACAAATAATGGTCATGCTGAAGTTGGACAATCGAACAAAATAAACGGATTGCAAATTGGTGTAGTTACACAAATTGTGGAAGATCCAAACAACCAATTCAGAATTAAAGTGAGAATGCCAGTGTTGTCCGAAAGCGGAGAAGGAGTTTGGGCAAGATTAGCCACACTCAATGCTTCTAACGAAATGGGAAGTTATTTTATTCCAAGTATTGGTGACGAAGTAATTGTAGGTTGTTTGGGGAATAATCCTGATACACCCATCATTTTAGGAAGTTTATACAGTAGCACAAAAAGTATGCCTTTTCCTATCAAGGAAGAAAATTATCTAAAAGGTTTTGTAACCAAAGAAGGAACCAGAATCATCATGGATGATGAGAAGAAAAGTATCGAATTAAGTACCAAAAAAGGAAATATTCTAACCATAAGCGATGACTTAAAAGGTTTTGTCATTGAAGATGAAAACAAAAATAAAATTACACTAAATGACCAAGGTATTACTATTGAAAGCTGCAAAGATTTGAATATTAAAGCCAAAGGAAGTATTAAGGTAGAAGGAATGCAAGTTGCGGTTGATGCAACTGCAAAAATGGATTTAAAAGGAGCAATCATCAATTTGAATTAAAATGGCAGCAGCAGCAAGAAGTACAGACATGCATACTTGTCCTATGTCGGACGGATCAAAACCTCACGTTGGTGGTCCCTTGTTACCTGGCGGAAATAGTTCTGTGTTAATTGGCGGATTACCTGCCGCTATTGTGGGAGACAATTGCGTATGCGCCGGCTCAC
>JBDTNG010000178.1:0-2665 GCA_039933895.1 Flavobacterium sp. | reverse complement strand
ATTACTTTGTACGGCAGTTTCAATAATTTGCATAACGTTGATGCCATCTTGCGCACTCACAGGTTCAGGAGTATCATTGACCATAGATTGATAAAGACCATCAAAATAATCATAATAATTACCCTGAAGTGTTGGAATGGTTCCATTAAATACATCACCATTCATTTCAGTATGCAAAAATCCTTCTTTGGATTTTAATTCTGTTCCCCAACTATCCAAATTAGGTTTTTTTCCGAGTTTAAGTTCGTCTTCTTGTACATCACCTCTTGATTTAAGGAAGGAGCCTTTTTTTCCATGAAAAATAAAAGAAGGAAGTGCTTCGCGAACAAAAAAACCAGCTTTCAATCGCACTCTAAAATCAGGATAATAGAATAAAATATCAAAATAATCTTCGATAATGGTATGTTCTCTTGTGAAACGAATATCAGCAAAAACAGCATTGGGTAAACCAAACAAAGTAAGTGCCTGATCGATTACATGAGGGCCTAAATCTCTCAAAATTCCTGAACCCGAATTGGCAGTTTCTTTGTGTATTTTTGGACTCAACTCTGGATTATAACGGTCATAATGAATTTCGGCTTCAACAATATCGCCTAGTAAATTTTCAGAAAGCACTTTTTTCACTGTTTTAAAATCGCTGTCCCATCTTCGGTTTTGAAAAACGAACAATTTCAATCCTTTTTCTTTTGCCAAAGCATTTAATTCTTTTGCCTCTTCGAGTGTAGCTGTAAATGCTTTTTCTACCAAAGCATGTTTTCCTGCCATTAAAACTTTTTTGGCATATTCAAAATGAGAATCAATAGGCGTGTTTACTACAACCAATTCGATTGATTGGTCTTCTAGAATAGATTCTAAGCTAGGATAACTTATGGTATTTGGGTAGTCATTTTGGATATTTTTGCTGCTTCGTTCCCACGAACCCAAAAGTTCAAAACCGGGATGAAGTTCCATAAATGGTGCGTGAAAAACTTTTCCCGACATTCCGTATGATAATAGTGCTGCTTTTATTTTTTTCATTAGTATTGATTTTTAACAGCTTTGTCAAGGTTCAAAACTTTGACAAAGTGTATTAGTTGTAATTATTTTGCTCTTTCGTATTGTATTGGCCACTTAATGTCTGTATTTAATTCTCTGGCGAAGTCTAATGCTAAATTGGGATTTCTCAAGGATTCCCTAGCAAAAAGCACTAAATCGGCTTTTCCGTTTGTAATTATTGATTCAGCCTGACTTGCTTCTGTAATTAAACCTACAGCACCGGTTAGAATTCCCGTTTCTTTTTTGATTCTTTCGGCAAAAGGCACTTGATAACCTGGCTCCAATGTGATTTTTTGATGTGATACTACTCCGCCAGAAGAAACATCAATTAAATCTACGCCTTTTTCTTTTAATAGTTGAGAAAGTGCTACAGATTCCTCTATATTCCATCCGCCATCTGCCCAGTCTGTAGCTGATATTCTAAACAATAAAGGCAAATTATTAGCCCATTCCGATTGAACAGCTTCCATAACTTCCAATAGAAATCGAATTCTATTTTCGAAACTTCCGCCGTATTCATCTGTTCTGAAATTGGATAAAGGCGACATAAATTGATGCAATAAATAACCGTGTGCTGCATGAATTTCCAGCACTTGATAACCTGCCTGCAAAGCTCTTTTTGTAGCCATTTTAAAATCGGAAATCACTTTTTGGATTCCAATTTTATCCAAAGCAACTGGTGGTTTTTCGTTAGAATGATTACTCACGGCGCTTGGTGCTACTGGATTCCAACCTCCGTTGGTTTCATTCAACCTTTTATTTCCCTTCCAAGGTTCGGACATACTTGCTTTTCTTCCAGCATGTGCCAATTGAATTCCCGGAATTGCATTTTGCGAAACAATAAATTGGTTGATTTCTTGAAATTTTGCGATGTGTTCGTCTTTCCATATTCCTAGATCACTAGGTGAAATTCGTCCTTCGGGAGAAACCGATGTTGCTTCTTGAATTATTAATCCGGCACCTCCACTAGCTCGACTACCAAGGTGAACAAGATGCCAATTATTGGCAAAACCATCTTGAGCAGAATATTGGCACATGGGCGAAATGGCAATTCGGTTTTTGAGTATGAGGCTTTTTATTTGAATGGGAGAAAACAATTGAACAGGCATAACTACTTATTTAGATTAAAAAAAACTGAAATTTTAGATTAAAAAAGGTCTTTTTGGAAAGTAAAGTTACGTTAGAACTTTTGAAGATTATATAGAAACAATGTAATTATTAACAAATTTTTATCGTCTTGCCTAAAACTAAATCTTTGCAAGTAAAATAGAAAGCCTTACTTTTGTGCGCAATACAGAAATTAAAACCAAGAAATGGAAATAGTTATCAAGCTTTCTCAATTTTTATTGAGCTTATCATTACTGATTATACTTCACGAATTAGGACATTTTATTCCTTCTAAAATATTTAAAACCAGAGTAGAAAAATTCTACTTATTTTTTGACGTAAAATATTCATTGTTCAAAAAGAAAATTGGCGAAACCGAATACGGAATTGGCTGGCTGCCTCTTGGTGGATATGTCAAAATATCAGGAATGATTGACGAAAGCATGGACAAAGAGCAAATGGCATTGACTCCGCAACCTTGGGAATTTCGTTCGAAACCAGCTTGGCAACGTTTGATTATTAT
>JBDTNG010000177.1:0-15145 GCA_039933895.1 Flavobacterium sp. | reverse complement strand
CAATGGACATCCTTTTCCCTGGAATTGGAGAAATCGTTGGAGGTTCTCAAAGAGAGGAACGTTTCGATGTTTTAGTAGAGAAAATGAAAGTCTTAGGCATCGACGAAGAAGAATTATGGTGGTACTTAGATACACGTCGTTTCGGTAGTGCGGTACACTCTGGTTTCGGTCTTGGTTTCGAAAGATTGGTGTTATTCGTAACAGGTATGACAAATATCCGTGACGTAATACCTTTCCCAAGAACACCTGGAAGTGCAGAATTTTAATAAAAAGTCACTTCGTAACTGAGACAACTTGGTTACGAAGTTTTTTTTTAAAAAAGCGAGTTTAAACAAATCGTTTAAATTCAATTTTTGATTACTTTTAATCCATAAATAGAAGAACACTTAGCAACTTTGCTATTGAGTTCCTCAACAATTTTTTTTATGTTAAAGCAGTTTTTAAATCTTAAATTATCTCAGAAATTATCTCCACAACAAATTCAGTTGATGAAGTTAATTCAGTTGCCTACTCAGGCTTTTGAACAACGTTTGATTGAAGAAATGAATGAAAATCCAGCGTTGGAAAACGGAAATGACGAAGAAGAAATTTACGAAAAAGACGAATTTGACAACAACGATGATTTCGACGATTACAATGACAACGACAGCATTGATTCAGGCGATATTAATATAGACGAATATTTAAGCAACGACGAAACTCCCGATTACAAAACACAGACCAACAACTATAGTGACGACGACGAAGAGCGCGAATCACCATTAGCTGCCCCTGTGAGTTTTCATCAGGATTTGATCAATCAGCTCAATACTTTTATTTTATCGGATGATCAACGCGATATCGCCGAATTCTTAGTGGGAAGCATCGATGATATGGGCTACATCCGCCGTAGCATTCAGGACATTGTCGATGACATGGCTTTTACACAAGGAATTTATACCGATGAAAAAGCAGTAGAAAAAACATTGTGCATCATCCACGAATTAGAACCTTCAGGCGTTGGCGCCAGAGATTTACAGGAATGTTTGCTGTTACAATTAAAACACAAAACGCCTACTGAATCAGTAGCCTTAGCCATCTCTATCATTGAAGAGCAATTTGAGGCTTTCACCAAAAAACACTACGAAAAGCTTTTGACCAAATTCGATGTTTCGAAGGACCAACTCAAAAAAGCCATCGATGAAATCGAAAAGTTAAATCCAAAACCAGGTGGCGCTTATACTGGTAGCAATAAAATCACCGAACACGTTGTTCCTGATTTTGCCATACGAATCATAGAAGACGAATTAGAGCTAACATTAAACGGTCGTAACGCACCCGAATTACACGTGTCTAAGGATTACCAAGACATGATGAAGACCTATAAGGATTCGAAAGACAAATCGCATGCACAAAAGGATGCGGTACAATTCATCAAACAAAAACTGGATTCTGCCAAATGGTTTATCGACGCCATCAAACAGCGTCAGGAGACTCTTTTTGTGACCATGAATGCCATCATGCACTTCCAGGAAGAATATTTCCTAGACGGTGATGAAACCAAACTAAAACCAATGATCCTAAAAGACATTGCCGATATGATTGGTTTGGATATTTCGACGATTTCACGTGTGGCCAACAGTAAATATGTAGACACCCCTTACGGAACCAAATTAATCAAAGAGTTTTTCTCGGAAGCCATGACTAACGATCAGGGTGAAGAAGTTTCCACCATCGAAATCAAAAACATCCTTCAAACGGTTATTGCAGAAGAAGACAAAAGCAAACCTTTACCGGACGACCAATTGGCCGACATGCTCAAAGAACGTGGCTACCCTATTGCCCGAAGAACAGTCGCCAAATACCGCGAACAACTCGACATCCCTGTCGCAAGAATGCGAAAGAAAATGTAAAACATACTATATATAGAAAGCCTAACAATTTTGTTAGGCTTTTTTTACGTTAAAAAATTTAACAAATTTTACGGTAAAACCGTAAAGTTATTACCCGCAGAGTTTTTAATATTGTAATGTTCTTATGCAAGCATAGAATATTACAATTCAAGGGTTTTCTCCAGCTGAAAGTTTCCCTTAAAAAAACAAAGCATATAGGGATGTTTATAGCTATTTTGTTACCCTAAAAAAAAAGAGCATAAAAAAGGAAGCAACTCATATTGCTTCCTTTTTTAATTTTATAAAATTTCTTTAAATGTTTTCAGTTCCGTAAAGCCCTCTGACTTTGAGATGTCTAAAAAAATGATACAGCACATTTACAACAAAAAAAACAATAATTGAAAGTTTAACAAATTATGTGTAAAAACCGTAAAACAATTATCTCTAGAGTGTTTAATATTGTAGTGTAGTAATACACCAAAAAATACCACACAAATTACAAGGGTTTTTTCCAGCTGAAAGTTTCCCTCTAAAAAAACAAAGCATACAGGGTTTTCTACAACTGAAAGTTTCCCTAAAAAAAACAAAGTATACAGGGTTTTCTACAGCTGGAAGTTTCCCTAACAAAAACAAAGCATACAGGGATGTTTATAGCAAATTCGTTACCCTATCAAAACAGAGCTAAAAAAAAGGAAGCAATATCAATTGCCTCCTTTTTTACTTTTATAAAGTTCCTGCTACTACTTTTCTTGTCTTCTCTACACTGATATCCAACGAAAAACACATAATTAACCTATTAAAAACCACAAAATGAAGAAAAAAATAAAGCTACTATTCTTATTTTCACTTTTGAGTTTAACCAGCTACGGACAAACGAATGATTTTAATGACAAACCTTGGACTAAAGACACCTATCCCTCATTATCAATCCTTACCAAGGCAATGATATCGATTTTGACAAACTAATTACAGATCCACGAGTGGCTGGCATTATACACAAAGCCTCTCAAGGTTTCAACTGCGATAACAAGTACAGCGCCAGAAGTCAAACTGCAAAATCAAAAGGACTACTATATGCTTCATATCACTTGGGAACAAAAGCAGATCCTATCAAACAAGCCGATTTTTATTTAGAAACCATCAAAGACAATCTAGACCAGCCCATGGCGCTTGATATTGAGGAAATTGGCGGAAACAATATTTCCCTAAAAAACGCCACAAAATTCATCGAAAGGATTTTTGAAAAAACCCACAAGTATCCATTCATATATGTCAACAATGCGGTGTTCAATGAAATCAACAAGCACTACGACAAGACTAGTGTCTTTGCAAAATGTCCGCTTTGGTACGCACGCTTTATTTCCAAATTACCAACCCTAAGCACTAAAGTATGGGACAAAGTAACCATTTGGCAATTTAGCTGTGAAATTAATTGTTGCGAATGCGACTATAACACTGCAAAAAAGCAATGCAAAACTTTAGCAAATGGAAACATAAAATACAGCCGTGAGTTTACCCCCTTATCCAGTAGTGGACAGAAAAGCACCAAAACAGGTTTTTCATGCCCCTATAAAATAGCCGGGACGAGTTGCGATATGGACATTAACGCATTCAATGGTGACAAAAATACCCTCATACAATTATGGGACACCTACAAATAAAATGACCAATCTAGCCAATATTTACAAAAAGCCTAATACCCTAAGTGTTAGGCATTTTTATGCAAAATACTTTTCTTCTAACTAAAATTAGTGAGACAAATATCATTAATACAGGTGATTGTTTGGTGTTGGTTTATAGTTATACATTACTCGCTGAAATTAGGCTTGTATAAATTTACTAAGTTGAGATAAATTAATAAAAATATTTCCAGATGAAAATATGTGCATTAGAAATCGACATAAAAAGATTAATAATAACTGTTTATGAAAAAAATAATGACGGAGATTATATTAACCATACGGGTAAATTCACTTCAATTACTCTAAATGACGATTTAAATCATCATGAAATACTAAATTTCACTTCTACTTTACATACTCATTTTGATTCTTTAAATCTGGACAGAATTGTAATTTTAAGAAGAAATAGTAAAGGTCAGTATTCTTCATCTCCTATATCATTTAAAATAGAAGGTTTAATTCAAACATATTCAGCAATTGAAATAGAATTTGTACCACCACAAACATTAACTACTTACTATAAAAAAAACGAGTTTCCATTAAAGGAAAAACATAAATACCAAATTCCGTCATTACAATTAGCATATTATATATTAAACAAATAGTAAATGGAAGACGAAAATGTAGATGATTTAATTAGAGATTTTATTGCTACTCAAAAGGATATAGAAATAGACCGGTATTCAGACACAGGTGCTTTTGGCGAATTATATTTCGGTACTAGGAAAATATTAAATGATCGCGTTGCTTTAAAATTTTATGGATACAATGAAGATTTGAATACTCATAATGAACCAATTCTTTTAAAAAGTATAAAACATAATAATATCCTTGAAATATATGACGCTAAAATAATAGATAAACAATATGCATATTTTTTAACACCAGAAATAAGTGGAGGTGATTTAAAATATTATCTTGAGAATAATGTAATAAGCATTTTTGATGCAATAAGTTTCACACAACAAATTCTAAGTGGTTTAAATGAATTGCATAAATCTCCAAACAATCTCTTACACAGAGATTTAAAACCTAATAATATTTTAATTGACAAAGAAACTAAAAACATCTACATATCCGACTTTGGGTCAATTAAATATATTGGTGACAACATAGAATCTGTCGTTGCTTCAAAAGCAACCGAAATCTATAAACCATACGAAGTAATAACAGAGAATAAATACACTCGCAAAGCTGATATTTATCAAGTAGGTTTAATTTTTTTTCAACTTTTAGGAGGTAAATTCCCAACTGCTCCTTATGATTGGCTTAATGATAAACAGAAAATAAAATATAATAAAATTAATGGGAGTTTTGAAAAATGGCAGTTTATTGATGATTGCTTACAAAATTTAATACTCAGAGATAAATTATTAGACTATTACAGTCTACCTCTTTACATAAACAATCAAATAAAAAGAGTGCTTAAAACCGCAACTTCTAAAGATATAAATAAGAGATACAATAGTTGTTCGGAATTTATTAAAGAATTATTTGATTTAACTAAAAACAATAAAGATTGGTGGATAGAAAATGAAGTTATCTATGTTTCTAATAAAATTAAAAAAACTGTACAGAATTCAATTAATAAAAGGAAAATATATACTTGAAAATTCTAAAGACAGTATCATTTGGACAAAAAAAAACAAACACGATGGAAGTTTAAACTCAATTATTAATTTAGTGAATAATGACAAATAACTCTAACTTGATAGTATTGAAGTTACAATCCAATCCAACAAAAAACCCACTCTATGAACACAACAATACCAAAACAAGCTATAAATCAATTAAAGAAATTACTAGATAATTTCAAGTGGAATGATGCAATAGAGCTTTGCACCAATGAAGCACAAACCAGAAAGTTCCTAATTGAACCTTTCTTTTTTATGCTAAACTACGAGTCAAATAATCTGATTCCAGAATACAATGCAGATTTTGGAGATAGAGTTAGTCAAAAAATTGATTACGCTATACTATTAAATAAAAAAGACACTATTCTAGTCGAAGCTAAAAAATACAATAGCAAACTAACTGATAGAGAAGCAGGTCAATTGAATGGTTATTTTAGCAACACTAAGAATTCAAAAATTGCCATCCTTACAAACGGAATCGAATACCGATTTTATTCTGATGTTGTTGAACCCAATATTATTGACAACAAACCATTCTTCACATTCAGCATCACCACCTATTCAGAAAAGGATTTAGAAACACTGATTAAATTTGACAAGAGATACATCAAAGTAATTGAAATCGTTAAATCTGCACAAGAAACAGTATTCAATGAAAGTTTTGAAAATGCATTCTTCAAAGAAATAACCTTACCATCAAAAGAACTATTAAAAATCATTCATAAGAACATGACTTTTACGACCAAGTTCAACGATGAAACCCAAGGCAAAATGATTAACCTATTTACTTCATCATTCTTAAAAAGCATATATGACAAAAAGGTATTGCTAGAAGCCAGTACAAATTTACAAGGTGTTATCACAACAGAACTTGAAGTTCAAGCGTATCATACTATCAGAACAATACTAATTCAAAACAAGAAAATCCCAAAAGAGCGTATTGGTTACAAAGACTTCAAAAGCTTCTTTAATATAAGTATAGATGATTCCACTAAAAAAGTAATCTGCAAATTGAATTTCAATGATAAATGTATGAAGTTAAGCATTGATACAAATGAATACATTTTGGACCATATTGATGATTTGTTGAAGTATAAAAATGAGCTTACTAACAGAACAATTTTATTGCTTGAATAATCATAATTCAAAAATGATGACGCACAACAACAAGCAATTTAAAAAACATTATTTCTAAATATTAGACAATGAAAAAAATTACTTTATTATTAATTATTATAATATCTCTTTTTCCAAAACAATTAAAAGCACAAAATAACGGCGCAGCGGTAGCTGCTGTAGCTACAGGAATTGCAGCAATTGGAGCTGGAATTGTAGCCATTGAAGACATGAAGGAAAGGGCTGAATTGACAGCTACTCAATGGATTTTAGCTAATCATCCTGAACTAACGAGTTTTTCATTAAAGACATTAGATTTTGAGGGTAAAAAATTAAAAGATATGTCAACTACTTCTGTTATTTCTTTCAAAATACAAGAATTTACTCCAGCAGATGACATAGTTCTTGACGGAAAAAAACAAATATTATTTGCTTTTACTAGTTATGGGTGGATTAATGAACAAGGTATAGACTTCAACAAAGTAAATTGGTACTTAATAGATAGTGATGAATGGATGAATATGATGGTAGCTTATTCAAAAGTGTCCTCTAAAGAGAAAAACGAAAATGTTCTTAAAGAAAAACTTACTAATGGAGTAATAGTAAATAGAGGTGTAAAAGTAAAAAGCAAATTGGAAATTCCTTTTTTTAAATTAGAGGGTGATATGTATTTAGCTGTAGATTATTCCACAGAAATGAAATTAATTTACAACGAAAGATCTTTAGGTATTTTTATAAAAAAATCAGGTGATTTGGTACAAATGCGAAGAGGAAATGTTATAGATATTCATGAGTTCCTTTTTGGGAAAAATTAAGCATAATAGTTACCCGCTCCTCAAAACATCCCAACATCAAGACGTCTTAACAAGATAAACATCTATCTCTACGCCTCACCCGCCTCCTTCGCTATTGCTCAAGTAATAATAAAAATGTCTATCCTTACGCATGTCTTAGGCTTTGGAAGCGAGTGTCAAATAGTTGAAGAATCCGTAAAAAGAAATGCTGTCTGAGGCGCAGCCGAGTTCATTTCTTTTAGGATTCAAAACTAAATTTGACCGCTGAAAAGCCAAGACTTGACTTTTTGTTTCTTTTGTGTCAAGACAAAAGAAAAGAAGCATCTAAAAACAAATATTTCGTAATTTTATACCACTACCACAATACAAACTTTAAAAATTACGAAGATGAAAATAAAAAAAATCTGGGCTAATTTAGCGGTATCCGACTTAAACCGAACCACGAATTTCTACACCCAACTTGGATTCAAATCCAATGGCCGTTCCAGTGATTTAACCAGTTTTTTTGTAAGTGACGACAACTTCATCATCCATTTTTTCCTCAAGGAAAAACTAGAACCAAGTATGGGCGGGCCAATAGCCGATTTAAAAAATGGAAACGAAATCATTTTCAGTCTCTCTTGTGAAAGCAGAAACGAAATCGACCAATGGGTTAAAATTGTAACCGATGCAGGAGGCAAAATCTTTTCAGCACCATCGGAAGTAGGCAAAGGATACACATTTGGTTTCTCAGATCCCGACGGGCATAAATTCAATTTTTTATATTGGCCAGCATAACGCAATAAAGAAACACCCTCCACTAATTCTTCCTTACCTACAATTAGTAACAAACCAACCTGCAATATGCAAATAGACACCTGCAACTTACAAACGAGCACTGGAAACTTACAAATGAACACCAGAAATTTACAAACACGTACAGGAAACTTACAAATACGTACAGGAAATTTACAAATACGCACCGGAAACTTACAAATACGTACCGGAAACAAGTGTTTTACACCAAATACTCTCGTAAACCCCCGTCCCCCCCGTCCTATACTATTCGTCAAGTAATAACAAAAATAGGTATCCTTACGCTTGTCTTAGGATTTGGAAGCTAATGTCAAATAGTTGAAGAATCCGTAAAAAGAAATGCTGTTTGAGGCGCAGCCGAGTTCATTTCTTTTTAGGATTCGAAACTTAATTTGACCGCTGAAAAGCCAAGACTTGATTTTTTGTTTCTTTTGTATCAAGACAAAAGAAAAAATTAAAACAATAGACACTTGCAACATGCAAACACGATCCTAAATCTGCAAAACTGTAAACCAAGATTAACCATTTACCATCAAGTAAAAGAAAAAAGTGTTTTATATTTGTAATACCAATACCACCACATTGAAAAGAATACTCCCCTTTTTCTCCTACTTATTCCACCCAATATTTATTTCGGTGTTCGCTACATTGTTTTACTTTTTTATAGTAACCGACAGATACTTCGTTTACGAAGCCATTTACTTGTTTACACTTCAAGTACTCTTAGTAACAGTATTTATTCCATTATCGTGCTTCTATTTACTCGTTACCCTTGGAAAAATAGATTCGATGATGGTCACCAAAGTCGCCCAACGCAAAACACCCTTAGTATTACACATCGTGTTACTCTCCGTATTAATAACCAAAAGCGTCACCAAAGACAATTTACCCGAATTGTATTATTTCTTCCTAGGAAGTATCATCAGCAGTATCATCGCATTAATATTGGTCTATTTCCATAAAAAAACCAGTCTGCACATGTTAGGCATGTCATCACTCACTGTGTTTTGTATCAGCAGCTGCATTCATTTTCAAGTACGCGAAGTCATACTCTTAACCTTCTTGTTGTTTTGCAACGGACTCGTAGCATCTTCTAGATTGTTTATGAAAGCCCATTCAAACAAAGAACTGCTCATGGGCTATGTCATCGGCTTATTGCCCCAATTATTATTGTTGTTTTTCTGGCTATAAGATATAAAACATCAAACCAACATTCAAGGTTTGCATTTCAATAGCATCTCCATTCAACTGACCTTTCTTAAAGAGATCATTCAATCCATAATAGGCGTAAAAATTCCATTGGTTCCAACCTGTAGCAAGATACGCCCCATACTGTAATCTATTGATATCCGAATTGTTGATGATCTTATAATGATGCTCATCATCCACATAACGTGATTTACTCAAAAACACATAACTAAACTTCACTCCCGAATAAATACGCCAAAATTTATGCGATTCATAAGTAGAAGTCCTCCATCGAAACTCAATAGGTACATCTACAGTATAAAAAGAAAACTTATTTTTATCAAAAGTAGCATTCGGCTCAATAGTACTGTAATTGATACCACCGTCTTTCTCCTGAATAATCAAGTTTTGCTTGTAATTGCTGTAGGAGAATCCCAATCCGGGTGCAATGGCCACAGTTCTCTTTTTATTGATAGGGAAATCTCTTAAAAAGCCCAAATCTAACCCAGCTGAAAACGAGTTTTGAGAAACACCATAAGGTTTGTTATTCAAAATATTATAAGTAACCCCAAAGTAAAACTGATCTTCACGATATAAAGAATCAATAGCTTCAAAATTGGGAGCTTCCTGTACTTGCGAAAATCCGTTTAGAAAAGTGAGTAATAAAACAAGTTGAAATAGCTTTTGCATATATATATTTTAAACGTTTAAAGTTAAGAAAATACTTCAAACTAAAAATGCCTTTCTTTTGGAAAGGCATTTAAAAGTATAAATCTTATTATGAATGGTGAAGTTCTTCTTCGCCTTCTTTCATAGGAGTTGTTTGAGGAACGAAATCATCGTCATGTCCAGGCTTACTGTAATCGTAAGGCCATCTGTGTACAGTTGGCAATTCTCCTGGCCAGTTACCGTGCATGTGCTCGATTGGTGCAGTCCATTCCAAAGTATTAGATCTCCATGGGTTTTGAACTGTTCTTTTTCCGTAGAAAATACTAGTAAAGAAATTCCACATGAACACAATTTGGAAAGCAGCTCCAATTAATGCAAACGTTGTAATAATTTGGTTCACATCTGCTAAATCATCAAATAACGGGAAGTTCGTGTTGGTATAGTAACGACGTGGTAAACCAGCCATTCCGATAAAGTGCATTGGATAGAAAACACCGTAAGCACAAATCGCGGTTACCCAGAAGTGAACATAACCTAAGTTCTTGTTCATCATTCTTCCGAACATTTTAGGGAACCAGTGGTAAACCCCAGCGAAGAAACCATACAATGCAGAGATACCCATTACTAAGTGGAAGTGAGCTACTACGAAGTAAGTATCGTGAACGTTAATATCAAGAGTACTATCTCCTAAGATAATTCCAGTTAAACCACCAGAAATAAAAGTAGATACCAATCCGATAGAGAATAACATTGCAGGATTCAACTGTAAGTTACCTTTCCATAAAGTTGTAATGTAATTAAATGCTTTTACCGCAGAAGGAATCGCAATTAATAAAGTCGTGAAGGTAAACACAGAACCTAAGAATGGATTCATTCCTGAGATAAACATGTGGTGACCCCATACTATCGTTGATAAAAACGCGATAGCTAATATCGAAGCAATCATCGCACGGTAACCGAAAATTGGTTTACGTGAATTAGTTGCAATAATTTCAGATGTAATACCCAATGCAGGTAATAATACAATATAAACTTCAGGGTGTCCTAAGAACCAGAATAAGTGTTCAAACAATACTGGAGAACCTCCTTGGTAATGTAAAACTTCTCCTGAGATAAAAATATCAGACAAGAAGAATGAAGTGCCAAAACTTCTATCCATGATTAACAACAATGCAGCTGATAATAAAACAGGGAAAGAAACAATACCAATTACAGCAGTGATAAAGAAAGCCCAAACTGTTAATGGTAATCTTGTCATAGACATTCCTTTAGTTCTCAAGTTGATTACTGTAACCACATAATTCAAACTTCCCATTAATGACGAAGCGATAAAGATAGCCATAGAAACCAACCATAATGTCATACCCATTCCAGATCCAGGGATCGCTTGAGGTAAAGCACTTAAAGGAGGATAAATTGTCCAACCTGCAGATGCTGGTCCTGATTCAATAAAAAGAGAACTTAACATCACACAACTAGAAACAAAGAATAACCAGTAAGAAATCATATTCATAAAACCGGAAGCCATATCTCGAGCACCAATTTGTAGTGGAATCAATAAGTTACTAAACGTACCACTCAGACCAGCTGTTAGTACAAAGAAAACCATGATCGTACCGTGAATTGTAACCAATGCAAGGTAAATATCATTACGCATTACACCTCCTGGAGCAAGGTTTTCACCTAGTAAGAATTTGAAAATTCCAAAAGACTGCTCTGGCCAAGCCAATTGCATTCTAAAAAGAATAGACATCATAACTCCAATAATCCCCATGATAATACCTGAAATCAAGTATTGTTTGGCAATCATTTTATGGTCAATACTAAAAATGTATTTTGTTATAAAAGTATCTTTATGGTGGTGTTCGTGATCGTGATCGTGTGCGTGATCGTGGTCATGAGATGCTGCTGCCATAGTTTTTTATTTTAAATTTTAATTATTTAATTATTTAGCTTTTGCTGTTGTATCCACAGCTGTTGTTGCTACTGTAGTAGCAGTAGAATCAGTTTTCTTTACAGAAGGTGTTGCAGCTGGCGCAGGTGCATTTTCAGCAGGCTTTGGAGCTTTGTCTTCTTTAACAGCATTTGCAATCGTTTTCTTTTCTTTCAACCAAGCCTGAAACTCTTCTGGAGTATCAACCACAATTTTCATTTGCATATTGTAGTGAGAAGCACCACAAATTTTATTACATAATAAAAGGTAGTCAAAATTATAAGGATCAAGAGGTGATTTACCTTCAGCAACTAACTCAGCACTTTTCTTAGAACGTATTTTGTTAATTACTTCAACTTTTGCAAGAATTGCTTCATCCTGACGCATTTCGTCAGTAGTAACAATTGGTCTGAAAGCAAACTGAGTTACCATTCCAGGAACACAGTTCATTTGTGCTCTAAAGTGTGGCATATAAGCAGAGTGCAATACATCTTGAGAACGCAATTTGAAAACTACTTTTTTACCTTTTGGCAAATGCAATTCACTTACTGCAATATCATCTTGAGCGTTTGGATCAGTAAGATCTACACCCATTGTATTTACACCTTCTATTAAACGAACATTCGCTTTTCCTAAAACATTGTCTTTACCAGAATAACGTGCTTCCCAATTAAATTGTTTTGCATACAATTCGATAACCATTACATCTTCGTCTTCATCAACGAACATAATGTTTGTCCAAGTATACAAACCGTAAAGGATTAATCCTGCCAATACAATAACTGGAATTATCGTCCAAATGAACTCTAATTTATCATTATCAGCATAATACAATGCTTTTTGGTCTTTTTTACCACGATACTGAAATGCAAAGTAGTGTAATAAAGCCTGAGTGATTGCCTGAACAAAGAAAATAACACCGAATGTAATCCACATCAAGCTGTCATAATCTGCACCATGTTCTGAAGCTGGAGTTCCTAAAACTAAGTGTCCCCATGCGAATAAGCCATAAATCGTGAAGATATAAAGAAAGGCAAGGAAGCCAAACATTAAATACCCTTGGATTTTGTTATCATTATCATTTGCAACTTGAGAACTTTCTTTTTTGTTACCAACTTGAGTCAAATCGAAAATTTTAGTCATTTGCCAAATAGCAACTGATAATAAGACTAAAACTATAATTACCAACAAACTTGTCATCTGTTATCTTGTTTAAATATTAATAATGAAAATGCTTACTTTCTTCGATAAGTGGATTACCTTTTGGTAATAATGGTTGCTTAGCAAGTGTTGTAAATACAACATATATAAATAATCCAGCGAAAAATAATATTGAACTAATTTCTGAGATTCCAATAAACCATTGGTCACCAACAGTAGCAGGGAAAATCATGTTGTGGAAATCTAAATAGTGTCCACAAAGAATCACAATTCCAGCCATAGTAAGAATCCAAGGCACACGTTTGAAATCAGTGTTGATAAGGATTAAAATTGGGAATACGAAGTTCATAACAACCATTCCGAAGAAAGGCAAGTTATAATGCTCGATACGGAATTTAAAGTAAACAACCTCTTCAGGAATATTAGCATACCAAATCAACATGAATTGAGAGAACCATAAGTAAGTCCAAAATACAGAGAAACCAAACATAAATTTAGCTAAATCGTGTAAATGACTATTATTAACAAATTCTAAATATCCTTGAGATTTTAAGTATAAAGTTACCAAAGCGATAACTGTGATAGCGCTTACAATGAAACTTGCAAATACATACCATCCAAACAAAGTACTAAACCAGTGAGGGTCTACAGACATAATCCAGTCCCAAGACATCATAGATTCAGAAACCAAGAAGAATGCTAGGAATGCAGCAGAAATCTTAAAGTTTTTCTTGTAATAAGTTGCATCGTGAGTTGCATCTAAAGCCAATGAATTTTTACGCATTACGTGACGGTATAAAATCCAACCACCCATAAAAATAGCTGCTCTGATTAAGAAGAACGGTATATTTAAGTAACCTTCTTTTCTTTGTAATAATTCATCATGTGCTACTACATTAGGATCCATCCAAACAAATAAATGATTCAAATGTAAGCCCGACAGCACTAGTAAAACATAAACGATTATTGCTCCAGGAACTAAATAAGACGAAATTGCTTCCATTACTCTAAACAATACTGGAGACCATCCTGCTTGTGCAGCGTGTTGAATAGCATAAAAAGCCAACACACCCAATGATATTAACATGAAGAATAAAGCGGCAACATATAAAGCAGCCCATGGTTTATTTTGCAATTGACCAAGAACGTGTTCTAAATGCTCAGCGTGCTCAGCATGAACATCAGCTTCTGTAACTTCATGATTTTCTTTTTCAACGTGAGCAACTGGTGCAGCTGCTTCAATTACTGCAGTAGTATCTGAAGTACCTGCAACTGCTGTAGAATCTTTCGCTACTTCAGTAATTGGTTTGGCTTCTTCTTCTACAACTTGAGCAACTTCATGTGTAGCAGTAGCTTCATGAGTTCCAGCTTCTGTAGTTGCATGATGTTCTCCGTGACTTTCAGCAGAAAGAATTGCTTCTACGTCTTGTGTATTTTTAGGTGCAGTGAAAAACCCGTATCCAATACCTAATACTCCTAAAATCATTAGGATAAGAGATAGTGTTTTTAATTTGCTTGAAAATGTATACATAACTTATAAATAGAGTGTTTTACAATTATAATTCAGATCTAAGTTTCAAAACGTAACCAGCCACTTGCCATCTTTCTTTTTGAGATAATTGATTGGCATGAGAACCCATGGCGTTTTTACCATAAGTTACTACGTGAAAAATACTTCCTTCTGTAATTTGTCTGTCAGCATAGTTTGGAACCCCAAGAAATTTCTCTCTTGTCGCCAATTTACCTTTTCCATTTCCTTTTTCACCATGACAAATAGCACAGTAAATATTAAATAGTTCTTTTCCTTTTTCCATGTTAACAGCAGCTGAATCTAAAGGCGATTTTAAATTTAATTTTGCAGCTTCATAACCCGCGTCTGTATTAGGATACTCATAAGGCACAAAACCTCTTTTGATTGATCCTTGTGGTGGTAGCTGTCCTTCTTTTCCATTTTTAAAAGCAGAAGATTCAGAATATGTTTCATAACCTACCGACTCATACATGTTTGGGAAAAACTGGTAGTTAGGCTTTTGTTTGTTTTGACATGAAAACAGCAATGAAGATAACCCCATTAAAACTGCTAGTGTATATACTTTTTTCATAGTTCTGATTAATGCTTTTCAATTACTTTAACTTCTACAGCACCTGTGCTTTGTAAAAATGAAGTTAATTCACTTTCATTATTGTTAACTGCTACTTCCATTAAGAAGTGATCATCAGTTGTACGAACATCTGGGTTTTCAGCAGCTTTAAACGGCCATAATCTACTTCTCATATAAAAAGTGATTACCATTAAGTGAGC
>JBDTNG010000176.1:0-3351 GCA_039933895.1 Flavobacterium sp. | reverse complement strand
CGACCCGCTTTTTCTGCGGGTAACGCCCAAAAAATAAATTTAAATCGTCATCGAAAACAATTTGGTTTCCGGCGCATTTCTTTTTAATCGCAAGTCAAAAGCCATACAAATATTGCGCACAAAGGGTTTACCAGCATCTGTCACTTTGATGCGGTCTTTTTCGATAATTACTAAACCATCATTTTCCATTTCCTTAAGTTGGATAAGAATTTCAGGAATTTCAACGAAATAATTAGAATACATCTCCCATGATGTTTCAAATTTGCACATTAAATTCAGAATGTGTTTTCTAATTTTTAAATCTTCCTCAGTAAGTAAATGTCCTCTAAAAACGGGTAATTTTTCGGAAGCTATTAATTGGTAATATTCGTCTAAATCTTTTGTATTTTGAGCAAAACTATACCAGCTGTCGCTAATGGATGAAACGCCTAATCCAATCATTAACTGAGTTTTTGATGAGCTATAGCCCATGAAATTACGGTGCAATTTACCTTCATCAAAAGATTGGTACAAACTATCCGATTTTAAGGCAAAATGATCCATGCCAATTTCGTTATAGTCATATTCAGTTAGTAATTCTTTACCAACTTCATATAAAATACGTTTTGTTTCGTCTTTTGGAATGTCTTCATCCTTGAATCCACGTTGTCCGTTTCCTTTGATCCATGGCACATGCGCATAGCTGTAAAATGCCAAACGATCTGGTTGTAAGGAATTTGTTTTTTCTATCGTATCGATGATATCATCTAATTCTTGAAACGGTAAACCAAAAATAATATCATGACCAATAGAGGTATAGCCAATTTCTTTTGCCCAAAAAGTTACTTTTGCCACATTATGAAAAGGCTGTTCGCGATGGATTGCTTTTTGTACTTTTTCTGAATAATCTTGAACGCCAAAACTCACTCTTCTGAATCCTAAATCGTACAGTTTTTGTAAATGAGCACGAGTTGTATTGTTTGGATGCCCTTCAAAACTGAACTCATAGCCAGGCGCTTTTTCTGCATAACAAAAAATGCCATTTATTAAAGTTTCTAAATTTTGTGTAGAAAAAAAAGTTGGAGTACCTCCTCCTAAATGAATTTCTTTTATAAATGGTTTGTCTTCAAGAATATTGCAATACATAGCCCATTCTTTTAGAATCGCTTCTATATATGGGTTTTCGGTTTCATGGTTTTTAGTGATTCGTTTATTACATCCACAAAAGGTGCATAAACTTTCGCAAAACGGAAGGTGAATGTATAAGCTTATTCCTTCAGTTGAGTTACTTTCTTTAAATGATGTTTTAAGCGTATCAATCCAAATTTGATTCGTAAAACCATTTTCCTCCCAATAGGGTACAGTGGGATAGCTCGTATATCTAGGGCCGGGAACATTGTATTTTTGAAGGATAGAATTATTCATGGATAAAGGTATTTATGAGTAATCAAAAATAGGTTGTTATTCTAAAAATTAAAATGATAATTATCATATTTAATTTTTTACAATAAAAAACCTCATTCAATCAATTGAACAAGGTTAATTATGTTAAAATATTAATTTTTATCCTAAATTGATGTTTCGGACTTGTTTTAGTTTATCTTTTAAAACTTCCATTTCCTCTCTATGTTTTTCTATATTTTTACGTACTTCTAGCACTATAGAATTCTCTTTTTTCGCATTTCGAGTATTGGTAAAAAACTGAATATTGTTCTCTAATTGAAAAATTTCATTCTTGATTTCATCAATTTTTTTCATCAAGAAAATCTTTTCATTTTCTAATTTTCGGGTGTCATTGTTCTCAGATAGATTGTCCATTCTATTAGAGAAACGCATCATTTCGCTATCTTTCTTACTGAGGCTTAATTTATCAAAAAGCACATCCAAAACTTTATTAAACTTCCCTTCGATATGTCTTCTAGGAAAGGGAACTTTTCCAAAGCTTTTCCAGGTTTCAATATGTTGTTTTATAGCGTCTAAATCCGTTTTATGCTCACCAATTAATTGAAATTCTCTAAGCGTTTCTAAATACGCTTTTTTATTATTGAAAGAGGCAACTTCTTCGCTGTTTTCTTCCGTTTTTTGTTCTTTTAATTTTTCAAAATAATGATTACATGCGGTTTTAAATTCTGCCCAAATTTTATCTGAAAATTTTCTTGGAACATGGCCAATTTGTTTCCACTCTTCTTGAATTTTCTTCATGATTGGAGTAGTAGCCTCAAAATCGGTACTTTCTTGAAGTTCTTTTGCCTTAGCAACCAGAGCCATTTTTAGGTTCAAATTGTTATTTTGTTCTTTTTTAATGTCTTTGTAAAATGAATTTTTGAAAGAATTGAAATTTCTCACGGCAGTTTTAAATGCAGCCCAAGTTTCCTCGTTGACTTCTGATGGTACTTTTCCAGCTGAGAAAAAAGCGGTTCTCAAAGCTTCTACTTTTTCGATTTGAAGCAACCATTGCGAATGAGCATTCACTTTTTCGGTGGCCAAAACCTCAATTTTAGCAATTATTTCTTTTTTCTTCTCTAAATTTTCAAGTTCTGTTCCTCTTTGATTTTCGAACAAAACCTCACGTTTGTCGTGCATTTGTTTCGTTAAGTCACTAAACTTGTTCCATATTTCGTCACGATGTTCTCTAGAAACTGGCCCAATATCTTCTTTCCAGATTTTGTGTAAATCCTGTAATTCTCTAAAAGCTTTATTGATGTCAGCTTCGTTTACCAATTCTTCTACACGAGCTACAATTTTTTGTTTTTGTTCTAAATTGTATTTAAAATCAAGATCACGAGCTTCTCTATCTAAGTGCAAATAGTCATAGAAATTCTCTACATGAAAGTGATAATTATTCCAAACATGGTTGTATTTGTCCTTTGGAATTGGTCCAGCATTTTTCCAACGATCTCTTAATTCATTAAAATGTTTTAAAGTGTCTTTGATGTTTTCTTGCGGATTTATTAGCTCTTTCAATTCTTCTACAATAGCTAATCTGTTTTCTAAGTTTGATTTTAAATTGGTTTGCAAACTTTTGAAATGCGTATTTTTATTGTCTTTATACAAAGTGTATAACTGATCAAATTTTGTTTTAAGAGGGAAATGATATTGAAATTCCTCTGTTGTATCTGGATTTTCAGCAAGAAACTCTTCTTTTTTCTCTTCAATAAGGTGGTAGTATTTTGCTAAAAATGATTTTTTTACTTCGTCTACGTGATCTTTTACTGACATCACTTTTTCTACTTCGACCAATTTTTTCAATTCGTCAATAAGTGATTCCATAGAAAGCGTATCATAATCCAACATCGGAATATCGTGACGCTCTTTCAAGGTCTCGTCTTCGCTTTCTTCGGCATTAGAATCTTCAATTGATTCCATTGCATT
>JBDTNG010000175.1:0-6428 GCA_039933895.1 Flavobacterium sp. | reverse complement strand
GGAAGTTATGAGCCTATTATTAGACTTGTTCCGCCAACAAAAATTCAAATCGCAACCGTTCTAGGAAAATTCAATCCGAGTAAAAAAACGAACATAGATTTTGAAATTGGTGTGAGTAACAACGATAAAAATTTATTTTCCGGAATTGATGACAATAACAATCAAGGATTGGCCGGAAAACTGAATTTCAAACAACGATTGTTTACTAAAAAATGGCAAGTTGATGCTTTTGGAAATTATCAATTGATTCAAAAAAACTTCAAAACTATTGAACGTTTATTTACTATAGAATTTGACCGCGACTGGAATTTAATTAATCCATTGGGAAATCAAAGTTTAATTATTTCAGGTCTTGAATTTACTTTGGCTGACAAATCAAATTGGAAATACCAGTTTGAAAAATTAGATTTTTCTGAGAGTTTTTCTGGAAATCGTCAAGTGGTTTCTGGTTTCTTTAAATCGAATAATTGGCTTTTTTCTAACGATGGAAGTTTCTTAAATACCAACAGTACAATTTCAACCTCTAAGTTTTTGAGAAATCAATCGCTAACCAAATATTATTTTAAGAGAAATTGGATTGGAGGAAGTTTCAGACATGAAAACAATCAGGAAAAAAATAAAACAAACAATGAATTGTCGGCCTTAAGTCAGCGCTTTACTGAATTAGGTGCTTTTGTTGGTCGTGGGGATTCTACCAAAGTTTATGTGGAATTGGGTTACTTAAATCGAGTAAATGATAGTTTGAAGCTGGGTCAGCTTAAACGTGTGAATATTTCGCAATCATATTATTTGAAGTCAAAATTAATTCAAACTGAAAAAAGTGATTTGTCTGTTTTTGTCAATTATCGAAATTTGAAATTTAAAGATGATGTTCGTGGCAATGAACCGTCATTGAATTCCAGAGTACTGTACAACGACCGTTTTTTCGATCAATTAATTCAATCGACAACCGTTTATGAAACCACTTCAGGAACAATTCCCCAACAGGAATTTAGCTTTTTGGAAGTGGAACCCGGACGAGGAATTTATGCATGGAATGATTACAATGGCAATGGAATTCAGGAGTTGCAGGAATTCGAAATTGCGCCTTTCCCTGATCAGGCTAAGTATGTGAAAATCTTTTTACCGAATCAGATTTTTATCAAAACCCATCAGAATAGATTTTCACAATCGGTGACTTTAAATCCATTGCAATGGCAAAATGAAACAGATTTTAGAAAACTACTGTCCCATTTTTACAATCAATCATCGTATTTAATCGAGCGAAAAATAAAACGCGAAGGAGATAACTTCGATTTGAATCCGTTTAGAACAACGAATCAGGATTTACTAGGATTGAATTCAAGTGTTAGAAATAGCTTGTTTTACAACCGCGGAAAACAAAATCATTCGGTAACCTATACTTTTATTTCCAATAAATTAAAAAGTCTGCAATCTTCAGGCGCGCAAGAAAGCACCAGTTTTTCGCACCAATTGCAGTACACTCATTTGTTAAAAAAATACTGGTTGTTTGTGCTATCTGGAAAATCGTTCAATTCCGGCAATAATTCCGAGAATTATGCCAGCAGAAACTTTGAAATAAAAGGTTACGAGTTTGAACCTAAGATTTCCTATTTGTTTACTAAAAATGCCAGTTTGGATTTGTTCTACGAAATGCAAATCAAAAACAACCAATTGAAAGATTTTGAATCGTTAAAACAAAACCGATTTGGAACCTCATTTAGTTATGCCAGCGATAAGAAATTGACATTAAATGGTGAATTTTCTTGGTTTGATAATAAGTTTATTGGAAATGAAGTTTCGCCAGTAGGATTTCAAATGCTTGAAGGTCTGCAACCTGGAAAAAATATGACCTGGCGATTGTTGGTCCAGAAAAATCTAACGCAGTATTTGGACATCAACATCAATTATCAAGGAAGAAAAAGTGAAACTAGTCAAACAATTCATACGGGAAACATTCAATTACGAGCATATTTTTAATAACGGATGTTTTTTCTATAAAAAAATTACTAAATTTAACATACTAACTGTAATTATTAAAATTATGAAAAGAGTTCTATTGTTGTGTTTGGTTCTTATTTTTTCAAATAGTTTTTATGCTCAGGAAACGGCTGTAAAGTCTAAATCTGCCATTGAAAAAGAAGCCAAGGCAAAGGAAAAAGCCGATGCGAAAAAAGCCGATGCAAAAGCAAAAGCTGATGCAAAAAAGGCTGATGCTAAAAAAGCGGAAACAAAAGCAAAAGCAGACGCCAAATCCGATGTAAAAAAAGCGGAAGCCAAAGCCAAATCTGATGTAAAAAAAGCAGATGCTAAAGCAAAGTCGGATGCCACTAAAGCAGAAGCGGACGCCAAAAAAGAAAAAGGTTCGTCTACAAAAATGCAATCCAATAAAGCCAAAGCTGACGCCAATAAAACAGAAGCCAAAGCCAAAGCTGATGCCAATAAAGCAGAAGCAAAAGCCAAGACGGATGCCAATAAAGCTGAAGTAGCTACAAAAAAAGCAGCCAAAGAAACAGCTAAAGGAGAGAAAGCAACTAAAAAAGCCCTTGAGCCCAAAAAAGTAATTAAAAAAGAAAGGGTTTCAAACGAAAAAGCAGATCCTAATGATAAAATAACTGGAGAATATAACGGTCGTAAAGTATTTACAGGCCCTCGTGGCGGAAGATATTACATCAATAAAAACGGAAATAAAACCTATATTGATGACGATCAAGGAAACTAAATTTTTCTAAAATCATAACCAAAAGGCTTTGCAATTGCGAAGCCTTTTTTTGTTTATTTAATTGTATTTTTGAAGAAAAATTAAAAGCAATATTTTGTTGTAACATTAAGCATGAAAAAAACAGTTCTATTGGCATTATTATTTGCGACCTTTTTGAGTTGTAAAAAAGAAAATGATTCAAATCTTCCAGAGAAAAAGAAAAATGATATCAGCCCAATTACAGTTGGAATGACCGACAATGCTGTGATTTACGAAGCTAACATTCGTCAGTATTCCGCAGAAGGAACTTTCAATGCATTTACTTCGGATATTCCTCAATTGAAAAAATTGGGAATAAAAATACTTTGGCTTATGCCAATTCATGAAATTGGAATTAAGAATCGCAAAGCCACAGCGGATACTTTGGTGGACCAAATTACCAATTTGTCTCAAAAAGAAAAATACCTTGGAAATCCATATTCAATTAAAGATTACAGAAGTTTAAATCCTGATTTTGGTACCAAAGAAGATTTTATCAAACTCATTCAAACTGCCCACAAAAACGGCATATATGTCATTTTAGATTGGGT
This sequence comes from Flavobacterium sp., assembly GCA_039933895.1. Taxonomy (GTDB): domain Bacteria; phylum Bacteroidota; class Bacteroidia; order Flavobacteriales; family Flavobacteriaceae; genus Flavobacterium. The sequence goes on along the minus strand of JBDTNG010000175.1, from coordinate 3,137 downwards.
TGCCAACAATACCGCTTGGAATCACAAATGGATTACAGAACATCCCGAATATTACGTTCATGACCATACCGGAAAAATGATTTCGCCTTTTGATTGGAAAGATGTGGCTCAATTAAATTATGACAATCAGAACTTGAGAAAAGCCATGCTCGAAGAAATGAAATATTGGGTAACTACTTTTAATGTCGATGGATTTAGATGCGATGTCGCTGCCGAAGTGCCTGTTGATTTTTGGAACAACTCTAGAACAGAATTAAATAAAATCAAACCTGTATTTATGTTGGCCGAAGCCGAAAAACCTGAGCTGTCAAATAATGCTTTTGATCTTCAATACGGTTGGGAAGCGCATTATATCATGAATAATATGGCTCAAGGCAAAAAAACTGCCAAGGATTGGGATATGTATGCGATGAAAATAGATAGTTTAAATCCAAAAGACAACGTTCGTATGAATTTCACGTCGAATCATGCTGAGAATTTTTGGAATGGAACCGAATACGAAAGAATGGGCGATGCTGCCGAAGTTTTTGCTGCGATGACCTATACTATTCCTGGTATTCCTTTAATTTATAGTGGACAAGAATACGATTTGAATAAAAGATTGAAGCTTTATGAAAAAGATACTATTCCGCATGTTGCAGGGAAAATGTGGAACGTTTATGAAAAATTAGGGAAATTAAAGTCTGAAAATCCAGCTTTAAATGGAGGGAAAAATCCAGCGTCTTATTTGCGTTTGGCCACTTCTGGAGATACACAGATTTTAGCTTTTGAAAGAGAAAAGGATGGAAAAAAAGTTATTTTTATAGCCAATTTGTCTAAAAAAGCAAAACAGTTTACCATTCCAGTGGAAGGTTCTTTCTTGGATTATATGTTTGACGTAAGCATAACGTTAGAAAAAGACCAAAAAATGGATTTCAAACCTTGGGAGTATAAAATTTTAATCGTTGAATAATTTCCAATGATACAAAAAATAGGACATCGCGGAGCGAAAGGTTTTATAGCCGAAAATACATTAGAGTCCTTCCAAAAAGCATTGGATTTGGGTGTCGATGCTGTCGAACTCGATGTGCATCTTTGCGCTTCTGGGGAGTTGGTCGTTTTTCATGATTTTACTATCGATCGAATGACTAATGGTTCAGGTGAAGTACACAAACTAACTTTAACGGAATTGAAAGCTTTAAAAATCTCAGGTAGATTTGAAATGCCAACGTTAGCCGAAGTTTTCGATCTAATTGATAGAAAATGCTGGATAAATGTGGAATTAAAAGGACATCAAACCGCAGAAACTTCGGTTGCCGTAATAGAAAAGTATATTAACGAAAAAGGCTGGCAATATGATGATTTTGTCGTGTCAAGTTTCCAAAAAGATGAGCTGGAAAGAGTTTATACTTTAAATCCTAAAATCAATTTAGGAATTCTTACACAAGCTAGCGTCGAACAAGCATTGGAATGGGCGGATCAATTATCGGCGAAAGCCATTCACCCTCATTTCTCCTTATTAACTGAGGAAAATTGTAATAAAGCAATCCTAAAAGGTTACCAAATTTTCACTTGGACTGTCAATCATGAAACCGACATTCAACGATTACAACACTATAAAATAAACGGAATCATTTCCGATTTTCCGGACAGACTATGAACTCAAAATACGACATTATCATTGTAGGCGGAGGTGCTGCAGGTTTTTTTTCAGCCATTAATATTGTGGAAAATAATCCGAAAATCAGAGTTGCTATTCTAGAAAGAGGTAAGGAAGTTTTGACCAAAGTCAGAATTTCTGGTGGTGGACGTTGTAATGTCACTCACGCTTGTTTTGTACCCAATGATTTAGTGAAATTTTACCCTCGTGGAGAAAAAGAATTGCGAGGCCCTTTTCATCAGTTTTGTTCTGGCGATACCATTGAATGGTTTGAAAGACATGGTGTTGAACTCAAAATTGAAGACGACGGACGCATGTTTCCGGTTTCCAATTCTTCACAAACGATTATTGATTGCTTCATCTCAGCAACAAAAAAACTGGGGATTGATGTCTTAACGGGTCAAAGCGTACAGTCGATTTTTAAAAGCGAAAATTACTGGAAAGTTGAAACCAACCATGAAACATTTGCTTGCAAAAACATGATCATGACGACAGGAAGCAACCCTAAAATTTGGGAAATGCTACAAGAATTAGGGCATTCTATTGTGGAACCTGTTCCGTCTTTGTTTACATTCAATATAAAAGACGTCCGAATTAAAGATTTAATGGGGGTTTCGGCATTGGCTTCGGTCAAAGTTAAAAACTCCAAATTAGAAGCTTCCGGTCCTTTGTTAATCACGCATTGGGGGATGAGTGGGCCAGGAATTTTAAGACTTTCCGCTTGGGGTGCCAGAGAATTATTTGATAAAAATTACCAATTTGTAATTCAAGTGAATTGGTTAAATGATAAAACTTTCGAAGAGACTTCCAATATATTAAGGGAATTAAAACTAGAGCATTCTAAAAAATCAGTTTCCAAAAAATCACCATTTGAGTTTCCAAATCGATTATGGGAAAGTATTGTTTTGGCTTCTGGAATTGATGTGGAAGAAAAATGGGCAGATCTGACTAAAATTCAGTTAACCAATTTGACCAACCAACTCACAAATGCCGAATTTCAGGTAAACGGGAAAAGTACTTTTAAAGAAGAATTTGTAACGGCTGGAGGAATTGATTTAAAAGAAATCAACTTCAAAACCATGCAAAGTAAAATTTTACCGAATTTATATTTTGCTGGCGAAATTGTAAATATTGATGCAATTACTGGAGGATTCAATTTTCAAAATGCTTGGACAAGTGGTTTTATTGTGGCGAATTCAATCTTAGAAAACTAATTTGTTAGCAATTCATCCACCAAATGCTTCCGTTCAATAAAGTTGCAAAACTCACCCAAACTAAATAAGGAAGTAATAATTTTGCGGCGAAATTGTCAATTTTATTGAAAACTTTTATCGTTTCAAAAATGAGCAACCAAAGCAATAGAATTTCTATTAATGCTAAAAATGGGTTGTGTAATCCAAAGAAAAGAATTGACCATAAGCTGTTTAAAAGTAGTTGGATTCCAAAAATAATCATTCCTTTTTTAATCATTTGCTTGCTTCTCTTGCTTTTCGTTTCT
>JBDTNG010000174.1:0-39244 GCA_039933895.1 Flavobacterium sp. | reverse complement strand
GTTCAAGACCAAATAGCTCAAGACCAAGTTCTAATAAGCCAAAACCTGCTATGGCAAAGCGTGCGCAAGGGCCAAAAAAAGCAAAACCAACGACTAAAGTTGAAGATACAGCTACAGATAAAGTAGCGAAAAAACCAAATCAAGCGCCAAAAAGGCCTAAAAATGCTGATGAAATTCGTTTGAATAAATACATTGCAAACTCAGGTGCGTGCTCGCGTCGTGATGCAGATATCTATATTCAATCGGGGAATGTGAAGGTAAACGGAATTCCAGTCACTGAGATGGGTTATATGGTAAAACCAGGAGATGTTGTCAATTTTGACGGATCGACTTTAACACCAGAACGTAAAGAATATCTTTTATTGAATAAGCCTAAAAACTTTACCACATCGTTTGACGAAAATGAAATGCATAGAAATGTAGCGGAATTAGTTCGTGGTGCTACCAATGCAAAAATTCAGCCGGTTGGACGTATGGATAAAAACACAACTGGCTTGTTGCTTTTTACCAATGATACAGATATGATTAGAAAATTTGGTTTACCAAATCAAAAATCATCAAAAATCTACCAGGTTTCGTTAGATAAGAATTTAAAATTTGAAGATTTAGAGAAAATATCTCATGGCGTAACGCTTGACGGTCACCGTTTGTTTGTGGAAGAAGTTAGTTACATCGAAAACGAACCAAAAACAGAAATTGGTTTGAAATTGAGAACTTCAAATGTAAAAGTAGTTCGTGCAATTTTCGAAAGCTTCAAATACGATGTTATCAAAATTGACCGTGTTTCTTTCGCAGGTTTGACCAAAAAGAATTTACCTCGTGGAAATTGGCGTTTCCTTACAGAACAGGAAGTTATAAATTTGAAAAACGTGTAACGTTCACATAAAATATAATATAAACATATAAATTCCTGCTATCTAAAAGTGGGAATTTCTTTTTAATATAACTATGACACCAGAAAATTTACAATCTATTGCTTTTCGTTGGTTTGAAGCTTTCAATACTAAAGAGCTAGAGAAATTATTATCACTTTATGATGATGAAGCGCAACATTTTAGTCCAAAATTAAAAATACGCCAACCAGAAACCAACGGTTTGGTTGTGGGAAAAGATGCCATGCGTTCTTGGTGGCAGGATGCTTTCGACAGATTGCCAACGTTGCATTATAAAGTGACTTCGCTTACTGCAAATACCGATAGGGTTTTTATGGAATACATTCGTCAGGTATCTGGTGAAGAAGATATGCTTGTTGCCGAAGTGCTTGAAGTACGTCACGGTAAAATCATTTCTTCACGCGTTTATCACGGATAATTTTTAATATTTTTTTAACGTTTTGTGGCTGAATTACTTCTAGCTTTACGTTTCGTATTTTTATCAATCACTATTATGAAGAAAATTGCTTTTTTATCGGCAGGTTTGTTGTCGCTGTTTTTTGGAAGTTGTAAAAAAGATTCTAAAACAGAAGATTTTAAATCGATTACCGAAAACTATTTCAAAGAAAAAAATGAATTAAATCCGCTTGATGCGACGCTTAATGGTCAGAATCAATACAACGACCAATTCATTTTTGAAATGACCGATTCCTATCGCAAGAAACAAGGTGCTTTTTTCGATAAATATGAAAATGAACTATCGGCGATTGATGAAAACAGCTTGACACCAGAAGAAAAAATCAGTTATGAAATCATCAAATGGGAAACTTCTGTTGGTAAAGATTTACTGAAGCAAGATTCGAATTTAATGCCAATTCATCAATTTTGGGGAACACATTTAACGATGACACAATTTGCAAGTGGAACTTCAGCGCAACCATTTAAAACCGAAAAAGATTATCGTAATTTCTTAAAAAGAATAGATGCGTATAGTGTTTGGATTGATTCTGCCATGGTTTACATGAAGAAGGGAATTCAAAAAGGAGTGGTTTTACCAAAAGCTTTGACAGAAAAAGTAATTCCACAATTTGAAGAACAAATTAAACCAAAAGTAGAAGATAATTTGTTTTATTCTGCTATAAAAATAATGCCGACCGATTTTTCTCCTGAAGTGAAAGCATCATTAACAAAAGACTACGCCACAGCAATCGACCAGAGATTGATGCCAAGTTATAGAAAAATGGCTGAATTTTTAAAAACAGAATACCTTCCTGCTTCAAGAGCAACAAGCGGAATTGGTAGTTTGCCAAACGGAAACGAATTGTATAAAGTTTTAGTGAAACAATGGACAACTACAGATATGAAACCGGAAGAAATTCATGAGTTAGGTTTGAAGGAAGTTGCTCGATTGAAAGCTGAAATGGAAAAAGTCAAAGAACAAGTTGGTTTTAAAGGGACTATTGTTGAATTTTTTGACCATGTTCGTAACCGTAAAGAATTAATGCCTTTTAAAAAGCCAGAAGAAGTAATTGCTAATTTTGAATCGATTTACAAAACGATCAAACCAAATGTGGATAAATTATTTTCATTGCAACCAAAAACGGCTTTTGAAATTAGAAGAACGGAAGCTTTTAGAGAAAAAACAGCCAGTGCAGAATATATTCAAGGAACCGCAGACGGAACACGTCCAGGTGTTTTCTACGTGCCAATTACTGATGTAACTAAATACAATTATTACGGTGATGAGGATTTGTTTTTACACGAAGCAATTCCAGGACATCATTTCCAAATCTCATTGCAACAAGAAAACAAAGAGTTACCAGATTTTAGAAGGTTTAACTGGTTTGGGGCTTATGGTGAAGGTTGGGCATTATACACCGAAAGTTTAGGTAAAGAGTTGGGATTGTATAATGATCCGTATCAATATTTCGGAATGTTAAGTAACGAAATGCACAGATCCATCCGTTTGGTGGTAGATACCGGTCTTCATACAAAAGGATGGACACGTGAAAAAGCAATTCAATATTCTTTGGATAATGAAGCAGAAAGTGAAGCGAGTATTATTTCAGAAATTGAAAGATATATGGCGATTCCTGGTCAAGCATTGTCGTATAAAATTGGACAATTGAAAATATTAGAGTTGCGTAACAAAGCGCAAGATAAGATGAAAGATAAATTTGACATCAAGGTTTTTCACCAAAAAGTATTAGAATCTGGAGTGATGCCTTTGGCTTTACTTGAGAAGAAAATTAACGGATGGATTGAAACTGGAAATAGTCAGAAAAAGGAATAAGAAAAAGGGAAAGTGTAAAGAATTAAATTTTCCCATAGTATATTACGCATTTATTAACTCAATAAAAGAGGGGCTTTCTTAATAAAGATTGTCCCTTTTTTTATGCCTATTATTTTCAAAGTATTGTGAATTTAAAAATTCAACAGTCAAGGATAGCAAATTTTAAGAATACCAATCGGAATTAATTTGATGAATTTGGGTTTTGTCAAAATAATAAAAACTGATATTTTTTTGTTTTTATTAAGTTTTCGGCGTTTTTGTTGATATTACAGAGAATAATTATTAAAAAAATCTTAATTAATTGAATTAAATGTTAAATTTTTTCAACATGTCGCATTGATTTTTAAAATATATTTACTACTATTGTGACAAATTTAACCCCAAACACTACTAAAAATGAAAAAAATTACGTTAATCGTTGCATTATTTGCATTTTGCCAAATAAATGCGCAAGTAATAACTGAAAGCTTTGATACGGCTTTAAACTGGACAACCACTAAAATATCTGGATCATCAACTGCTGTAGGATGGACAAAAGTTGCCTCTGGTGTAAACCCATCATGTGCTCCATATGTAGGAGCAGGTTTGGCAGAGTTTCCATCTTATGATATTGCTGCTGGAAATGTTTTTGCTTTAACTTCTCCTTCTTTTACTTTAGTTGGGACTAATTCGTATTGTATAAAGTTTAGTATGTATCGTGATAATGGATATCCTACCGATGCAGATAAAGTAGCTGTGCACCTTACTACTGCTGCTACAACAGCTCCTACTGCCGCAACTTTATTAGGTACAGTTAACAGATCAATGTCATTGTCGCCAACTGTTGGTGCTGAAGGTTGGTATGTGTATCAATTTAATATTCCTGCTGCTACAGCTGGCGCCAGATTTTTAAGATTAGTAGCTACCTCGGCATATGGAAATAATATCCATATAGATAATGTTTCTGTTCAACAATTAGTTACAAATGATTTAGGGTTGCAAACAGTAAATTTACCGTCCATTATTGTTGGAGGGACTAATAATATTGCAGGATCTTTTAAAAACAATGGATTAAATATAGTTAATACTGCCACTTTAAATTGGCAAGTTGACGGAGGTACAATTAATTCTCAAAATTTAACAGGATTAAATTTAGCTGTAGGTGCAGTATATAACTATTCGCATGCTACACCATGGACAGTAACTCCAGGTACCTATTCTTTAAAAGTATGGGTTTCTAATCCAAATGGTTCAACTGATAATTATTTAGCTGATAATGAAATGACCAAAACAATTAGAGTTGCCAGTAATTCTACAGCGAAAAAACCATTATTAGAGAAATTTACGAGTTCAACATGTGGTCCTTGCGCCTCATTTAATGGTTCAGTATTTACTCCTTTTTATACTCCTACTAACGCCAATAATATTTCTTTAATTGACTATCAAGTAAACTGGCCAGGTGCTGGTGATCCATATTATACTGCTGAAGTTGGTGTGAGAAGAGCTTATTATTCAGTTACTGGAGCGCCAACATTATTTATTAATGCTAAAACTTTTGGTGGTGGAACAACTGCTGAATTACAAACTGATGTTAATGCTGCTATCGCAACACAAGGTTATTTTGGTGTTACAGCTACAAAAAATTTAGTTGGAAATGTAATGAGTGTGAGTGTTACTACAATGCCTTATTTAAGCGGTCAGTTTAGACTGTTTGCTGCAGTTATAGAAAAAACAACTACAGGAAATGTTGCTACTAATGGTGAAACATCTTTTAGAGATGTTATGATGAAAATGATGCCAGATGCAAATGGAACAATTTTAAATTGTACTCCTGATAATTCAATTACTACCAATTTGTCTGTAGACTTAACGGGTACTCATGTTGAGGAATATTCTGATCTGGAAGTGATTGTTTTTGTACAAGATTATGCAACTAAAGAAATCATGAATTCGTTTGTTGCTACTCAGGCATTGTCAACGAGTTCATTTAATATGGCTAAAATTAGAGTATTTCCAAATCCATCAAATGGTGTGTTTACAGTTGATACAGTAATGGCTACAGATGTGATTGTTTTAGATATTACGGGTAAAGAAGTATTTAAAGCTTCAAATGTTACTAACCAAGCTTCATTAAACTTAACGAATTTACAAAAAGGTCTTTATCTGTTAAAATTGAAAAATGAAAGTGGTGAGCAAACTGAAAAAATAATAATTAAATAATCCCAAATCTCATGAAAAAATTAATAATCTTGATGTTTGTAGTTGTAGCTACAATCGGATGTTCAAAAGAAGATGTACCTACTGCTACTCCTGAGACCCCAGACCCAAATGCGATGAAAATTTTTAATACAACTACTGGTGCCGAAATAAAAGACGGAGATGTTATTGTGTTTACTTCACTTGTAGAACCAGGTAATAAATTGTCTTTTTATGTAAAGAATGCTGGATCTACTGATATGAATGTAAGATCTAGATTGGTTTCTATACTGAATGGAGATGGTAGTAACATGCAATATTGCTTTGGAATAAATTGTTTTAATTCTGTAGGTGAAGGTCTGACTTATCCTACTAATAACCATGAGCTTGTTACTGTTCCGGCGAATAGTAGTTTAGGTTCGGGTGCGTTTAAAATGGAGAATTTTGCAGCACCTACAAATGGAGCTACTGTAGCGGATTATGTTTTTGAGTTTTATCAACATGATGCACAAATGAATGAAGTAGGTAATAAAGTTAGATTTACTTACAGATACCAACAATAAACTATTTTTTTAGGCTATTTGGATTTTAAACAATGAAAAATAGCTGCCTATAATGCGTTTTTAAAGCGCAATTAAAAAGGGACTTTCTGATAAAGATTGTCCCTTTTTTATATTACAGATTTAGTGAAGACTGTTAATTAATTGATTTAATGTTATTTATGGTTAACATAATATTATTTATGGTTAACATATGATTAACGTTTTCAAAATACATTTACTAGTATTGCGATTCTAACCCAAACACTACTAAAAATGAAAAAAATTACATTAATCATTGCATTATTTGCGTTTTGTCAAATAGACGCACAAGTAATGACTGAAGGCTTTGATACAACACTAAACTGGACAGTCAATAAAATATCTGGTTCAGCATCAGCATCAGCATCATCATGGAAAAGATTCACAACTGGAGCTCAACCAGCATGTTCTCCATATGTAGGACCCGGTATGGCAGGCTTTGATTCTACAAATCTTGCAGCTGGAAATATTTTTGCTTTAACTTCTCCTTCTTTTACTTTAGTTGGGACTAATTCTTATTCTGTAAAGTTTAGTATGTATCGTGATGGTTCAAATGATACTTATCCTGACAAATTAGAGATACACCTAACTACTACTGCAACAACAGCTCCCACAGCCGCAACTTTATTAGGTACAGTAAACAGAATAATGTCGTCATCGCCAGTTGTTAGTGCTCAAGGTTGGTATACGTATGAATTTAATATTCCTGCTGCTACAGCTGGGGCAAGATTTTTAAGATTAGTAGCTATCTCGGGATGGGGAAGTGATATCTATGTAGATAATGTTTCTGTTAAACAATTAGTTACAAATGATTTAGGGTTGCAAACTGTAAATATACCGTCAACTATTGTTGGTGGGTCTAATAATATAGCAGGATCTTTTAAAAACAATGGATCAAATGTAATTACTTCTGCCACTTTAAATTGGCAAGTTGACGGTGGTGCAATTTCTTCTCAAAATTTAACAGGTTTAAATTTGGCGATAGGTGCAACATATAGTTATTCACATGCTACACCATGGATATCAACTCCGGGTAATTATTCTTTAAAAGTATGGGTATCTAATCCAAATGGTTCAATTGACAATGATTTGGTTGATAATGAAATTACTAAAACAATTAGAGTTGCCAGTAATTCTACAGCGAAAAAACCATTATTAGAGAAATTTACGAGTTCAACATGTGGTCCTTGCGCCTCATTTAATGGTTCTGTATTTACTCCTTTTTATACTCCTACTAATGCCAATAATATTTCTTTAATTGATTATCAAGTAAACTGGCCAGGTGCTGGTGATCCATATTATACTGCAGAAGTTGGTGTGAGAAGAGCATATTATTCAGTTAATGCTGCTCCAACATTATTCATTAATGCTAAAACTTTTGGTGGTGGAACAACTGCTTCATTGCAAACTGCTGTTGATGCTGATATAGCGTCACAAGGTTATTTTGGTGTTACAGCTACAAAAAATTTAGTTGGAAATGTAATGAGTGTGAGTGTTACTACAATGCCTTATTTAAGCGGTCAGTTTAGACTGTTTGCTGCAGTTATAGAAAAAACAACTACAGGAAATGTTGCTACTAATGGTGAAACATCTTTTAGAGATGTTATGATGAAAATGATGCCAGATGCAAATGGAACAATTTTAAATTGTACTGTTAATAATTCAATTACTACCAATTTGTCTGTAGACTTAACGGGTACTCATGTAGAGGAATATTCTGATCTGGAAGTGATTGTTTTTGTGCAAGATTATGCAACTAAAGAAATCATGAATTCGTTTGTTGCTACTCAGCAATTATCAACTAGTTCATTTGATTTAATTAAAATTAAAGTATTTCCAAATCCATCAAATGGTGTGTTTACAATTGATACAGTAATGCCTACTGATGTTAGAGTTTTAGATATTACGGGTAAAGAAGTATTTAAGGGTTCAAATATCACTAATCAAACTCCATTAGACTTAACTAATTTACAAAAAGGTCTTTATCTGTTAAAATTGAAAAATGAAAGTGGAGAACAGACTGAAAAAATAATAATTAAATAACCCCAAATCTCATGAAAAAATTAATAACCTTAATGCTTGTAGTTTTAGCTACAATTGGGTGTTCAAAAGAGGATGTACCTACTGCTACTCCTGAGACTCCTGATCCAAACGCGATGAAAATTTTTAATACAACTACTGGTGCCGAAATAAAAGACGGAGATGTTATTGTGTTTACTTCACTTGTAGAACCAGGTAATAAATTGTCTTTTTATGTAAAGAATGCTGGATCTACTGATATGAATGTAAGATCTAGATTGGTTTCTATACTGAATGGAGATGGTAGTAACATGCAATATTGCTTTGGAATAAATTGTTTTAATTCTGTAGGTGAAGGTCTGACTTATCCTACTAATAACCATGAGCTTGTTACTGTTCCGGCGAATAGTAGTTTAGGTTCGGGTGCGTTTAAAATGGAGAATTTTGCAGCACCTACAAATGGAGCTACTGTAGCGGATTATGTTTTTGAGTTTTATCAACATGATGCACAAATGAATGAAGTAGGTAATAAAGTTAGATTTACTTACAGATACCAACCATAGTTTGTAAAGATTAAAATTACCACATTATAATAAAAGGGACTTTCTGATAAAGATTATCCCTTTTTTTGTGACTAATATTTCCCCGTTACTTAATTTAGTTTTACTAGATTTATTTTTTTATCATAGAATGCACTATTGTAATTTGAGTTTTTTTGTAACACAAAATTGGTTAAAATCAATAAATGTGTTATATTTTTGTATTATGAAAAGTGGTTTTAAGAAGATAGCGCTCAAGGTTTTGAAGATTTCTGGAATCTCCATTGGAGCAATTTTGCTAATTTTGTTTCTGGTTCCCATTATTTTTCCGGGACAAATTGCAGAAGAGGTAAAGTCTTTTGCCAATAAAAAACTGGCTGGCGATTTGAATTTTAAAGAAGCGAATTTGTCTTTCTTCAATCATTTTCCCTCGCTTACTGTCACACTCAATGACTTCTCACTCAATGGTTCTGCACCCTACAAAGATCAAAATCTGATTAAAGCTGATGAGGTCGCTTTTGGGATTAATGTGATCAGTTTAATCTTTGATAGCACCATCAAAATCGATAAAATTTTTGTTTCTAATGCTGAAATGAATGTTTTGGTCAACGAAAAAGGGGAAGCCAATTACAATGTTTATATTTCGGATAATAAGGTTAAAAAAGATACTACAGGCACTTCTTTAAAACTAGAAAAGATTGCGATCGAGAACAGTCATTTGGTCTATAATGATAAATCAGCCAAAATCCTGATTGATGCCAAAGGTTTCAACTACGTTGGAAATGGAAATCTGGATGCTGCCATTTTCGATTTGTACACGGAAGCCAAAATTGATTCTTTCGATTTTACTTTTGCCGACGAGCAATACTTGAAAAACAAAAAAGTGGATGCCGATTTGATTACCCAAATCAATACCAATTCGCTTGCCTTTGTCTTCAGACAGAACAATTTGGTCATTAATAAATTACCTGTTGAATTCTTAGGGAAATTAAACTTCCTGAAAAACGGTTACGATATCGACTTTAGTGCCAAAACGCAAGGGAGTAATCTGAATGATTTGTTTACTGCGCTTCCGCCACAATATGTTGATTGGCTCGAGAAAACAAAAGTGCAAGGAACCACAGATGTCACACTTACTTTCAAAGGAAATTATATTGCTGCTACCAATAAGAAACCAGATTTGGCTTTTGAAATGAACGTGAGAGATGGTTATATTTCTTATAAAGACAGCCCTTTCTCCACGTCGAATATTCAAATGCGATTTAAAACAAAATTACCTTCTTTAAACACGGAAAATCTGATCGTGAATTTGGATACTTTGTTTTTTAATGTAGATAAAGACTTCTTTAGCGCGAGAATACATTCAACAGGGATGAAAAACATTTTGGTTTCGGCCAATTTAAAATCAAAAATAGATTTGACCAAACTGGATCGTGCTCTTGGATTGGAAACGATTGATTTAAAAGGCTTGTTTTCGGCCAATGTTAATGCTAAAGGTGTTTATAATGCATCGAAAAAATTGTTTCCTAAAACGGAGGGTTTTGTCAATTTAGAAAACGGATTTCTCAAAACGAATTACTATCCCAATCCAATTGAGAATATTCAGTTCAAAGGGAAGATTAAAAATACAACAGGCAGTTACAAAGACCTGAATGTGTCTTTAACGCCAGCTTCTTTTGTGTTTGAAGGAAATCCTATTTATGTACAAGCGATCTTGTCGGATTTTAATGATATCAATTATGATATTCAAGCCAAAGGAAACTTGGATATTGGAAGAATCTACAAAGTCTTTGCACAAAAAAACTTAAGCGTAAATGGTTTTGTTAAAGCAGATGTTTCTTTCAAAGGAAAACAAAGCGATGCCGCTGCCGGACGTTATGATAAATTGGATAACAAAGGAACGCTAGAAGTTAAAAACATAGTGACCACTTCGGAGTATTTTCCGAAACCATTTGTGATTAATGAAGGTAAATTTACGTTCGACCATGATAAAATGTGGTTCAAAACATTTACGGCACAATATGGACAATCTGATTTTATGATGAATGGTTATTTGCAGAATGCAATCAATTTTGTTTTGGCTGACAAAGGTACTTTGAAAGGTAATTTTTCGGTCAACTCAAACTTTCTCAATGTAGATGAATTCATGTCGGAATCTCCTGAAACGTCAGATGCTGGAACTATAACGCCATCGGTCAATACCAAAAAAGAAGCAAAAGGTGTTGTGTTATTACCAAATAATCTAGGACTTTCTTTAATAGCCAATGTAAAAAAAGTAAGTTTCGAAGGTTTGAACTTAGATGATTTGGCTGGGAATTTATCACTTGAAAAGGGTGTGATGCTGCTAAAAAACACTTCTTTTGGATTGATAGGTAGCAAAATGAAGATGGATGGAATATATAATGATGTGAATAGTAATAAGGCATATTTCAATTTGCATTTTGTAGCCAAAGAATTTGATGTTAAAAAGGCATACAATGAAATTCAGCTTTTTAGAGATTTGGTTACTGCTGCCGAAAATGCAGAAGGGGTAATTTCTGTTGATTATAGATTATTTGGTGTTTTGGATGAAAGCATGCAGCCGGTTATGACTTCTTTGCAAGGAGCTGGTGTTATTTCTGTCAAGAAAGTAAAGATGAAAGGATTTAAACTATTTAGCGCCGTAAGTAAAAAAACAAGTTCAGAAGGCATTAATGATCCGGATTTAAGCGAAGTTGATATTAAATCATCCATCAAAAATAATGTTATTTCAGTAAGTGAAACCAAAATGAAAGTGGCCTTGTTTCGACTTAAATTTAGCGGTCAGACCAATTTTAATGGCCAACTCAATTTGAAAATGCGTTTGGGATTACCACCATTGGGATTGTTTGGAATACCGCTTGTGATTACCGGAACCCATGATAATCCAAAAGTTAAAATATTTAGTAAAAAAGGTCAGGATGTTGAGGAAACGGAGTATAATGAAACAAAACAGACGCCAACAGCTACCAATCCACCAGATGATAAAAAACCATAATATAGTTTTAAACCAACAATTTCTTTAAGCCTTCAGCGATGCTCCGCCATAAGAAATTATAAAAAGACTTTTCGGGTATTCGTTCTACTTCAACCTCTGTATATTTTACTTTTTCTTCAGTGTCTTTTTTGACGAAAATGCTGGCAATGGCGCTTAGGAATTTATTTTTCTTTTTAGGGTTATTTTGTCTGTAAATGGTGAATTTTAAATCGTCGTAATTGATAGCAAAATTGCCTGTGGATATTTTATCATTTCCGTTGAAATTAAAATGAACTTCTTCTAACATCCCTTTTGCAGTAATATTCATGTAAGGTTTTATAAATGGCGTTAATCTCTCTGCTGGAAAATCATTAATAGTGCCTTTTATATGAAATCCGTCTGTTTTATCCAGTACATTCAAGGTCCAATTCACTTTCAGGGGTGAAATATTCATGAAATGACAATTCACATTAATGGTGAGATCTTTCATTTTTGTTCTATGAAATCCACTGCAGATGTTTGTGGCGGTTAAATTAAAACGATTGAAAGATAACAATCCAGCTCCTTTTTCAAATGTTTTTTCTTCCTCATATTCTAGTAATGAATTTCGAATTTTTAAAGTGTCTACTTTCAGATGAAATGGGATTTCTCGCAATAGTTTGTTGTACAATGGTTTTTTGCTGAGGTCATCGGGCGGCATTTTCGGACGATAAATATTGGCTGAAGCTTTATTCAATTCAATCGCTTCTGTATGAAAGAAAAAATGTTCTGTTTTGTCAAAGCCCCATTGAATATTCTGAATGTTGATTTCGTCTGTTTTGAGCGTATAAATGTCCTTTTCCTTTTCAATAATGTTAACAAACTCATGTCGGGTATGTTCTGGCAGCATCTCAAATTTTTTCACAACTAGTCCTTTATCAGTTGTTTCAATTCGCTTTGATAAAACATGATAGAATTTATTTGGGCGATAATAAAGACTATCACAACTAAAAGCATAATCTCCGTATGAAAAAGGAATTTTTTGTTCTAAGATATCGTCTGTAATGGCAATTCCTTCCAGTTTTAACGAAACATTTATGGCAGAGAGTATCGGTCTTTTATTTTCCGTATTAATGATTCTCACGCCACCGTCATGGAGATAAATATTTGAAACAAGGATGATTTTGTGAAATGGAGTGACTATTCGTGATTGAATACTCTTAGAATTATTTATCGCATTTTCATTTTTTTGATAAACCGCTATTTCGGGTTTGATGATGGTAATGCTTTTTGCTTTGATTTTATTGCTGAAAAGAAGGTTCCAAAACTTGAATTTATCTACTTCGATCCTTGAAATTTTAGCATAAACTCCTGCTTTAATTGATGTGTTTTGAATGGCGTTTTTCGGACATAAATAAATGTCTTTGGCCAAAATGCTACTGTTCAATAAAGAAATGTCAAGGTCTTTGTAGGTAATGGTATAAGGGGAATTGTTCTTCTCATTAATGATACCTGGTAGTTTTTGTGAAATCCAGTAATTTATGCCCAAATCCAATAATGGTATAAGGAGTAATAACACGAGTAGAATTACAGCTATTCTTTTAAACCATTTCATAATCATCGCTTTAGGGTTTTAAAGTTAATTATAAAAGGTGGAGAAGAATTACATTATGTAACAATAAAGTTATATGATTAACATGAAGTCTCTTCCAAAAAAAGGTTTTTAATATGGTTTTTCATGAACAGAACTTGATAGCTCTGATGGTGGTGTCTTCAGTGTTTCTAAGGTGCTTTAGAATATTCATTTTTTGCTGAATACTTATAGCTTAACTTTCTCTTCACGTTGTTAATGTTTTTATAAAGAAATGTTAATATCTAATTGGTTAATCGAGAGAGTATTAAAAATTATTTTTGCCGAATAATTCAAATACTACATAAACCATGTCAAAAAAATTACTTTTTTTAATCCTGTTTTTCCTTTTTACAATCTTTGCGTTGAGGGCGCAAACTGCTCTACCCGGTGATGCACTCGTTTACGGACCTATGTTCAGTCCTGTTTATAATAATAAAGTCAGAGTTTGGGTACTGACCCAAAACAATACAGGATCAGGAAATAATCTTGCTCTTTCCTTAACTGGGGCAGGAGCACCAACTACAGAATTAACAGGACAAGTCTATAATTCTGATAGCAGACTCGGATATAATTTACGTTCTTATGAGTATACAGGATTAACACCAGGTGTTACTTATACCGCAAAATTATTAGTTAATGGCATAGCATCTACTAGAGTTTCTACAATCAAAAATGAGAGTCAAATTATTGATGATTTTGAATTTTTATCTGGTGGTTGTGGCAGAATATACGATACAAGCAGATGTATAGACCAACCGGAATCATTATTCCATTTCAATGGAGATCCTGCAATGTTTAACCATATGGCAACCGAAAATAGTGATTTGATGGTTTGGCTAGGTGATGCAGTATATCTTTTAGGGTTAGAGCATGCAAACGGTCAATGTCCTGGTGGCGTTGATGATTGGGCCAATAAAGATATGGCATTCGACAGATACAAATTCTTTAGAGGTTTTCATGATAAATTAGTTCAGGCTATGCCTCAATTAGCTATTCCTGACAACCATGATCTAGGAGGTAATGAGTTCGATAAGAATATGCCAACGCTAAGTCAAACGCGAGATATTTTTAAGGATTGGTGGCCAAACCCTGAATACAAAAACACTTCAGAAGGTCAAGGCTTATTTTCTTCTTATGTATATAAAGATGTGGAGTATTTCCTAACGGATAATCGTAGTTATAGAACTGGAACAACACAGCATTTTGGTCCTGAGCAATTGGCTTGGTTAAAACAAGCGCTGTTAAATTCAACAGCGACCTTTAAGGTAATCATCAATGGTACACCTACATTTACGCCTCTTGGAGGTAGAAACTTTAGTTCTAGCGTGCAAGCGCCTGATCTTTTAAACTTTATTCAGGCTAATAATATTAATGGTGTACTTTCTTTAAGTGCTGACATTCATTCGCAACGTTATTATATTCGTGATGCTGATACTAAATATCCACTCTATGACATCGTATCAGGTAATATAAATTCTGATGTTAGCACAACAAGTCCTATTATCGACTACAATAACAATCCTATTCTCTCTACAGGTTTGCATACTTACCTCAGAATAAATGTTTATGGAGAGTTGAAGGATAGAAGGATGAAAATTGAATATGTTGGAGAAAATGGACAGCCTTATTTTGAAGAAATTGTCCACGAAGGTATGCTTACAAGTCAAAACGCTGATGCTTATAGCCTTGGTTTCAATTTCCATAATAATGTAGTAGATACTTCAAGCTATATTCATACTGTAAATGCTGCTAATTATACATTTACAAATGATAGAAAGAATGTAGCAAATGAGGCTATGGTATTTAGTGCTGGTACAGATATAACAGTGCCTGTGGCAAATGAACTAAACTTCCACAATCGTCCTTTTAGTTTGTCATTTTGGGTAAAACCAACAGTGATTTCTACAAATGGAGCAACAATATTGTCAAATGGTCAAAATGGAGCAGGTGTTTCTTTCGGAATTTCTACTCAAGGAAAATTAACATATACTGATCACGCTTCTGGTATTACTCGTGAAAGTGATTTCAGTATTTTGTCAAACGCATGGTCTTATATTACATGGAAGTACGACAATGTAAAAAGAAAATTGATGTTGTATTACAATGGTAGTCCAATCCAAAACTGGACAAATGTTCTGTCACCGCTTAAGTCAACTGCTAATTTAGCGGTTGGTAATAATTTTGAAAGCAAACAATTTATTGGACTTTTGGATGAGGTGTCTTTATATGGAAGATTAATTACAGATCAATATATCGCCAGTCAATATGATGTAGTGTCTACTAGAGGTGGCGCTTTAAAAGTAACAAATAGCCAAATGGCTATCCCCGGAAGTGTTATCAATCCAGTCTTGGCAAATGATTACACCATCGAATTTTGGGGTAAATTAAACGCTGATCCTGGCACAAATTTTAAGATTGTATCAAGTAATGGTAGAGTTTCTAGTAATTCAACTGGTTTGTCTTTTGAATTTCCCGATAGTAATAAACTAAATGTTGTTGTTGGTACTAATGGTTCTGGTTGGAATGCTATTTCAGAACAAGGTGAGCCTTGGATTGTGGGTGAATGGAATCATATTGCTTTAGTGGTGTCAAAAACAAATAGCATCATAAAGTATTATCAAAACGGAAGCTTAATTGCCAGTGGTACTTATGCTGGTTATATTCCAAATTCTTGGGGTTTAGGTTTCGGTTATAGTCCATCTTACGGTAATCCAGTGCAGGCAGAAATAGATGATTTTCGTATTTGGCAACGTTCTTTAACTGCGCAAGAAGTAATCGCGCATAGAAACCATTTTTTAGTGGGAAATGAAGCTAACTTGGCCATTTATTACGATTTTACTTCTGTAACTGCTGCAGATACTAGTGTTGCTAGTAAAGGTTCGGTAGCTTATACTATGAATTTAAATGGAGGTGAACTAGTTACTGCCAATTCACCTGTGGGAAATATAGGAATTGATTACCAACAACTGGTTACTGGTAAATGGACTAAAAACAATAATCCAAACAATACTGGATTAACTTTTCCAACACCTATTACGGCTTACATCAGTAACATAGTGGTTGGTAAAAAAGCAGATACAGCTATAGAGGCTGTTCCTAGTTTAAGCGGAATGTTCTATGCAAATGGTGGTTGGAAAATTGATCCTTTAAATAGCCCATTCGCTACTGTGAAAATTAATTTAATTGAAAGTTTAGGTGCTGATGCAACTACTGTTGCTGCAAATGCGGGTCAATATTATTTATTGAAAAAAGATGAAATTGCAAATCAACTTGTTGTTGTTACTACTGGTGTTTTTGATGGCACAAATGTGACTTTTAACAACGCCAATTTAGAAGAAGGGTTTTACTATTTGGCTTGGGATACGGCTTTATCTGTTAATCCAACGGCAAGTCTTCAAAATATTATGAGTTTGTTCCCAAATCCAACAAAAGGTTTAATAACATTAGCATTGAATGAATCAAATTCTGGAAAAAAAGTAAACGTAAAGGTTTATGATTTACTTGGTAGGGCTATTCTTCAATTCGATGGATTGCAAACTACTGGTGGTAACCAAAATATCCAATTGGATTTAACCAGTATAGCAAATGACAATCAAATAGTGTTACTTCAAGTGCAAGTTGGGGATGTGTCTCAACAATTTAAAGTGCTTATATCTAATTAATTTTATATCCAATTTCAAGGTTTAAAAAAAGGATTGACGTTTTGTCAATCCTTTTTTTGGTTACCGTGCTCTTCATTAACACTTGAACGACCTCCATCAACGCTTGAACGACCTCCAACAACGCTTGAATAGCCTCCAGTAACACTTGAATGACTTCCAGTAACGCTTGAACGACCTCTAGTTACGCGTGACTTGAGAATATCTTTGTCTAATAGAAAGACATTGTAACCAACTCCCTATTTGTTTAAAGATTCATAACGATAATTTGAAAAAACTTATTCTTAAATTTTCTTGTTTGAAAAAGGATTGTCAGTAAGTGATTTGATAAATGCTTTCAATTCTTTTATTTCTTTACTGCTTAATTTTAATTTTCCAGAAGGTAATGTTTGATTGGGAACTTCATAAGACAATCCAATACCTGAAGCACCACCTTGATTGTAAAAATCAATAACTTCATCCAATGTTTTATAAGCGCCATTATGAAAATATGGAGCGGTTAGTTCAGCGTTTCTTACTGTAGTTGTTTTAAATGAATTGTTATAAATGCTAAAATGATCTAATTCAATACTATTTTGAATTCGACCAAGGTCTGAATCTATTTCATGTGATTTTGGACTTTTTAATACGCCTAAAACTTCACTGTCATTGTCCCTGTATAAAGGGGGGACAAGTCCGCTAAAGGTTGGAGCAAAATGACACGTGGCACAATTGGCTTTTCCCATAAATAAATTAAATCCTCGCTTTGCATCTTCAGAAATAGCATCCGTTTTGCCCAAAACATATTGGTCAAATTTACTATTGAATGACTGTAGCGAAATGATATAGGAAGACAAAGCAGCCGCAAATTGAGAACGGGTTATTGTAGTATCATCTTTATTAAACGCCGCTTTGAACAAGCGAATATACTTCGGATTGGTATTTATTTTGTTAATCATTTCAGGATAATTGGTGTCAAATTCTAAATGATTTTCAATAACATGTTCTGCCTGATCTTCTAAATCATAGGCCCTTAAATCGTAAAAAAAACGATCTGAATAAACTGCGTTTAGTAAAGATGGAGAATTTCTTGCAACACGAATGCCTTCAATATTCGATAATGATTTGGGTAAACCATCTGTAAATGCCAAATCTGGTTTATGACAACTCACACAGCTTATTTTACCACTTTTACTCAAGGAAGCATCACTAAAGATTTCTTTACCCAATTGATTCAAAAGAGGACTGTCATTTTCTGCTTTTAGTAAGCTATAATAATAAGGGTTTAAGAAGTTTCCAGCAAAAATATTGTCGCTATGAGCATTCCAAGAAGCCAGATTTCCATATTTCTCAGAAGAAGAGGGTATTCCAAGCTTCTTTTGAACGTTTAATAAATTTTTATACAGCGGATTAATGTATGCCGTTAGAAAAGTTAATCGGTCAAATTTATTAAAATCATGATTCTTCTTCAGATAAGTGCTGCCATCGTCAAAAAGTTTTGCGATTAATGTTCCAGTACTATTTGATTGTAGTAGTAATGGTCCTACTATTTCCTTCAATGCTTTTAAAGAAGAATCGGCTTCGTCAATTACATTTAATGAACCAGGGGTATCATATCCTGTAATGCCTAAAGAGAAAATTCTAATCAACTCTAATCTTGAAGCTTCTATAATTTCAAAATCAGCAATGTATTTCCTTTGTTTAAAAGTCCTCTCTATTGTGCCAAAATTGACTTCTAATTTTTGTGTTAGGGCTACTATTTCTTCTTTTTCTGTCTCTGGATTGTCAGAAAAAATAAGTGCATCCAATACTTGAAGACCATTCGGATGAACAACGTCTGTTTTTCCTCTAAAACGATCCGTATCTCTATTGTCTAAAGGAATGTTTTCAGCGTATTCTTGGGGTGTAGTGTGATAATAATTGTTTGTATTGTATTTTTCATCTGTTGGATTCGGATTTACATGGTCGAAAGGGATACCATTTATATACTCTTCGATATGTTCTGGATAAAAGTATACTAAAATGAATTCTACTTTTTTGTAGGCCTTGCGTGTTTCTAAAAGTTGCCGCTTTAATTTTGGAAGCGATTGACTGTTTTTTTGAAAGTCTTGAGCAGCGTGTTGCAATACTTCGATTTCATTTTTTAAAGCGTCAATGTTTGGATCGATTATCTCTTTGTAATCCTGAATATTAGTATAATCTTCGTCTGAATCTGCTGTAAAAAAATTGAATCCGTAAACTCCAAAAACAAACAGGATAGAAGGGAAGAACAGAAATTTTGTATTAAACATTGTACTTAAAGTTAATATTTTAGGAAGCAGCAGTTCTTTTAAGGTACATCGTAATGAAAGATTGTAAATGGTTTAAAATCACAATTTTTTCTTACATATTATTGCGTCATTGTTAAAAAAATGTTGTCAAAAATATCAATTTGGTCAGTTTGTTGCATTATTTAAAGGTTAACAAACGTTTATCCTTTTTTGATTAAAAACATAAACCCACTCAAACAAGTGGGTTTATAAGTAATAACTCTAGAAAATAACTGAGAGTAATTAAATCAGATAACTGAGGGCTAATTTACTATTAGTCTGTATGGATAAATATTGGAGGAAACCTGATCTAATTTATGCATTAAATTGTCACACAGGTAATTCCATTCGTTATCGGAAAATTGAATTTCGCTTTCTAAGTTTTTATCTACTTTAATGTCAATAGTTCTTACAAATCCTGTTTTTAATGATGTATCAATTTTTGTCCCTTTGCTCACTTCTATTTTCGAAATGGTATGGCCAAAATGTTTCAAACAAAACGTTTTAATATCCGCAAAAGTAACAATACGACCATGAGACAATAAAGCTTCTCGGTATGATAGTATTTTTTCATTCGAAGTAAGCCTTGTTTTACCTCCTACACTCGGCTGGATTAAATACATTGTATTGGCAAAAAAATCACTACCAGAAGACAAATTTAATTTTGTTCCTGGTTTTATGTCATTGGCTTCTTCTCCGCAGGTTGACCAGAAATTGACAAAAAAGGAATCATTTTCATTTCTGTCTTCCACCACATTAGATTTGAGTACAACATATGGGAAGTTAGATTTCAGAAAAGCATTCTCTTTTGTTTGCTGCTCTAAGGTGGCAATTAACTGATTCATTTCACCAATCACATTTCTTACAAAATCTCCTCCCAACACAGAAAATGAAGCGCTTTCATCTTTCAAAAGCTCTAGTAAATACTGCATGATTTCGGAAGCATTTCTCTCATCAAATCGCTCTACTCCATTATTTCGAAGTGTTGCCTCTCCAATTTCAATATTATTAAGTGAGAACTCTTTTAAATGATAGTTATATCCTCTTGAATCAGTGATGTCTTCCAAATCTAAAAAATGATCATCATTAATCAGCGGAATATAATTGATATACGGATCTATTCTTTGTGCTAAATTGATGAGTCGTTTATTAATCACCGGAAAACAGTTTAAAGAAAAACTCAAGCTTTCAAAAACACTGTTGTTAATGACTTCTGGAAATTCAATTCTGAGCCATAATACATCGTTTAATGACTTTAGTTTGTCATTTTCGAAGGCTTCCGAAATTACTTTTGGAACTTGCAACATAGCAGGTTCCAATACAATATCTTCAGTTAAGTGAATGAATTTATCAAAATAGAACTTGTTCACTTCAGAATAAATCTGGTTAATTCGATTATAGTTTTTAGTAATAATCGCGTCAACATCCAAATCTGTTGTACTTACATTATATCCTTCTTTGAATTCAATTTGCTGGTCTCCCAGAAATATTTTGGCTTGCTTCAAATAATGGTAAAAGACTTCTCTTTGATGTGTGTTTTTAACCTCGACATAAAACATCAACTGTTTCAAAACAGCATTGGGTTCTAGACATTTTAAGCCAAGCCAAAGTGTAGAAGGTTCTAGTGATTTGGAAGATTTTAAATAATATTCTTTATGAATTGTTCGCTCAAAGTTGAACAAACCATTGCCAAAAGCCATAAATTCGACTTCAGCCGTCGAAAGTTGAAAGGCTGCAGTTGGTCCGAAATAAACTTCTTTGACCCTTGGTTTTACAGGGTCATAAATATTAGGAATACTTTTTTTGCAAAAAAACTGATGTTCTAAAGAAAGATTATAATTATTTTCAGCCGGTTTTGCATGTATAATGGTTCTGGAAGGTAAGGCTCCGGCATTTGAAGCTGGTGACATAACCTCCATCAATCGCTCTACAATTCTAGCATGCGAATTATTGAGTTCTACCGATAGTTTCTCCAATTCAGACGCGCAAGCTTCCAATAACATGGCCACGATAGGATCGAATGAAGTTTCTAATTCACTATCATTATACCCCCAAACTCTTGCAGCTCTTTTAAGTATTCTGTCTTTAATTCTTTCTTGAATTTCCATATAATTTTAAATATAAGATAGCGGTCCCACAAAGAAATAACCGTGAAAATTGAATGCCCTGTTTGTTTTTTTTACATTTCCGTTTACCACTATACTCACCTTTTTTTTCATTCTCATATTATTGTTGTAAGAAGCGGCTTTGGCCTCAGTAATACTTACATCAATTTCTGTCAAATCTAATCGGTATTCATGTTTCTTGATGGCTTTTTTTAAAGCGTCTTTAATCTTGTCTTTTAGGGTGTTCTGATCCCACAATAAATCAAAGTCCATTTCCCAAATTTTGCAACCAAACAATTCATCAAATTTGCATTCGCCAAAAGAAGTTGTAGCTACTAGATTGATATATTGTGCGATAGAATGCTCCAAATTGGTTTTATCCATTTCCTTTTTGGCCATCAGATCTTTAAAATCAATAGGTGTTTTATAATATATTCCGTACATGGTTATAGGTAGATAATTTTATTAATTTTCCCGTTTTTGTCCAATTCAAATTCTTTTACGGTTTTGTCTCTTTTCATTAATTGAATTTCAACATTTGGCGTCGTCTTGATAAATTTCTCACGATAACGTATATCTCCAATAAATCGTTGTCCATTGCTGTTGTCTATAACACAAAAGAAATGATCGCTTTTGGAATTGTTAAATAAGTTTTCAGGAATTTCACCTGCAACCAAATTGGCTACCGTTTGCCCTTTTTTAAGTGTATAAGACAAATAATTTTCTTTCAAAGTGCGGTATCTGGACACTTCGAAATATTCGACCATTGTCTTTAAAGGTTCGTATGAAATTGAAGGCAAATGTTGAATTTGTCTTTTAAACCATTCAATTCCCAAAAAAGAAAATCGACCAATACTTTTCGATTTCAATTCTTTTAGCAATAAAGTATCCCTAGTAACTTGGTAATAATTGGTTTCATTGGTTTTATCATCGGTAATACTCATTTTGTAAGTCACCAGATCAACGACCGAAATTTTATTATTATGATTCAGATTAACGGTTACTTTTCCAACTTCTTCATCAGTAATAACAATAGAAATGGTATGTTTGGTAAGAGCCGAATCAAATTCGGTCATATGCTCTCGTTGGCCAACACCAGCATAAAGTGGTGAACCCTGATTGTCTGTAATAGACATGGAAAGTCCTAATTGTGGTAATGGCATATGTTTTTATTTTAGTCTTAAATTTTCCAAGATAATTTCCCATCAATTAAGCTGACAATTACCTCGCTTCCTTCTGTAACTTCATTTGAAATAATTTTTTTGGCTAACGGTCTGCGCAACTCTGAACGAATAATGCTTTTAAGTGGTCTTGCACCATAAGTAGCATTGAAACCGTTATCGACTAAGTAAGATTTGGCTTCATCAGTGATGTTGATGGTAATATCCAAAGATTTTGCTAAATCAAATAATTCTTTTTTCAGATGGATTTCAAAAATTCCCAAAGCATTTTCTTTAGAAATAGGAGCGAAGGGAATAATTTCAGTCAAACGACCTAAAAACTCTGGGCGGAAATTTTTGGTCATGATTTCCATTAATTGATTTGAAGTAGGATGACCTTTTCCAGAAGAGATTGAATCTACGATAAACTGAGAACCAATATTCGACGTAAACAAAATCAAAGCATTAGAAAAATCACCTTCTTTACCCAATCGATCGTGTAATTTACCTTCATCCATGATTTGCAAAAACACATCAAATACTGATGGGTGTGCTTTTTCTATTTCGTCAAAAAGTACAATAGCGTAAGGTTTTTGTCTAATTTTGTTGACTAATAAACCACCATCTTCATAACCTACATATCCAGGAGGAGCTCCATATAATAATGCCGCAGAATGTTCTTCTTTAAATTCAGACATATCAAAACGGATAATGGCATTTTCATCCTGAAAAAGAAAATCGGCTAATGATTTGGCCAATTCGGTTTTCCCGGTTCCTGTTGGTCCTAAAAAGAAAAAAGAACCCATCGGTTGTCCTGCTTTGCTTAAACCTGAACGAGATTCTAAGACGGCATCAGTTACAATTTGAATAGCAATATCCTGTCCTATAACACGTTTTTTTAAGATTTCGTCCATATTTTGTAAACGATCTTTCTCTTCGGTTTGCAATTTTCCTAAAGGAATGTTTGTTTTTTGAGCTACTATAGCACCAAGATCTATCGGTTCGATATGATCTTTTTTGTTTTGGGCAATTATGGTAAGTTTATCCAGTAAGTTTTCCAGTTTAAGTAGTAACTCTTCGGTTGAAATAACTTCTAAATTTTCCTCTTCAAATTGCTCTTGAGTCAATAAATAGTGTGCTTTACGCTTAATATCGCCATACAACCAATTGGCTTCCTGGAACTGAAATTCAGAAGAAATATCCTTGATTTGTTCTAATTTTTTTGATAAAAACTCCTTTTCAGAAAGAAATGATTCTCCAGCCGTTTTAATTACCGACATGGTTCTGTCTAATAAATTAAGCGCTGATTCTGGTAGGCTTTTTTCTTTTAAATAACGTTTAGCCAATCGGATTGATTCTCTTATGGTTTCATCGTTTGTTTTGATGTTATGGTGATCATGATAAGATTTTAAAGCGGTTTTGATGATTCTAAACGCTTTTTCATCATCAGGTTCTTCCACTTTTATCAATTCGAACATACCAGATAAGACTTCATCTTTTTCTATTTTTTTGGTAAATTCATCTACAGTAGTGGTGGCAATAAGCGTTAAACCTTTTGATAATTCGCTTTTTAAAATACTTGAAATCCCAGCGTTGTCACTGTTTTTGTCTAATAAAACATGTATTCCGTCAATGACTAGGATTGCTTTAGGATACGATTTTAATTCTTGGATTAGTTTTTTAAGACGGTCCTCAATTTCGCCTTTGTAAGAAGCACCCGCAATTAATGTTCCTAAATCCAATTCGAATACTTCAGTGTTGAGTAGTTTTTCGGGAATCTGATTGTTCACAATGGCGCTGACAAAACCATTAATAATAGCTGATTTTCCAACTCCGGGATAGCCACTTAATAATACATTTGGCTTTGAAAATCGACATAAAACTTCAATTATTTCTTTGATTTCTTTGTCTCTTCCAACGATTTCCAATTTATTTTTTTTGGCTTTCGCTGTTTTATTAAAACAATATTTGTGTATGTATTTTGATATAGATCTTTCGGATGGAAGATTGAGCAAATCGGCATTCATTTTACCATCTTCACGTTCTGTTAAAAGTTCAGCACGTGTTACCGGAAAACTCTTCATTTGGTCAAAATTGAAACCCACGCCAGGAGTAGAGAGAGCAATCATAATGGCTAACAGATCAACTTCTTCGCGACCAAGAATATCCCTAACCGCATCAGCTTCGGTAATTACATCATCGATGCTTTGGTGCGCTTCGGCTTCCACTGGTTTCATCGATTTAGGAAGTTCTTCGATGCGTACTTCAGCCCATTCTTCAATAAAAAATACATCTTTTCCCATCATTTCCAGCTCTTTCAAGAGCGTCAAGTCACGATGTAAAATGGCTTTTAATAAGTGAGCCGGAGTATATTCCTGCTGTCTGGCTTCTTGTGCAATTCTTTTGGCAGTTTCTAGCGCAGTTTGTAATTCTTGGTGAAAAATTATATTTTCTGTCATCATTTTTTGACCGATTTTCTATTTGTTAATCTTCTGTCCAACCCATTAATCCTTTTACTTTATATGAAATAGTAAAACCATCAATACAGTTTAGATTGTCTTTGGTTAGTCTGAAGGACTCGATTTTAATTTCTTTCCCCTTAATTAATTTGCAAAATTCTTCAAATGAAATAACCTGATCTCCATTTTTAATGACAGGGATTTGATAATTATTACAGAGATATTTTCCAAAATCTTCTTTTTCTTTAGTTTCATTGGCCACTTGCTGGATGAGTAATTCGAATTGATTTTCAGAAATGTCAGGAGCAAATTCAGAAATGTGTCTGTCTCTTGATCGGGTTGGAATTGAATTGAGCCATTTATCCGAAGCATCGGGTTTTGGATTGCCTTTCGGTTTATAAAAAGACTGGACCGATTTTTCATAGCTATAACCTTCCTCAAGCATCATTTCACTGTCTTTTTTGAAAGCTGGACGTGGTTTGATGTAAATAATTTTGGTAGTTTTGAACTTGTATTCCCCATTAATTATGAGAGTTACTGTTTTGGGGCCAGGTGTTCTAAAGCTATAACTGGGAAATTCATTGGTGTTATCTATTCGGCCCGTTTCTCCAAAACTCCATTCCCATGAAAAAGTTTCATTGGTATAATATTTATAAACAAAGTTCACTTTTTGTCCCACGGCCGCAATTTTTGGAGCTATTATTACTGGCAGTTTTGTACGATCCAGAATTTCACCATGATTTTTGATTTGAATTTTCTTTTCTTTCAAACAAAAACCATTTATTACCAAAGTAACTGTGTAAATACCTGGTTCGGAGTATTTATGGAGCGCATGGTTTTTAGTATCCTTTGGGCTACCATCTCCAAAATCCCATTTCCAATCAGTGGCATTAGGTGTTTCATTATGGAATTCTATGGCTTCACCAACCCAAAAATTTTCGGCAACAATATAAAAATCCGAAGTATCACAATCGATATGTTTTTTGTATTTGAAACTGAATATGAACGCACTAACTGCTAAAAGAATAGCAAAAAGAATCACAATTCGCGTTTCGAAATTGGAAAAGACAAGTTTAAAGCTATTTGATTTTTTCTTCATCACGTAATTTTTTAAGGTTAATCCTTAACCCATATTAAATGTTTTTTTATTTTATAGCTTATTTCAACGTTTATAATACAATTGTCTTTGTTTTTTGACAATCGAATGTTTGATATTTTTAATGTTTTTCCGATAAGACTTTTACAAAATTCATCAAACGGCATAATCTTAGAATCATTGATTAAGACAGGAATTTTATAATCTTCACATAAAAAAGTGCCAAAATCATCTTTGGTTTTACTTTGCTTGGCTACCTGTTGTAAGAGCAATTCAAACTGTTCTTCTGAAACTGTAGGTGCCTTGCTTTTGCTTTTGTCGGATAATTTTGATTTCTTTTTTGAAGAAGGCGGTACTATTGGAAGAGTCATTGCGAACTCTTCTGCCGGATCGATTTGTGCCGGACCAGGTTTAAGTTTTAATGGTTTTATCTCAATATCTTCTACAAATGCTTCAGGAGGAGCAGGGTCTTCGGGTTTTACTAAAATGGTTTTTGACGTAATACAGTTCGTATTTCCATTAATGATTAACGTGATTTTTTTAACACCGGGTGTCTTGTAAACATGGATTGGATTACTTTCTGTATCGTCTAATCTGGATGACTCTCCGAAGCTCCATTCCCATGAGAAAATATCATTTCCATTATAATAATAATCAAACTGCACTTCTTCTCCAACTTTGACCACCCTTGGGGCAAGGATGTCTGGAACACGGATTCTGTTCGTTAAATCACCAACTGCCTTAATAACAATATCTTTATATGCGATGCAACTGTTGTTTAAGTTTAAAGTAACTCTGTATTTTCCAGGATTTTTAAAATTATGTGTTGCGTTTTTATCATATTGGTTCTTCGAACCATCACCAAAATTCCATTCCCATGTATTTGCATTTGGTGTTTCATTATAAAATTCAATCGTTTCTCCAACCACTCTGTTTTTTGCAACGATGTAAAAAGTTGAATTTTCGCAATCAACACCATTTATAAATTTCGAAAAAAATGAAATTGTTCCAAAAGCAAATAGGGAAATAAATACCATAAAAATCCTAGGATCAAAAAAAAGTAATAATTTTTGAAAACCTTTCAAATCGCGATTCATGTTTTTTTGACCACGAACTTAATAAAAAAAACAACAACACAGCTAATTTTTCATCTAAAAATTCTTACAACAGGCTTTTTAAAGCTAAAAAATAATTTTTTTAAATTTAATAAGTAATTATTTATAATTTAACATGTTTTTAGCATAAAAATTTTATTTTTGTAAGAAATAAATTACCACGTAACTTTATGTGTATAAGAAAATACTTATTATTAATTTTAGCTCTGAACTTGTTTGTGGCTTGCGGAAATCCAAAATATATTGAGGAGGTTCCACTCAAACTTAAATATGATGAGCAAAAAATTAAAAAGACTTTAGGGATCAAAGAAGGAGGTCAAGACCTACGATTGGCAGATCAATATGAAGAAGGTTTAACAGACGAGCAAATACGAGTAAAAGAAAAATATGCTGTTTTGCTCAGTGTAAGACCTGATGAAATCAAGAGCTATGATTTTTATGAATATATAGATAAATGGATTGGTACTCCATACGGGAACAGGTCTTTTTCTAAAGACAGTTTGGCAATGGTACCTTTTGCCCAAGCCTTATATAGTAAAGCTTATAAAAAAAGCTTGCCTAAGACCGCTCTTGGTATCTTTAAGTCAAAAGATATCGAGCTTTTTCTGTCAAGAGTTGATTTAGAAGAAGGAGATTTTATTTTTTTGAGATACAACAAAGATATTCCTGTATCTGATGTTGCTATTTATCTCAAAAATGATAGAATACTGGCTACAACAAAATCATCGGGACTGCGGGTCTTTAATTTTAATGATGATTATTTTCAAACCAGATATTTTGCTTCAGGTCGTATAAAAGAAGAAGCAGACGGTAAAAAATAGAGCAAGATGATGAATGACATTGAAAAAATTAAAAATAAAATCAACTCAATTCCTTTTGATCTAAAGGCTGAAGTTCTATTAGCAGCGCTTTTGGATACTTGTAAAAAAGATGGTTCTGATTTTTTAATAAATTTTGAAGGTCAGTTTAAAAGACCCTACAGAACTGATGTATTGGGTTGTGAAATTGTCGATTATGATTATGATGCTTCTCAATTTTTAAAGATCAATATATCCAGAGATGGCATTTATGATGCTTTACCTGAAGGAATATTTCACTATCCAAAAACAGAAAGGTTGAACCAATCTGTTGACGATATGACCAAAGAATATCGTTCACAACAGAAAGAAGAAGAAAGTGCACGTCAGTTTTTTTTGCCTTTTGAAAATGAATTTTTTTTGAGCGGGATTATAAGGGAAAAAGAAGAGAAAGAATTTTTATTCAAATTAAATCAAGGGAAACCACTTGATTTCTTCTATGATTTTTGGGATTTAGATAAAAGTTTGCCGCAAATTTTAGTGTCCAAATTGATTCGCTTACTGCCATTTGTCCATAAAATAGTAGGTAAGCTTGATAAAACTGCTTACTGTTTGACTTATTTGTTGGACGAAGCAGTTGAAATTGTTGAGTTGGGTTATCAAGATCAATCTCAAAGCGAACAGAATGTGACACTTAATGATTGTAGATTGGGCTTGGATATGATTTCAGGAATGTCTTACATGGACTATTCTTTAAATCTGGAATTCAAAATCGGACCACTTAAAAACAGCAATTTTCATGATTATATTCATGATGGAGGTATTAGAAAATTTTTAAATCTTTTTTACGAATATTTTTTACCCATTGAAATAGATGTCAAAACCAGCATTCTTTTACCAGTGGAAATAGAACAATTTAATTTTATACAACAACCAATATTAGGAATATCAACTAGAATATGAGACCCGCTTTCAGACCCAATTTTAAAGAATTAATCGACCCAAGTTTACTGATAACAATAGCTATTCTGTTGTTATTAGGGACAATATTAACTATGTTTTTTACAGATAAAGTGAAAAACTATAAAACAGAGTATAAAACAAAATACTATATCTATTTATTCTCAGCCATATTGGTCTTTACATTGGTTTCCTTTTTAGGACAATCAAGAGCAATCAATACTTTGTTTGATGAATTTGTATTCTATCAGATACTCCTTTTCGTTTTAGGAACCTTGCATGTGGTTGTTTTTAGAACGTATTTGGGTAAATATGAATTGAATAATGTGTGGTTGGAAAGCATTTATAATTTACTTATCGTTGTTTTTGGTACGATTCCATTTCTGCTATTGTATACTTACATGAATGGTATAGTTTATTCATTTACCATTGTTTCGAGTTTGATTATGTTTTTGGTACCCACTTGGATTTATGCCACTTTTAAAACATCTATTTCTATTCCAGCCAAAATTTACAAAACTTGGCCATTTCCAGCTTTCGGATCTTTTTCAGAGCCAAAAGATCATGAGTTTAGGGATATGGTGGTGATTACTTTTGTTTTCTATAAGAACCCAAACTCAAGCACTCGAACAGAATTTAGAGCAAAATCTCCTATTCGAATGGACTTTGGCAGATTGTTTTATCATTTTGTGAATGATTATAATACAAGAAATTCAGACAGTCCTATTGAATTGATTGATGAGCTTGGAAATCCAGAACATTGGGTTTTTTATTTAAAACCAAATTGGTATGGCGTTTCAAAATATATTAATCCTGAACTTACCATGTATATGAATGGTATTCAAGAAGATAGTACGGTTATATGTTTAAGAACAAGACCTCTGAGCGAAGAGAATAAGCTAGGGATTTTAGCCTAAAAAATTTATAAAATAATAAGTTAAGATAGAAATATGTTAGAAAAACTAAATCATTTTCCGGTAAATTGGGTTGACGGAATGAAGATCAATAAATCTCATTTTATTGCGATGCAAGATCATTTAAGTGATGTTGTAAGAGATGCGGTTGGTACTCAATTAGACCCTTTAAACTACGGATTACTTCCATTTGGGAATGCAGGTGAATCTATAAAAATATCTTTAATAATCGACAATCATAAGTTATTGAGAGTGAAAGTGGAAGAATGTCATGCCTTAACACCTAACGGATGTAGAATTGATATTAGTTCTAATAATTCACATATGCTAAATATGGATATGCCTTATCCTGAAGCTGTTTATGAATTAGACTATGATCAAGATATGGTTTTATTAGTAAATGTAACCGTAAATTTATTTGTAAAAAAACCTTTTGGTAGCCCTGATCCAGAAGAAAACCCGCCAAGATATCCTAATGTAATTCCAACGTTTAACCTTAATCTCGTACCAGAAAAAGGTTTTCAAACTGGTCATGGAGGTTATCATTTAACATTGGGTAAAATTGTTATCAACAGGAATGAGAGTTTTTTAATGACGGATTATATACCGCCTTGCACGTCTGTTCAAAGTCATCAAAAATTAATTGATTTACATACCAAAATAGACAGGTTTTTTGGTCAATTAGAATTGCTGGCAGTACAAATTTCACAAAAGATCAACAGAAAGAATCAGACTAATGAATTGGCAATTATGATTCTTGCATTATCTGAAAAAATCACCACTTATTTAGGAAATAATATCAATTCTTTTAGATGGTTTACTGTCAATCAACCACCAGCGTACATGTTTGACAAAGTTATTTCTTTGGCCAGAATGATGAAAAATTATATAGATTCTAAATCAGGAGCTGGTAAAGAGGAACTGTTGAATTATATAGCTGAATGGTGTGGTATCAGTCAAGGGGAATTTGAATTGGTCTTTACTGATTTGGTAAACGTAGGTTATGATCATACGCAAATAGACAAAACTGCTAAAAAAACACTTCATTTTATTAAGGTGATGGATGAATTATTTTCAACACTTAATCACTTGGATTATATCGGTAAACGTAAAGACAATGGAATTTTTGTCAAAGAAAGATTGGAACTTGAAAATTTAGCAATCGATACATCAAAAAGAAATAAATCATTTTTAGAGGATTAAAAATAGCATGGAAGTATTAAATAAAAAAGAAAGAGCAAAATCATTTTTAGCTTTTATATGTGTATTCGGGATAACAATGATGGTTATTATTGGCGCCATTTTTTTTGATTATTATTTGCCTTGGAAAGAAAATAGTGAATTAAAAAAAGACAATGAAGTAATGAGTAGAGAATTTTTATTCCAAGAAGATTTTGCCAAAAATATGGAAGAGTTAAAATCATCAATCGATTCCTTAAATGCACCTGGACAAGATTTTTATTACAATCAACAGAAAGCCATCTCAACTATTATAAGTATGCAACAATCTATTCCGACCAAAGATAGTTTGTTGCGAGACAATATGTATGATAACATTATTTTGACCAACAGACAGTTGATTGATGCTAAAAAAAGCATTCAAATGATGGGGGAAAGTAAGGAGGAAATGGACAAACTGTTACAACAAATTGAAACTTATAAAAGCGAATTAGAAATAGTAAAACGAGATCTAGAAGTTTGTCGTCAAATCAACAAAGCAAACTAAAATTATTAATTAAATTAATCAAATCTTATGTTATCAAATTACGGAATCGGTGGAAACGAGGTAAAATTAGATGCAAGCGAAGCCATCTTAGAAATCCCTCAAAACAGAACATTAATTGCTCAAAAATTAACAGGTGATTCACCAGTGAGACCTGAACTGGTTGAAGGTTTAACCAATGTTGAAGAAGTTTTTTCGCATTACAAACCAACTACAAAAGTTTCTTTTGAAGATGCAGAAGGTGCTACTAAAAATGAAGAATTAAAATTTAACAATTTGGGTGATTTTGGTGTAAAAGGAATTACGGCTCAAAGTAAATTTTTAGCCAATTTAGAAACTGAAAATGATCAGTATCAAAAAATCATCAGACAGTTGAAAACAAACAAAATTCTAAAAAGTGCTTTAGATAATCCAGATGCCAAAAAAGCTTTATTGGAAACAATCGAAGAGTTAATTTCAGAATTAAATCAAAAATAAAAGTCAAAAAACAGCAAAAAATACAATTTATGTCTAAAGAACAATTACAATCTCAAAATGCTGAATCAGCAGTTTTAGATCCCAAAAAAAGAGAAGGCGGAGTAAAGCAAAGTGCTGAAAAACTTGCAAAATATGGAGGATTTGATTTGTTAGAAACTTCAATTGAAGGTGCTCAAAATATGAATCCTGATAGAAAAGCACGCCGTCAAATTTTTATGAGCGAGTCTAATAAAGAAGGAGAAAGAGAAACATTAAAAAAGACACTGCAAATGTGGGCGGCCGTTTTAAAAGAAAACGAATCACTTACAGATATGGTGGCTCAAAGTGAAGATAAAAGTAAAGTTGCTGAAGAAACCTTACTTAAAAACTTGGCTATTGCTATTCACGAAACAAAAGAATTAGAGCAAGCTTACCGAACAATCGGTTTGTTTTATAAAAATACCGAAACAGATAAGGTAAGAAACGTAACGATTATCAATGCTGAATTAGAGCAATTGCAAGATTTAGACAATACTCGTTTTATTGATTCTATTCACAACGAGTTAGTTGATAGTTATGATCGTTTGGATTTGAAAAGTAATTACGGATTATTAGTTATTCCTGGTTATTTGGGAAGTAATAAAGTAGTTGAGAAATGGGCAAAAATTGCACATGAAAACAAAGTAATGTTAGTAACGGATTTTGCACATCTTGATGAACCGGATGATGTAATGGAAATGTTTGACGCTGCTTATTTAACGGGAGGTGATATTTATCGTTCTAATGTTTTAATGACTTGTAACTGGCTAGTTGGAAGAGGTAGATTTGATGTCGTAGGTGAGTCAGAAGATTTATTTGTACCGCCATCTGCTGCTTTGGCTGGGAAAATTTACAAAACATTGATGTCACAAGTTACCGCTGGAAAAAAATTCGGTGGAATTAATGAAGTGGACGGCGTGCGTTTTGACTTGAAAAAAAGTGAGATTGCTAACTTGGAAAACATGGGATTGATTCCTATGGTTAATGAGTACGGTAAAGTGATGGCTTTTTCAGGAAAAACTTTATTTAACGGTGATAATTTAGGTTTGCAAACATATTCAGTTGTACGTGTGTTTGATTATGTTACAAAAGTTTTAATGGATTTCCTTAACAGAAGAGCCTTTGAGAATTTTACAGCAAAAACCCGTAAAGAAATCATGGGACAAATTGTTCAATTTTTAGATGGTATCACTGGTCCAGATAAATTGATTGAAAATTTTGAAATAAGAAGATTTGAGCAAGATCCGATTCAAAAAGATAGAATTTATTTAGATATTCATATGAAACCTTATTTCCCGGCTAAAAATTTCATGATAAAAATGGAAGGTCAAAAAGGAGATGATGGTACTGAGTGGGATACTGAATACGAACAAAAATAATATCTTACCTATTTAGAGAAGGGGCTTTAAAACCCCTTCTCTTTTAAAATTTTATGTTATGCTCAAAAAAATAGTGCTCACATTAAGTGTATTCTTAATTTTTAATGTATTCGCAAATGCTCAAATGTCTGCCAAAGATTCTTTGCGAATTAAGTATAAAAATAGGGTAAAAGTAACTAGAAGTAAAGAGAATTTTCTGGATAAAAACCCCTATGCACATACCGAGCCGTATTATTTTAAAGTGTATAATGCTGATCAGGATTACATTTCTTTTCAGCTTGGAAAAAGAAAAGGGTCTAAAGTTTTCATCTATATAAAACTGTTTTCTTTTAATGCATGTGTCAAAAAGGACGATGTAGTGGAATTGTCATTCGTAAATGACGATAGATATGATTTAATTAATAAATATCAGGTAAACTGTGAAGGGTATATCGTAGTTGAATTAGCAGGATCAGATATCAAATATATTTCAAAAAGTTTTATCAAGGGCTTCATGATTCATACATATCAAAAAGATTATGAATTTAGAGTTGATAAAAAGACTGCCACTCAAATTAATGATGATATCAAGTGCCTGAGGAAGTATTAATTCTTAGGCATTTTTATTTATAAAGAGGATTTTAAAATTAATGTTAAAAAGAAAGAAAAAATTTACAAAATCTTTTTTTATTTGAAATAAAATTCTTACACTTGTGGTGTATTTATTATCTGATTGGTATATTATATATTTAACCTTAAATTCAAGAGCATAATGAAAAACATTTATTATTACTTCAAGTTTAAAGAAGCTGTTTTTTCCTAAACAGTGTAAAATATATCCATCCACATAATTTATTTTTTATGATTTGCACAACGTGTAAATCATTACATATTCTAAGCATCATGATGCTTGGCTACTATATTGTATTTTTTATTTATTAATTTTTAAATATTTTTTATTATGTCATTTAAAGCAAGACTAAGTGTTGGTGGGAAAGAGTTCAATGTATTGAACGTAAATTACGGATTGTTTCAGGAAACTGACGCAACGGGACGTCCATCTACAGTAACAAGAGGTGGTAAAATCGATGTAACTATCGAAGGTACAGGTTCTACTGAGTTATTCGAATGGATGACTAACAGTTTTGAGCGTAAAGATGGAAGTGTAAAATTCTTTAAAAGAGATAGCGATGCTACCTTAAAAGAATTGAAATTCAGTGAGGGTTATTTGGTAAGACACAAAGAAAATTTTGATTCAACAGGTGATAGCCCATTAACAGAAACTTTTACAATTTCGGCTAGAAAAATCGAAATGGGAACAGGAGTTTACGAAAACGAGTGGGTATAATCCATCGAATATAAATCACTGATTTTTTATTTGTGATGTCGATCATATGGGATAGGGATTGAAGTTTCTATCCCATTGTTTCGACCATTTTTAATTAAAATAATTTTCACCTTAAAGAAAAATAACATGTCTTTTTTAGCAAAATTAGAATTAGATGGGGAAACCTATAATGTCATAGAGTTTGATTTGCATATCACCCAAGAGGTAGATCATAATGGTAAACCTCAAACAATTGCTCAAGGTGGTAATATCAGACTTGTTTTGGAATCAACCAAAAGTGTTGATTTTATGAAATGGATGATCAGCAGCACTCAAACTAAAAATGGTAAAATCACTTTTTACAGAAGAGATGCGATGTCAAAAATGAAAGAGTTAAAATTTGAAAAGGCTTTCTGTATCAATTTTCATGAAAGTTTCCGATCAAATAATGAAATTCCGATGCAGATAGAGTTACTCCTTTCGGCTAAGGATATTGATTTTGGAGGAGCTGTATTAGGTAAACCATGGTCGTTGGATTTATAATCCCATAGACATTTTATAAAAATTTATAGAGATTGTCGTATTCAATTAGAAAGTAATTAGGCCATATGTGGCTTACATATAATATATTAAAATATAACCCATGAGTGCAGTTAATAGTCTTATTAAAAAGGTTACTGATGCAATGGTTGACAAAGTGAGCATCCAAATAGGAAGCTATACTGAACCAGTTGTATATTATAATTTAATGATCAATCAGCAACTTCTAGATCACCATTCTTTCAGTTTTACTTGGAGAATTGGTGATGTAGTAATGAATTTTAAAAGTCAAGCTGATTTTATTAAAAAATATATGGGTGCAAAAGTAATCATTACTTTTAAAGACACTGCCCGAGGGGAAAATGTATATTTTAAAGGCATCATTTCAGAAATTGAACTTCTGGATAATGATGGTGCTTCTAAAGGTTTCCAAATAGTGGGTGAAAGCCCAACAATACTATTGGACGAAATCCAACAGAGTGAAACTCATTTAGCTCATAATCTAAATGAGATCGTGCATAAAGTAGATCAGAATATCGTAAAAGGTGTTCTTACAGGAATTGAGATCAATCCTAATTTTCAAGGTCTTCTTCCATACATTGTGCAGTATAACGAAACAGATTTCCAATTTCTTAAACGATTGGCCATCCAATACGGAGAATGGATGTTCTATGATGGCGATTATTTAAAATTTGGAGAACTTAAAACTTCTAAAGCTTCTCTACAGAATGGCGTTAATCTTCATCATTTTAAAGTAACCAGCCGATTGAGATCCCAAAAAGTTTCGTATAAAGGCTATGATTATGCTATGGCTTCTGAAACTGAAGCTCAAAATCTGGAGCCTCAAAATAATACACAAAGTTATATTGCTCAAAATGCACAACAGGCATCAGGAAGTGTTTTCGACAGAGGAAATGTTAATCATTCCTTTGTGAGTAATGCCCATGACCCTAAAGATATTAAAAGAATACAAGAACTTTCACAGCAAGCCAAAGAAGCTAATGTGCTGACCTATTCTGGATTAAGTAAAATTCCGTTACAAATAGGAGGTACGCTCTCTATAACAAAAGACAATATTGAGGGCGAATTTATTGCTACTCGTGTCGAGCATTACTCAAAAGGATTTGGACATTATGAATGTCAGTTTGAAGCAATTCCTAGAGATGTTAAAGTGCCACCATATACTAATCCATTAGCGTATCCCAAAGCAGAAACCCAAGGAGCAGTAGTAACCGATAATAACGATCCATCTGGTATGGGACGCATTAAAGTGAAATTCTTTTGGAATCATGAAAGTGACTGGACTCGATTGGTGACCCCTCATGCAGGTTCAGGAAAAGGATTTTATTTTATTCCTGAAGTAGGAGAAGAGGTATTTATCTCTTTTGAAGGAGGTAATCCGGAAAAGCCTTTTGTACTAGGTACACAATACAATGGACAAGAGATTTCGGGCTATAATACATCAGGGAATGACCAAAAAGTGATTCATACCCGTTCAGGAACCAAAATGATTTTTAATGACGCTCAAGGTAGTATTTTCATCGAAGATCCAAGCGGCAACACTTGGTTGATGGATGGACAAGGAAATATCAATGTAAATGCACCAAACAATATTACGATGATAGCCGGAAAAAATATTACGTTCTCAGCTGGTGAAAATATTAACCAGTCTGCGGGTATTAATATTGCGTCAAGCGCAGGAAAAGATATGATTGATACAGCAGGTTTAAATATCAACCAGATGGCATCCAATGATTTCATGTTATTGGCTAAAAATATCTCAAAAATTGCTTCTGAGAATTATTCATACGATGCAAAAGATATCCATAAAAGTGCCTCTAATACTATTGAAGTGCAAGCAGTTTCAGATTATACTTTAAACAGTGAAACTCAAATACATAATCAATCTGCCGAGAATGTAAAGAATCACTAAGTATGAGTGAGGCAGGGAAAATAACAATTATCGCCAATAACATCAAAGGAAACGCAAAAGGTCAGGTGCGTTATGATGCTAAAAAGATTTCAAATACTTCGGGAGGAACTTTTACGCAAAATGGTAAAGATAAAGGGGTAGCATATGGAAAAGCTGAAGAAAGAAAGTCTCCTGTAAAAGTTGCGCAAGCGATAACTAAAGTAAAAAAAATTGAATTAATTACAACTTTAGAAGACGGATCTGCAAATGATAAGTCAGGTGGTATTCAAAAAGGGATGATTTTTGGCAAAACTTATGAATTCAGAGTAAAATCATACACAGAGAAAGAGCCTCAAAATAAATCAGAAATAAAGTGGATGTTAAAATACCACAGTTTGTCAAAAAATAAATGGCAGGAAATAAATCTTAAGGCAAGAGGAGATGTATTGAAACTGTTCGTCAATGAAAAAGATATGTGTGGCCGTTTTGTGTATATTAAGGCATATATAAATGATTCTGAAGCGGAAGGTCAATTGAAAATTTGGATGCACAACAGATTCAGATGGTTTGACAGAATGCTGGTACAGGAACAGGCTGAAGAGAGAGGGAAAGAGCCCTGGAGGATAGATCAAGGAAATACTTCTTTATGCGGTATGGCGAGTTTGTTTTATCTACTGGCAAAAAAAGACGGAAAAGGGTACATTAAATTGACAAAAGAGCTTTTAAGAACTGGTGAATATAAGTACAATGATTATATCATAATGCCACATGAAAATGCTCAGATTATGTATTCTGCGAATCCTTATAAAGACAAAGATTATCCAAAATTGCCAGAGGTCGATTGGTTAACTTTAGCTTGTGTCAGAAGTAAAGAAAGTTCTTTTTTTGGAAAACTTCTATATAAAGGTAAGAAAGGGCAGGATGCAGAGGCTATAAATTGGCCAACGTTGATGAAGCCACTCAGTAAAACTCTTTTGGGATACACTGATGTGAAAATGGATTATTACAAAGTGAATAAATCTTATCTAAGGGATTTCTTCGGTTCAGATGAAAAACTAAGAATTCTTGAAAAAGATATTAATGCTGATTTCAAAAATGGTTATGAAATATGCCTTCTTATTGATGGTAGTATGGTAGCTTACCAAGCTGAAGCTAATTATTCTCTTGATGACTTTAGTGAGTATCATTGGGTAGTATATGAAGGAGGATTAAAAATGCTTAATGCAAAAAAAATCATTGAGACTGATTACGATGAAGTTACTGATATTGAATTTAATGTTTTTACTTGGGGTTCTTTAAGAAATGATACTATAGATTCCAAAAAAAGTAAAAAAATGCCTAAAATAAAATTGACAAAAAATCAATTTAGGAGCAATTACTATGGTTATTTAAAACTTAAATAATATGAAAAACATTTTGTCTATAATAATCTTCTTAACCCTTTTCATATGCTGTAAGAAGGAAAGGAAAGATTGCAAAAATGCAGAATTAGAAAATAAAATTATTATATCAAATTGGGGAACAGATAACATGAAAAATAGTGATATTAAATTGTATGCATACGATACTTCATATACCAAAAAAATTGATTCATTTGAAATTGATAAAGTAACCGTTTTTAATGATAAAAAAGCTGTTGCTGATTATTTTGGCAGTATGGAAATTATTTTAAACAAACCCCTTTTGTCAAAAGATAACTATAGACTTATTTTATTTGACTCTTTAAAATATGACATATCCAATATTGAAATTTTAACAGAAACTGTAATGATTGGTATGAGAGAAAAAAAAGAATGTTTGGTTAATTCTTTTAAGATAAATGGATCTGTGGTGGAGAATCATACTAGTGATGCTAAAATTGTTTTTAGAAAATAGTCTAGTGTTAAAATTAAGATTTTAATGATACTGAATTTATTGAAAATATAAAGAATCACTAAGTATGAGTGAGACAGGAAAAATAACAATTATCGCCAAAAACATCAAAGGAAACGCCAACGGTCAGGTGCGTTATGATGCTAAAAAGATTTCGAATACTTCGGGAGGAACTTTTACGCAAAATGGTAAAGGAAGTGGTGTAAGCCATGTTGACAATACAGCCCGAAAGGAAGCAGTAGGTATCAAAATTATCAAGCTAGAAGGA
The DNA here is from genome assembly GCA_039933895.1 of Flavobacterium sp. GTDB lineage: Bacteria > Bacteroidota > Bacteroidia > Flavobacteriales > Flavobacteriaceae > Flavobacterium. The sequence goes on along the minus strand of JBDTNG010000174.1, from coordinate 110 downwards.
CCATTTGATGAGGAAGGAAAGTTGGTAAATAATGTCAAAGTCGGTGAGTTTTATACATTCAAAGCCACTCCGTCAAGAGAACCTATACCTGTTGAAATTCCTACTTTAAA
>JBDTNG010000173.1:0-3567 GCA_039933895.1 Flavobacterium sp. | reverse complement strand
AAAACTCAAATAAATTCAGCTTAAAAAATTATATTTGTCAAAATTCAATTCCATGAAGAAAATTACTTTATTACTATCGCTTTTTATTATTATTTCCTCTTGTGGCGTAAAAAAAACACAGGCAATGTTAAGCGATGGTGATTATGATGGTGCTATAAATCGTGCCGTTGAAGCCTTAAAAACAAATAAAACCAGCAAAGGAAAACAAGACTATGTATACTTGATGGAAGAAGCTTTTGCCAAAGCCAAAGAACGCGATTTACGCGACATAGACATGCTTGCAAAAGACGCTAATCCGGCAAATCTGGAGAAAATTTACAATACATATTTACAATTAAACAACCGTCAGGAGCGCATCCGACCGTTATTACCTCTACCGTTAATCAAAGAAGGCAGAAACGCAATTTTCCCTTTTGACAGTTACTCAGATCAAATTATAAGCAGCAAAAATGCCTTGTCAAAATTCCTTTACGACAATTCTAAATTATTACTGAAAACCAATGATAAAATGACTTTTAGAAGGGCTTTTGATGATTTGGCTTATTTGGAGAATATTAATCCTGGATATAAAGATGTCAGTCAATTGATGGTCGAAGCAAAAAGCAAAGGCACTGATTTTGTGAGTGTTTTTACCAAAAATGAAACCAATATAATGATTCCTGTAAGATTGCAAAGTGATTTATTGGATTTTAGCACTTTTGGATTAAATGATAAATGGACGGTTTATCATAGCAATCGTCAAAAAGGGATTAATTATGATTACGGATTGATTGTTAATTTCCGTCAGATTAATATTTCGCCTGAACAAATTAAGGAGAAAGAATTCATCAAGGAAAAACAAGTTAAAGATGGTGTAAAAACACTTCTTGATGCACACGGAAATGTCGTAAAAGACAGTTTGGGTCATCCAATAAAAATTGACAATTTTAAAACCATTCGAATTAATATTTTTGAATCAAGACAATTTAAATCTTGTCAGGTAACTGCAAAAGTTGATTATATCGATTTTAAAACAAACCAATTAATTCAGACGTTTCCATTGTCTAGCGAGTTTGTTTTTGAAAATGTTTATTCCAATTATAACGGAGACCGAAATGCCTGCGATAATGAATATTTACCATATTTTGACAGAAGAGCTGTTCCTTTTCCAAGTAACGACCAAATGGTTTATGACTCTGGACAAGATTTGAAAGCAAAATTAAAAGGCATCATTTCACAAAATAGAATTAGAAGATAATTAAGAAATAACATATAATTTTAAAATATCAATAAAGCCTGAAGCGTTAAAAACTTCGGGTTTTCTCATTTTAAGTCCTTAAATCACACAGGAAATTACATTTTTCTTTTATTTTTCTTTTTTGCATTGAAAATTATTCTACATTTGAGGCAATGAAAACAATAAAGTTACATACAACTTTTACATCATCGAAAAACGTCCCCCTAATCTCACGGATGGTGCGGTCACTATCTTAGTACCCAGTTTTTTCGTATTTGTTATTCATTTCTCATTTTTCATACAGTGAAAATTTCAACTCAAGTTTTAGGATTATTATTGCCTTTTTATAGTTTTACTGCTATAACTACTCCCCCCGTTTTGACTGGTTCTTTCGAGTTCCGGATGTAACTTTCGTTATGCATTAGATTCTTCTTCTGCACCTCAACAATCATTTCTTTTTTATTTAATTTTTTTTCAAAATGGACGTAACTATTGTTATTGCTCAAAAAGAGCATTATACATATGCGCAAGAGATTTGCGATACTATACAATCATCAGCTTTAATCAGAGGAACTGGAATTGCTAAAAGAACTCCAGAATATATTCATAAAAAAATTGATCAGCAAGAAGCTGTTATTGCTCTTGATAATGGAAATTTTGCAGGATTCTGCTATATCGAAAGTTGGCAGCATGGAAAATTTGTGGTGCATTCAGGATTGATAGTGCATCCCAATTACAGACATTTAGGTTTAGCCAAAAAGATTAAAACTGTTGTTTTTGAATACTCTCAGAAGAAATATCCAGAGGCCAAAATTTTTGGAATTACGACTGGTTTGGCTGTAATGAAAATCAACACTGATTTAGGTTATCGTCCAGTGCCTTTTTCAGAACTGACAGATGATCCAAGCTTTTGGGCTGGTTGTAAAACGTGTGCCAATTTTGAAATTTTAAAAAGTAAAGATTTCAAAATGTGCTTGTGCACAGGAATGCTTTATGATCCAAAAGAACCTAAAAAAGAAATCGAAAAACATCCGTTCAACAAAATGATTTTGACAAGATTAAAAAGCATAAAAGAAGCGCTTTTCTTGAAAAAATCTGATAGTACGGAAATTAGTAAAAACAACACAACTTAAATAATACAACCTATGAAATCGAAAATTAACGAAGTCCCAGGAAACAATAGTAAAACAACGAAGAAAAAAGTCGTTTTAGCCTACAGTGGCGGATTAGATACTTCCTACTGTCTTAAATATTTAATTAACGAAAAAAATTACGAAGTACATACTGTACTCATTAATACTGGTGGTTTTGATGCAGAAGAACTTTCTACTATTGAAACCAGAGCTTACGAATTGGGAAGCACGCAACACACGAATTTAGACATCATTGAAAAATACTATGAGAAAGCCATCAAGTATTTGATTTTCGGAAATGTATTAAAAAACAATACTTATCCGCTTTCTGTTAGTGCCGAAAGAGTTTTTCAAGCTATTGAAGTCATCAAATATGCTAAAAATAATGATGCCGATGCTATTGCTCATGGAAGTACTGGTGCTGGAAATGACCAGATTCGTTTCGATTTGATTTTCCAAACCATCGCTCCTGAAATAGAAATCATAACGCCTATCAGAGATTTGAAACTCTCCAGACAGGAAGAAGTAGATTATTTGCAACAAAATGGTGTTCATTATTCTTGGGAAAAAGCACAATATTCCATCAATAAAGGAATTTGGGGAACGAGTGTGGGCGGAAAAGAAACCTTGACCTCACATCTTACGTTGCCTGAATATGCTTATCCATCTCCATTGTTGAAACAAGATGATAAAAAAGTGGTTCTTCATTTCGAAAAAGGAGAACTCATTGGTATCAACAATAAATTTGATAAACCAACAAATAACATTGTTAAGCTGGAAAAATTAGCCAATGCTTATGCCATCGGAAGAGATATTCATGTGGGTGACACTATTATTGGTATTAAAGGAAGAGTTGGTTTTGAAGCTGCCGCCCCACTTATTATTATCAAAGCGCATCATCTGTTAGAGAAACATGTACTGGGCAAATGGCAACAATACTGGAAAGAGCAATTGGGTAATTGGTATGGTATGTTGTTTCATGAAGGTCAATTTTTGGATCCGATTATGAGAAACATCGAAATTTTTATGACCGATACTCAATCAACAGTAACCGGAACAGTTATTGTTTGTTTGAAGCCTTATCATTTTTTATTGGAAGGAATCACTTCTCCTCACGATTTGATGAATACGGAATTTGGACAATATGGTGAAATGAACAACGCTTGGACATCAGACGATGCGAAAGGATTTATTAAAATTTTGGGTAATGCACAAGCT
>JBDTNG010000172.1:0-12878 GCA_039933895.1 Flavobacterium sp. | reverse complement strand
TGAATTTTAGTAAAATATTAACAACGTGGTATTTAGAAAATAAACGCGATTTACCTTGGCGAAAAACGACCAGTCCTTATCATATTTGGCTGTCAGAAATCATGTTGCAACAAACCCGAGTTGCCCAAGGATTGCCTTATTATATATCGTTTACAGAGGCTTTCCCAACGGTTTTCGATTTGGCAAATGCCTCTGAGGAACAAGTTCTTAAACTTTGGCAAGGTTTGGGGTATTATTCCCGTGCGCGAAACTTACATGCCACTGCAAAATACATTGCCAATGACTTAAACGGAGTTTTTCCGACCGATTATAAAAATTTGTTAAAATTGAAAGGTGTAGGAGAATACACCGCCGCTGCAATCGCTTCTTTCTCTTATAATGAAATTGTTCCTGTCGTAGATGGAAATGTGTATCGTGTACTTTCGAGATATTTTAATGTTGATACTGACATTACTTCTTCGAAAGCCAAGCCCGAATTTACGCTTTTAGCCCAAGAAGTGATGCTAAAAAAAGACCCTGCGCTGTTCAATCAGGCTATCATGGAATTTGGCGCTTTGCAATGTGTTCCCAAAAGTCCTAATTGCAACGAATGTGTTTTAAGCAAAAGCTGCGCTGCACTTTCATTCAAAAAAGTAAGCGAATTACCTGTAAAAATCAAGAAACTGAAAGTCAAAAACCGCTTTTTGAACTACCTCTTTGTATTGGATAAAGAAAATAAAACACGCATTAACCAACGTACCGCAAAAGGAATCTGGCATAATTTATACGAATTTCCTTTGGTAGAAACTGAAAATGCAGCTTCAGACGAAGTTGTTTTAGAATACATCACGAATCACTTGGATGGAATTTCGGCTGTTACTATAATGGAATCTGATACAATCATCCACAAATTAACACACCAGCATTTGCATATCAAATTTTGGAAAATCAATCAAAATACAATTTTTGAAAACGGTTTGGATTTTGAAAGCCTAAATAAATTTCCTTTTCCCATCGTATTACACAATTTTATAGAGAATAATAAGTTTTAAATAAAATGGTTTATCTTTGATATACTCAAACTAAAACTACGATGAACGGAACGTTAAACAAAGTAATCCTTATTGGCCACCTTGGTGAAGAAATAAAAATGCATTATTTCGAAGGTGGAAATTGCATTGGAAGATTTCCTTTGGCCACTAATGAAGTGTATATTAACAAGTCGACCAACGAAAAAATCACTTCAACCGAATGGCACAATGTGGTTGTGAGAAATAAAGCAGCCGAAATTTGCGAAAAATATTTATCTAAAGGGGATAAAATATATGTGGAAGGCAGAATAAAATCGCGCCAATGGCAAGCAGAAGACGGCACTACAAAATATACTACTGAGATTCAGGCGACTGAATTTACCTTTTTGAACACTAAAAAAGATTCTGAAAACTTAAAATCGCAACCAGAAGCCCCAAAAAACAGTAATTTTGACAACGCAATCGAAAATGATTTGCCTTTTTAATTTTTCACAATGTCAAAAAAATATTATTCTTTATTCTTATTTGTAGCAATTTCAATTTGTGTTGTGGGTTGCAAAGACGATGTTTTACCTAAACCGAAGGGTTATCTAAGCTTAAATTATCCTGAACCAAAATACGTAGAATACGACAAAACCTGCGGGTATACTTTCGAGTACAACACAGCGGGAAATGTAGTTGACAAAGGCGATTGTGATTTTACGATTGTGTATCCAAGACTGAAAGCTACTGTGTATCTGAATTACAAACCAGTCAATAAAAACTTGGATTTATTGTTGCGTGATGCTCAAAAGCTAACTTACGAACACGTAATTAAAGCCGATGGGATTACGGAACAACCTTATGTAAACAAAGAAAGAAAAGCCTACGGAATGTTTTATGAAGTGGGTGGAAATGCCGCTTCTCAATCGCAATTTTACTTAACCGATAGCACGAAACACTTTTTAGTAGGTTCAGTGTATTTTTATGCAAAACCTAATTTCGACTCGGTTTTACCGGCCTCAGAATACGTCAAAAATGATTTGCGAATGCTCATGGAATCATTAAAATGGAAAAAATAAAAATAAAAATAGGTTCGCAATTGCGAACCTTTTTTTATTGTATTACTTGAGAATATTATAGTACTCCAGCTTCTTTCTTTTCATCACGGCATGCTTTTTTACCAGCACAACATCCAGCTTTTTTCTCTTCTTTTTTAGTTGTAGGCGCTACAGTAGTTGATGCTTGATCAGCAGCCTTCTTAGTTGCTTTGGCCGGTTTTTCCTGAAAAAACATGGCTTTATCAGCAGATGATTTTACATTAGAAACTTTATACGTTTTACCATCAGCAACTGCTTCCACAAATGTCGCTAATTTTTCAGGAGTTTGTACCGATGCATCATACTCGATAGTAGCTGTTTTTTTATCGAAATCAACCGTTGCTTTTTGAACACCGTCTAGACCTGATAATTTTGTTTCGATTGTTTTAGCACAACCAACAGCACAAGTCATTCCTTCCACAGTGAAACTTGTAGTTTCGGCATTAGCAATTGGCTTTTTAGCGACAGCTGTTTGTTCAGCAGTAGCTTCAGTAGTTTCTTTTTTACAGCTTACGAATAACGTTCCAGCAGTAAGAAGAAGTGCAAGTGTTAGTTTTATACTTTTCATATTTAAATATTTAGTGGTTCAAATTATTGCGAACAAAAATATACAAAAAAAGAGTTGATATTCACAAAAATAACAGAATTTTGGGAATTCAAAATTCGTCTTATGCTCACCAAAAACAACAAATGGTCTTTATTTATCCTGCTTTCACTGATTTGGGGGAGTTCTTTTATATTGATGAAACGTGGACTCGTGGCGTTAAATCCTTACCAATTAGGTTCTTTGCGAATTCTCTTTGCAGCCGTTTTTTTGTTGATCATTGGTTATAAAAGCATTTTGAATATCCCTTTACAAAAATGGAAATACATTGTACTGACCTCATTTTCAGGAATGTTTTTACCCATTTATTTGTTTGCTTATGCTCAAACAGGGATTAGCAGTTCGGTGAGTGGAATTTTAAATTCTTTGACACCATTATACACTTTATCGTTAGGCGCTCTTGCTTTTGGATTGACCTTTGTCAGAAACCAGATTATTGGAGTGGTATTGGGTTTGAGTGGCTGTATACTTTTGGTTGTTAATGGAACTCATGCTCATGGAGAAACCAATTATGTTTATGCTTTGTTAGTGGTAATAGCAACGATTTGTTATGCGATTAATGTAAATTTAGTGAAGCGATATCTGTACGATGTTCCTGCATTGAGCATTACGACTGGAAATTTTGTGATTCTTTTAATTCCTGCTGTTATTATTTTATTGCGTACCGGTTTTATGGAAATAGCCACCCAACCTGAAGTGGTACATTCGACCTTATTTATTGTGATTTTGGGAACTGTTGGAACCGGAATTGCCAACCTGATTTATTACAGACTGATTCAAATTACTTCTCCTTTGTTTGCTTCTTCTGTTACTTATTTTATCCCTTTGGTTGCGATGAGTTGGGGATTATTGGATGGTGAAGTTTTAAATTCCCTGCAATTTTTAGGCGCTTTTATTATTTTAATTGGCGTGTATATGGCAAGTAAAAAGTAAGCAAGAATACTTCTTTTTTCAATCTTTTACCAAAATATCATCATCTTGGCAAGTAAAAGCAATTGCTTTTTGGCAGGATACCTTTTTTATCAAACCGACCAATTATGACTGGCCGAATCATCTTTTATTTATTGATTATCAAAACATTACTATTATATTTTTAAAAAGAATTCACAGGAATCCTCTCAACCTTTTTTTTAAAATTTTAACAGTTTCTACTTGAAAACCTTCTTTTATGTTAAAGGTTGATATTGTCTATTTTGTAATCTATTTCTTATATTATATTTGTAATGCTATTCTTACTTTTTAGGCTTTTAAGATTGTTGAATATAGCAAATATAGGATTAACAACTCAAAATTAGAGTAATAATATTAATGCATGAATAAGAGTTTTCTTTTAACAATTCTAATACTATTTATACCTATTACATTGTTTTCCCAAATAAAAATAACCGGCAAAATTATCAATCAACAGGAGAAAAACCTAGAACTCAGAGAGGTCCTTCTTTTGAATAAAGATTCTATTGCCGTAATAAGTGAATTGACAGATGCAAATGGCTTGTTTTCTTTATCAGTAGAAAAAGGAGACTATACTTTAATGATAAGAGAAATGGGAACAATTACTTATCAGCAAAGAATTAATGCTTTTCAAGATTTAAATCTAGGAGTTATTAAAATAACGGAAACTACACACCAACTCGGCGAAGTGATGATTGCTTCAAAAAAAGAACTTATCGAAAGAAAAATAGACCGAGTAGTTTTTAATGTAGAAAATTCTATTTCAGCCTCTGGCGGTGACGCATTAGATGCTTTGAAAGTTACCCCTGGATTGCGCGTACAAAACGACCAAATTGTTATGATTGGAAAAAGTAGCATGGCCGTTATGATTGATGATCGATTGATGCAACTTTCAGGAGATGATTTGATAAATTTCTTAAAAACCATTCCATCAGAAAATATCACAAAAATCGAAGTCATAACTACACCACCAGCAAAATATGATGCCGCCGGAAATACCGGTTTAATAAATATCAAATTAAAAAAGGTAAAGAAAGACAGCTGGAATGGAACTATTGGAACGTCCTATACTCAAAGAGCTTATGCCAGCGAAAGTTCACTTGGTTCTTTTAACTATAATAAAAATAACTTATCTATTCAGGCCTCAGCGAACGGAGGAAGTTCACGAACAGTGAATACAGATAACAACAAAACATATTATCCAAACGAAATCTGGGAAGTAAATAATCCCAGAAAAATAAAAGATAATTATCTGAGTATTAGAACTGGTATCGATTATCAAATAACACCAAAATTAACATCAGGTATTCAATATTTAGGCAGTTATTCTAAAATGAAAATGGGTGACAATTCCTTGACGACATTGTTTGACAACAACACACAAGGGGTTAATTCATATATCAAATCTGATGGTCAATCGGTTTCCAAACCCAATTTAAACTCTATAAATTGGCATACAATATATAGTTTGGATACCATTGGCACAAAAATATCGATGGACTTAGACATGTTCAAGTACAGGGCAACAGATAGTAGAAATTATTATGGAAATCACCTTAACAATGATTTTACCATTACTCCAAATACCTATTTTGCTGCTATCAGTTCAAATGAAAATTATATTTCCAATTACTCTGGTAAAATAGATTTTGAAATGCCTAGAAAATGGGCTGCATTCAGTTTTGGAGGAAAACTATCTCAATCGAAAACAGACAATAGCGTTGCTTTCTTTGACAACACTTCAGGAAATCCAATTTTGGATCCCATGCAAACCAATAAATTCAAATACACCGAAAACAACGAAGCACTTTATTTTTCGGGGAACAAAGAAATTAATCCAAAATGGTCAACACAACTTGGATTGCGAATGGAAGCTACACAAACTAAAGGCTTTTCGGAGAATTATAACCAGACAAATCTGAATGATTATATTCAACTTTTTCCAACCGCTTATCTGAGTTATAAACCAAAAGAGCATCATTCATTATCATTAAATTACAGTAGACGAATCAACAGACCCAACTACGAGCAACTGAATCCGTTCAGAATTTACAACAGTCCCTATCTTTATGTAGAAGGCAATCCTTTTCTAAAACCATCCTTTTCGGACAGAGTAGAATTTGCTTACACCTATAAAAATCTTGAGAGCAAACTGTCTTTTTCAAAATCAAAAGATGAATTCCAGCAGTTAGGGATTGTCGATCCAAACACGAACATCACCAGGTTTTTAGTCCTCAATTTCATGAATACTAGCGGGTATGGAATAACAGAAACCTATACATATAACGCCTTCAAATGGTGGACGAGCACGAATTCTTTCGATTTTGGGTATACAATTACAAAATCTACTTCAGAAGTCACACAGAAAAACAGAAATGGTTATCAGACTAATTTTTCTACTGCCAATGATTTTACACTAAATACCGACAAGACTTTTTTATTAAATTTTAACTATTGGTACAGTTTGCCAGGAACGATGCAGTTGTTCGAATATACTTCTTCAAGTTCATTGTCAATAGCATTAAAATGCTTGTTACTCAATAAAAAATTACAATTCTCGGTGACAGCAAATGACATATTCAAAACAGAAAGACCGGTTTACACCAATTTCAGCAATGGAATAAAACAGGTTTTTAATAATTATTATGACAATCAAATGATTCGATTTTCAGTGAGGTATAAGTTTGGAAATGCAAAATTGAATGTTACCAAACGTGATTTTGGAAATTCGGAGGAACAGTCAAGGGTAAATAAATAAACGACAAATTAAGAAAAGAGAGACACTTATAAAAAAGTAATTTCTTTCAACAATAAAGCTTGCAAGCGAGTCCAAGAATGAGTTATGACATTAAAAGATACTCTAATTAATTTTTAACAATTATTAAAATTTATTATGAAAAAAATTCAATTAACAAAAGGACTACAGATCAACAAAGAAGCAGTTTCTAAATTGCAAGAAGATCAAATGAAAGACGTTAAAGGTGGACAAGCTGCATTCTCATGCTGGAGTGGTTCTTGTAACACAAAACAAGCTACTGTAGTTACAGAAGCAAAGTAATCGTTTAAATTAAACAGATTACAAACAAACGTCTAAGATAAATTCATTTAGTCCTTCGTTTATAAAAGAAGTAGTCGGTTGCCGCCAATTACTTTCTCATAAGAAATGATTTACTCTCATGAATATTGTTTTAACATTTAAAAAATCAATTTATTTCTAAAAATTAAAAACCAAAATTATGAAAAAGATTAAATTAACAAACGGACTACAAATTAATAAAGATGCTGTTTCTAAATTACAAGAAACTCAAATGAAAGATGTTAAAGGTGGACAAGCAGCATTCTCTTGCTGGAGTAACTCTTGTAACACAAAAACAGCTACTGTAGTTGCTCAGCCTACTACTGTAATTGCAGACTAGTAATCGTTTAAATTAAACAGGTTACAAATAAACGTCTAAGATAAATTCATTTAGTCTATCGTTTATAAAAGAAGTAGTCGGTTGCCGCCGACTACTTTCTCTTAACAAATGATTCACTCTCATGAATATTGTTTTAACGTTTAAAAAAACATTATTTCTAAAAATTAAAGACCAAAGTTATGAAAAAGATTAAATTAACAAAAGGATTACAAATCAATAAAGATGCAGTTTCTAAATTACAAGAAACTCAAATGAAAGATGTAAAAGGCGGACAAGCTGCATTCTCTTGCTGGAGTGATTCTTGCAACTCTAAAGTAGCGCAACAAACTGAAAAATAGTATTGTTGCTTTATACTTTCAAAACAAAATATACTGGACAAACCTAGAATAAAATTCTATTTTGATCTAAAAGTTTAATAAGGATAGTAGTCGGAAATATTTTCGGCTACTTCCAATTATAAAATTCAAACCTTCTCTTATGCTAATAATTAGTCACGACTTAAGCTCCATTTCAAAAACCGATGACATTAAAAAATGCATTGAGGAAAATGAAAAAAACATAGAATACATTGGGATTTCCAATGGCATATTAGGCCTTTCTTACTATTATTATTATGATTTTTTATATACAAATAATGAAGCATCACTTCAAAAGATGATTTATTATATAGAAAAATCAATCAGCACAATTAATGAAGAATACCGAAGCCCTTTTCCTCAAATTGAGATGATAGAAATGGGTCTTTATCTCGTCTATCTTTATGAACAAGAACTCTTAGACGAAGATATAGAAGCTTATTTACTGGAGTTGGACGATATTATTGAAATCTATTTATTAAAGAAAATAGAAGAAGGTGATTTAGACAATACCGTCGGCTTTCTAAAAGCTGGCTATTATTTTATCAAAAGAAATAATAATGACAAAAACCACTTGCTTCATAAAATTCTTGATGCAATTGAAAACTTATCTATAGCAGACGAAGATTTATGCTACTGGAAATTTACCTTAAGAAATTCAGAAAATCCAACTGTTGAATTAGGCTTAGGACATGGAGTCGCTGGAGTTATTTCTTTTTTATTGCAATTATTTAAAAAAGACATCCAAAAAGAACGTTGCTCTAAACTTTTACATTCAAGCATTAATTTCCTTTTGTCTCAAGAAGACAAATCTCCTATTAATTGGTTTCCTATCAATGCTTTTGAAAACAAAAAGCTAGGATATCAAAACATTTCTTATGGAGATATTGGCATTGGATACGTGTTGTATAAGGCGGGTGAAATTTTAGATAACAAAAATTACAAAGAAAAGGCCTTATCGATACTTGAAAATGCATCAAAATTTAAAGATGAGGAAAGAGAACACATAAAAGATGCTAATTTAATATATGGAGCTTCAGGACTTTGCTCCGTATTTAATTTATTATACAGTTTGACAAAAAACGAAAAAATGCTGTTTGCCAGAGAATACTGGCACAATAAAATCATGGAGTTTACCGATCATAACAATTCTAATTGGGCTGGCTTTAATACTTATTTTAATGGGGCAAATGAGTATGCGCAACTGGGATTTTCACAAGGAATCGTTGGAATAGGCATTACCTTATTGGCTGATGAAATGGACATAAACAATGATTACTTATCTTTTTTAAACTACAATTTGTAAAATGAGGATAACCGAAGACAAAACTACAGATATAGTTGACTTTTATAATAAAAAAATCCTAACCTTTGATTTCAGCCTTATTTCTGACGATTTACTGACTGGCAAATTAGGGGTAATTCTATACTTACTTTCACTTTATGAAAGCACCAATGAGTCGGTTTATTTAGACAAAATAGCCGAATTATTAGAACTAATATTTGAAAACTGCGATGGCAATACCCAGAACAACTTGTATTCTAATTCCAGTTTGTCATATGGTATTTCTGGATTGGGTTATGTGCTATCCGTACTTATTAAATCTGAAATATTAGACCATGAATTTGAAAGACAAATAAGCACCATAAGTGAAATTGCATTTGAGCGAACTTTGAAAATGATTGACGAAAATAATTTCGGTTATTTTAATGGCGCCATTGGAAATTTATTCTTCTTACTATCGGTAAATGATCATCAAAAAGCCAACGCCATCATAGACGTCTTGTTTGAAAGAAGCAATACCGATAAATATTTATTCTACACAGAAATGAACGATCTGTATGTAGATGGAATGAACTTAGGATTGAATCATGGCTATTTATCGACCATAAAAATACTGTTGGAATTTTCAAAAAACGATAGCAAATCATTTGCCATTGTAAACATCTGCCTCAAAACTATATTATCCAATTTAGATTACGACTATCAGGCTGAAAATGTACATGTATACAAACCTTATCGAATTTACGAAGAAGACAATAAACTAAAAAAGCACCAAAACAACAGACTTTGTTGGTGCAATAGTGATTTGCCTTTTAGCTACATTTTACATAAAGCTGGAGTTCAATTAAATAATAATGAGCACATTGAACTTGCGGAAATGGTTGGCGTAGAAACCACTAAAAGAAGAGTGTTTCAAAATACTGGCATCGAAAATCATCATTTTTGTCACGGAAGTTCTGGCTTAGCAGTACTTTACCAAGAGCTATTTCTACAGAATCCAAAAATAGAATACAAAGAGAGTTATGACTATTGGCTTGACCAAACCATTTCTTATTTAGAAACAGAAAAAAACACTCCTCTAATTGTAAAAGACCTTTCCATATTGTATGGAAAATTAGGTTCTCTTATGGTGGTTAATGAGGAAATTGACGTAAAAAAATATTTAAAATTTTTGATTTAAAAACATATGAATCCAATCAAATTAGGCATCATTGAACTTGGCTATAGAGAAATTAATGCTATGAACGCCATTGAAGAAATTATCGAATATGCAATAGAAGTGGAACAGGCTGGGTTTACAAAATTTTGGTTGGCAGAACATCACTATTTTCATATCAAGAACCATCCTTATACCACTCCTGATATATTAATTTCTATCATTGCCGGTATGACCGAAAGAATTAAGGTGGGTTCAGCAGGGACTTGTATTAGCACACATTCACCTTATTCGGTGGTGACCAATTACAAATTCCTTAATAATTTATTCAATAACAGAATAACTTTAGGACTTTCTAAAGGAACTCCCGACAGCGTTGATGTAATGCAATTGTTTACCAAAGAAATTACAAAAGAAACCAGTCACGCCTATTTCAAAGAAAATTTAAATACTATTGTTGATTTATTGGAAAATGAAACCGAGAATCTAAAAAATAAATCGATTTTAATCCCTCCTTTTGGCGGACTAAAACCTGACTTGTGGTACCTCTCCAGTTCTTTTAGAAATTTACCCGATGCTTTACAGTATAAACTCAATTATTGTGTGTCCATTTTCCATAATTTCGGACAAGACATCAATAATTTGAATTTCAACAAAGCTGAAATAATAGGTTTTAAAACGCTTTTCAAAAAACAACATGGCTATTATCCAGAAGTAGCTATTTCTTTGTCTATCATTTTGAAAGATACTTTAGAAGAAGCTGAAGAACTTTGGGAGGCTACACAAAAAGAAATTGGATCTAAAGAAGGTTTTATTATTATACCTACAACACTCGATTTACTTCATAAACGATTAACCGAATATCAGGAAAAATTTGGCATAGACGAATTTATTATCTATGATTTGGCTTACAATAATGAAGAGAAAATCAGGAACATGCAGTCTATTAGCGAAAAATTCAATCTTGCCACAGTAACAGTTTAAAAAAATATGCATTCAATTCACAACCTAGAAAGGGCTTTTATAAGAACGCCACTATATTCCTTTAAAGAATATCGATTGATTCCTAAAGAGACTGGTCAATTGGATTTATTTATAGGCAAATTATGGGAAGATAAAATCTTCAAAGAAGCTTTGTTACTGGCCTCATCCGAATTGTATCTCGAATGGGAAAGATCCAATAATGAGGATAATTACTTGAAAAGTAAAAAAGAAAAAATAAACCTATCCATATTAAAATACTACATCCGAATTACTACAAGAAGTACGCCTTTTGGGCTATTTTCGTCGTATTCAGATTTTGAAATTGAAGAAACCACTACTGTTGAAAATAGTGAATTGGACTTAGATAATTTAGAACGCTTCACCACTTTTGATTTGGCGTTCTTATACAATTTATCACGTCATTTAAACAACAATTCAACTATAAGACAAATACTAAAATATACAGTCAATAATTCGATTTATAAAATTGGTGACAGCTATAGGTATGTTGAAGTTTTATTAAAAAACGACAAAAGAGAACACATTTTAACTTCTCTAGAATCTGACGAAGTATTAGAGTTACTTTTCTCTAATTGTGAAACAGAAAAATCAATACACGAGCTCTCCATTTTATTGGTTGATCATGTGGAAGACGTGACCTACGATCAAGCTTTTGATTACATCAACAGTCTGATTGATGAACAAGTTTTGATAAGTCATCTGGATATTTGTTTGAACCAAAGATCACCTTTAGATCAAATTTTATCCTTTCTTGAAGAAAACAAAACTACAATAGAACAGCACCCTGAATTGAATGCCTTATTTTTCAATTTACAACATCTTAAGTCAAAATTGGATGAATTAGATCATACGATTGGAAATGATTTTGGAAAATACAACGAAATTTATACGCTTGTAAATCAGTTAAATATCAGCTATAGCAAAAAGAATATTATTAATGTTAATTTAAGAAAAAACGCAAACAGCAGTTTTATCAACAAACAAGACATTCATAAAATTAAAAAAGCCATCAAAGTTTTGTCTATGTTTTCGGATGAACTTAGTACCATAAACGCCGATTCCCATCTGGAAAAATTCAAAAACGCTTTTTACAAGAGATACGAAGAAAAAGAAATACCGCTTACTTTAGCTTTAGATAACGAAGTGGGCATTGGTTATGTTCAGTCTAACAATGAAAATAATGATTTTTCCTCTTTACTAAATGACATCCAATTTGAACACAAGCCAACGCACATTGAAACTATAAAATACAACAACAAAACCCATTTATTCTGGAGTACACTTTTCTATGATGCTTTAAGAAATAAGAAGACTGAAATCAATTTAAAAAATGTTGATTTGTCTGAATTCACAGAAAAATTTAGCAAACTCTCTCGAACTTTTGCTGTGATTGTTAGCAAAACAAACAACAAAATCGTTATTGACCATGTGGGCGAATCCAGCAGTTTAAATCTCATCGCTCGCTTTTCAAACGCCGATACAAAACTGAATGATCTGATTAACGAATCGACAAAAACAGAAGAAGTATCTGATGATATTATTCATGTTGAACTGCTTCACATCCCTAATGACCGAGACGGAAATATCCTTTTGAGAAAAATCGACAGACAGTTTGAATTACCTTTTCTAACCAAAGCCTCCACTGATGCCGAAACCATATCTATTCAAGATATTTCGGTAAGTATCAAAAAAAATAAAGTGGTTTTATGGAGTAAAAAATTAAACAAGCAAATAAAAATATTCAACTCTACTGCTCATAATTATCATTTCAATTCTTTGCCTATTTATCAGCTTTTGTGTGATTTACAATACCAGGATATTCTGCCCGCTTTATCGTTAAATTTTGGTTTTACCAATACCAATACCTTCCAATTCACACCAAGAGTTGTTTACGGAGATGATGTGGTACTTTCGGCGGCGAAATGGAAATTAAATTATGACGATTTGAAATACTGTTATGATGAAAAAACAGGAACTGTCGATGTCCAAAAATTTGCAACATTTAGAACAACCAAT
>JBDTNG010000171.1:0-5446 GCA_039933895.1 Flavobacterium sp. | reverse complement strand
AAAAAAAATATAAAACTTTGTAGAAAAGTTATATCGTTTTATTGTTGATAACTTGCTAATATTGAGTGCAATAATGAAAATAGGGAATTTATTGTTGAAAATGTACTTTATGATGTTTATGCCCATTTTTAAAGCTTTTTTTCTTGCTTTTTGAAGGTCATTATGTTCTTCTAGATCCTCCCAACTAACTTCTAAATGACATCTGTAGGTATAAAATAAAACCAAATTATTGTTAATAAATTTACCAAAAGTATGTGCTCTTTTACCATCATGTTCATGAGTTTTCTAATTATATAATAAAAAAACTCGCTACAAGAGCGAGTTTTTATTGAGCTTTATTTTATTTATTATGGTTGACCGAATGAAAATCTTGAACCACCTGAAACAAATATTGCAGCCATTCTTGATTTTTGTCCTAATGAGAACATGTACATTGCATTATCATCAGTATAATCCATGTAATTCATGGTCATTTCAACTGGAGCACCAGAACAAGTACTGTAATGAGGATAAGCTGGTTTTCCATAGTTTGCAGTGTTGTGAACTGGAGTATCTGAAACTAAATCAGATCCACAAGTTGCATCTCCCCAAATGTGACGTAAATTCATCCAGTGACCTACTTCGTGAGTTGCAGTTCTACCTAAGTTATATGGAGCTGATCCAGAACCTGAAAGTCCAAAGTAGTGAGAATCAATTACAACACCATCAGTAGCTGAAGAACCTCCAGGGAATTGTGCATATCCAAGGATTCCACCACCAATTGTACAAGCCCAAAGGTTTAATTTAGTGCTTGGTGAAGTTGGATCTATACCACCTTGTTTAGATTTTTTCATTGTATCTCTTGTTCCCCAAGAAGATTTAGTAGTCGATTTTCTGATTACTTGATCAAGGACAAATGAAATACCAACATTTGCTTTTACTCCTGAGAATAAAGCAGGCACTTGATTAAAATCAGAGTTTGCAGCGTTGAAATCTTTATTAAGAACGTCAATTTGAGATTGAATCTGAGTTAATGAAATGTTTTCAGCTGTAGTTCTGTATAATACATTTACTACTACAGGAATTTCAATTTTACCATTCACTAATCTTCCAGTAGCTATTGCATTTTGAGTAAAACTTTCAATGTTAGCCATTCTACCTGCTAAAGTTGGATCTTCTCTAAGTTGTCTTTCTAAAACTTCTTGAGAAGCACAACCTTTATGAGCTGCAACTGATGGATTTTGAGATTGAACATCTGTTGATGTTCCATCTTCTTTCTGACAAGAAAACATAAAAAACAATACTGAAGCCGACAATAAGAATTTTTTCATAATTTGTTGATTTAATTAATAATTTGTTGGTTTTTTGTTAAATAGTTTAGCAATACTATACAAAAAATCACAAACTACAAAGTAATTTGTTATAAAAAAAGAAAAATCTTACAAAAAAATTACATTACTTTATTGTTGATAACTTGCTATAATTGAGCACAATAATGAAAAGGGGAATTAATTGTTGAAAATGTAGTTTATGATGTTTGCGCCCATTTTTAAAGCTTTTTCTCTCACTTCTCGAGGGTCATTATGTACTTCTGGGTCTTCCCAGCCATCTCCTAAATCACATTCGTAGGTATAAAGTAAAACCAATTTATTGTTAATAAATATACCAAAAGCTTGTGCTCTTTTCCCATCATGTTCATGAATTTTGGGCAATCCATTTGAAAATAAAAAGGGTTTTTGAAAGATAGGGTGGCTTGCAGGTAACTCAACTAAATCATTATTAGGGAATATTTTTTTAATCTCTTTCCTTATATACTGATCCATTCCGTAATTGTCATCAATATGTAAAAAACCTCCTGAATATAAATAGTTTTGAAGATTTTGAACTTCAGATTCGTTAAAAACAACATTCCCATGTCCAGTCATATGAATAAATGGATAAGAAAAAATATCAGGACTTCCAGGGGTTACTACAGCTGGTTTTGATTTGATTGTTGTATTGATATTTTGATTGCAAAATTTTATTAGATTTGGTAAAGAGGTTGGATTTGCATACCAATCGCCACCTCCATTGTATTTTAACAACGCAATTTCCTGTCCAAAACAATATGGAGCTATAAAAAGTAATATTAAAGCGATATAGGATTGAACTTGTTTCACACTTATTTTTTGTTAATTTCGAGTAGTAATTTGTCTATTTCAGTGGTATTCCAATTGTATTTTAAGGCAATTGCTTTTCCTTTTTGGGCAAATTCTTGTGCTTTTTTATAATCTTTTGTTTTGGCAAGCAATTTGGTAATTAAAATATATTTATCAACTGATTCTCCTAATAATAACGATTGTTGTTCCCATGCAAAAGCATCTAATAATCCATTTTTATCATTGATAGATGCTAAATAGTTGGTACCAATTTCATCAATTAGATTAGAATTGGTCCAAGCGAATTTCTGAATATTATTCTTAGCTGCTTTTTGGTACGAATTCCAATTTTTTGTATTCTCGGCCATATATAAATCAAATCGGAATAAAAGAGAATCTACTTTTCTGATTTGGAATGCTGCTGCAATAGGATGTCTTTTGTTATAATTAATAGTGTCTAAATCTCCCATATAAGAGTTAAATGTTTCAGAAACTACATATGCAATTTTTCTTTCCACTCTTTTAGGTGAGGCTACTTTTCCAAATTCTTCTTTGTTTTTAACGATAAACTTAAATTCATCCGAATCAAAATCATTAATTCCATTCGACATAATTCTCCAATTAAGTTCTGTAAAAAGATCTGGCTCTTTTAATGTTTTTAAGTATCTCTGAGTAATTTGAGTAGCGTCTAAATTTGTCTTTCTAAAATTGGCTATGTATTTTATACAGTTATCAGCATTAGAAACATCAGCTAAAAACTGCTCTTTTAGAGCAGGCAATTGATTCTGAGGTATTAAAATATTTTTTCCTTCACCAATGAAATTCTCCTTTTTAAATTCCCCAAACATGCAATACAGTAAAGTCTCATTACTATCTAAAAAAGCAAATGTGGGATAATTACTCACCTTGAAGCTATCTTTGAATTTATTTTTTAGCGCAATTCCTTTTGGAGATTCTGCATCAACAGCCATACAAACAAAAGAACTTCTATAAAATTGTGTTACCAAAGAATCAGTAAATACTTCATTTTTCATTTTGTTGCAATGTGCACACCAAGTCGCATAAAACATAATAACCAATGGTTTTTTCTGA
Organism: Flavobacterium sp.; assembly: GCA_039933895.1. GTDB lineage: Bacteria > Bacteroidota > Bacteroidia > Flavobacteriales > Flavobacteriaceae > Flavobacterium. The sequence continues at coordinate 2,237 of JBDTNG010000171.1, read as the reverse complement.
ATTTTTGATTGTTTCAAAGCGGCATTGTATTCTTTATCTAAAAACAAAGTCTGCGTTTGACATAAAGCCAAATTGGCACTAAAAAGCAATCCGCCAAATAAAATAATCCTTAAAAAATATTTCATTTTCAATTATTGATTTATAAAATTCACAGAATGACAAGCAACAACTGCTGCAGTTTCCGTTCTCAATCGAGTGTTTCCCAAAGATACAGGAATATAATTATTGCTTAATGCAGTTTGTATTTCTTTTTCAGAAAAATCACCTTCAGGGCCAATTAGGATTGTATATTTTTCTTTTGGCTTGATAGTATCTTTCAAAAGCCTTTTATTCGTTTCTTCACAATGCGCAATACATAAATTCCCGTCATGCTTCTGATTGATAAAGTCTTTGAGCGAAATAGGTTCGTTTAATTTTGGAAGAAAAAATTGCAAAGACTGTTTCATTGCTGATTGGATAATTTTATCGAAACGCTCTGTTTTAATTATTTTTCTTTCGGAATGATCACAGATAATTGGTGTTATTTCATGAATTCCCATTTCTGTTGCTTTTTCTAAAAACCATTCAAATCGGTCGTTCATTTTGGTTGGAGCAACAGCCAAATGGATATAATAATCTGTTTTTTCAGATGTTTTAGTTTCTACAATTTTTACAGTACATTTTCTATCGGAAGCCAAAATTATTTCAGTTGAAAATAAATCTCCTAAGCCATTAGTTACATGAAGAATATCACCTTCTTTCTTACGTAATACTTTAACAATATGCTTACTTTCTTCCTTGTCGAAAGAAAAGTTATTTGAATCTGAATTAATGTCGGGATTATAAAATAATTGCATATTAAAATTCAATTCGTGCTTTTGAAACCACTGAGGCATCGTTAAACTTATTTTCTAAAAATCTTTGATAACCTACAATTCCAATCATAGCAGCATTATCGGTTGTATATTCAAATTTTGGAATAAATGTTTTCCAGCCATATTTTTTTTCTCCTTCTTTCAAAGTGTTTCGAATGCCTGAGTTTGCTGATACACCACCTCCAATGGCAATTTGCTTTATACCAGTCTCGGCTACAGCCAATTTCAATTTCTCCATCAAAATTTGAATAATCGTGTATTGAATTGAAGCACAAATATCATTTAGATTCTCTTCAATAAAATTTGGATTTTCTTTTACATTTTTCTGTACAAAATATAAAATTTGAGTTTTCAATCCACTGAAACTAAAATTTAAACCATCCACTTTTGGCTTGGTAAATAAATAAGCTTTTGGATTTCCCAGTTGCGCATATTTGTCAACCAAAGGTCCTCCAGGATAGGGAAGGCCTAATATTTTGGCACTTTTGTCAAATGCTTCTCCAACAGCATCATCAGTAGTTTCACCAATAATTTCCATATCAAAAAAGCTTTTTACTTTTACGATCTGTGTATGTCCGCCAGAAATGGTCATTGCTAAAAATGGAAATTCTGGTTTATCGAAACCTTCTTCATTAATAAAATGTGCTAAAATATGTGCATGCATGTGGTTTACAGCAATTAATGGAATGTTTAGAGACATTGCCATTGACTTTGCAAAAGAACCTCCAACTAACAGTGACCCCATTAAACCAGGACCTTGCGTAAATGCAATAGCCGAAAGTTGGTCTTTATTTATATTGGCTTTTTTTAATGCTACATCAATAACAGGAACAATATTTTGTTGGTGTGCACGCGAAGCTAATTCAGGAACGACTCCTCCATATTGCTCATGTATAGCTTGTTGCGCCACAACATTCGACAAAACAGTGTCGTTTTGTAGAACAGCAGCAGCAGTATCATCACAAGAACTTTCGATAGCAAGAATAAAAATTGGGCTTTGATGCATAAAAGGCACAGAATTTGCGTTATATTTGATAAACCGATTTAAAATATTTAATTTTACATCGAAGCCCCAAAAATAAAGATTTTTAATCAAATGAAATCGATTTAAGGCTTTTACCTTTTGGAAGAAAAATTCTTGGAACAAAATAAAAAAAATACGAGCCTCAAAAAAATTAGAAAAATAATATTATATTTCTTGTTAGGACTCGTATTGCTTATACTCACACTTGGAGTCGCGCTATCTTTACCCTCAGTTCAAACTGCAATTGCCCAATACGTTACTGAAAAACTTAATGAAGATTATAAAACAGATATTCATGTCGAAGAAGCTGTAATATCCATATTTGGTGGAGTTAAACTAAAAGATGTTTTGGTTAAAGA
>JBDTNG010000170.1:0-5075 GCA_039933895.1 Flavobacterium sp. | reverse complement strand
GTGTCATTCCTTTTTCTTCAAATTGAAGGAAATCGGTTTTAATTTCACTTTTGAAAATACCAATAGCATCAACCACATTATTGTCGATAGAAATATTAGTCAAATGCGTCACATAAACTTCTCCATTTTTAATGTGTGGATGACTAGATTGCTCAAAAAGATGCTTGGTTATGTTTTTTGAAATGTTGTGTATGTTACTTGGATTTTCGAAAGCTTCCACAGCAAATTTGAACATTTCATTGTATTCTAAATCGACTTCGTGTGCAAATTGAAAATAGTTTTCTTCTTTTTCACGAAAAGGTTTTAAGAAATATTCTTTCAATAAAGGTACAATCTCATCGTTCAACCCGTATGGATTTTCAGATAAAAATAAAGCTTCGTTACGGCTTTTGTTTCCTACGCGGTGAATAGACAAAGTCTCGATGTGTGTATTGAAAAGATTGATCATTTTTTTGTTTTTTAGAAGAAAGAACCAAGAAGAAAGACAAAACAAAATGTCTCCAATCTTGGTTCTAAATATTATTTTATATTTTTTTATTGGCTTTTGCCTCGCTTAATTCCAGTTTTCCTCAAATCCATAGTCCTCAAAACTATCATCACCACTAAACATATCAAGATCGTCTTCATCTAAATCGTCTTCGAATTCAGAATAGAAATCTTCGTTTTCGGCTTCGAAGCTTTTTTCTCCTGAATCTAATGGCATTTCACCATGAGTAAACAATAAATCAGGATAAACAGCTCCAGCTTGAGGTTCTTCAACAGCGGCAAGTTCAATAAGGAATGTCCACATATTGATGAAATCGTATACATAAATAATCTTAGTGTTTTCTGTATCTAAAATGTCAGACAATACGTAATCGCTCATTATTTTTTGTTCACCGGGAATATCACCAGCATCAAACATTGGGATTTCATCCTCTTGGTTCCAAGTTTCATCACAAGTATAAAAAGAAGCCACTTCCATTCCGTCGAAGCCAAAGGCATTTACGATGGTATTGTGTAAATCTTCTAACGTATCATCTTCCAAGATGGCAATATCTCTAAAAACATCTTCTTCAGCATCGAGAATTACTCTGAATTTATAAACCATAATCTTTGTTTTATTGAAAGGTCAAAGGTAAAATATAATTTGGATTGTTAGAATAATCGATTGTTAGTTTTTTAGATTTGTTGATAAGATTTTTAACTAGCTCTCATAGAATTCAATGGGTAAATCATCCGGATCGGAAATAAAGAAAAAGGATTTGTGCGTATATTCATCGATTCTGATGTCTTCAGCTTTAATGTTATTTGACACCATCCAATCGTATGTTTGCAGAATATCATCGACTTCAAAAGCCAAATGGCGCAAACCTGAAGCTTCTGGTCTTGAAACACGTTTCGGAGGATTGGGAAACGAAAAAAGTTCTACCACATAATTACCGTTTAAAGCCAAATCTAACTTGTATGATTCCCTTTCGGAACGATAGATTTCCTGGAGAATTTCCAAACCTAAAATTTGAGTGTAAAAGCGCTTCGATTTTTTATAATCGGAACAAATAATGGCGATATGGTGTATTTTTTTGAGTTCTAACATGATTTAAAATTCAAAAATTATTGTTTTATGACTTTAAGCAGCTGTTTTTTATGTTACTTTTCTTCAATTTTAAATGAATTTATAATCTTATTCATTTTAGTAATTGTTTTATCAGCATTTGTAATGTTCGTCCAACCCATAATTTGATAATACCTTAATTTGCTTTCTACAATAGAATATCTATAAAATACAGAATATTTACCATCATAACATTCACCTGTCATTGTGAATGTTATTGCTTTGTTGGAATTTATTTTTCCTCTTGTGATGTTAGAAACTTTAAAATTTTTGATTCCACATTCTTCTCCAAAATGCTCCTTAATAACTTTGAAATAACCTTCAATATCAGGTGTTACATTAAATGTTTTTTCTTCAACTCTTTTATAAAAACCTTCTTTTAGTTGGTCAATTACGATGATGTAAAAATCTTGTTGTTTATTTTGAAATTGAATTCTAGCAATATCATTCAATTTGTCAGTTCTTTCAAGACTTTCTGGAATTAATAAGGAATATCTATTTCCAAGGGTTATCGTATCATATCTTTCAGTTGCATTATCTTCTTCTTGAGTTGTATTATTTACTTCTTTACAAGAATATAATAGAATCAATAATATAATAAGTAAGACTTTTTTCATTTCAAGTTTTAATGATTTATTTTTCTATTGTGATTGTATTCAATAAAATAGAAAAGCTACTTAAGAATGGGTTTCTTCCGTTTTAATAATACGAGTAGCATGCTTGATTCTGTTTTTAAACTTGGTGAACTTTTTATTCGTTGGATATTGTCGGTTCGAAGTCATATTGTTGAAAATCATTGCAACAACTAAAAGTATTGTGCAGCCCAATAAAACTGGACATATTACATACCAATACCCTAACTTGATAATGGCTGGAGATCCGGTAACCGCTATCAATGCTGTCGCACCACCTGGCGGATGTAAGGTTTTGGTAATTTGCATCATTACTACAGATAAAGCTACTGCTACAGCTGAAGCTAGCCAAATGGTATCGGGAAAAATTTTTGCCGCCGTAACACCAACAAGTGCAGAAACCATGTGTCCACCGATAAGATTTCTAGGTTGTGCCAACGGACTTTGAATAACACCATAAACCAATACACAAGATGCCCCGAAAGAACCAATTAGGAAAACGAAATCCTGTTTCGGAAACATATTATATTGTAAATAAGCAATAATTCCCATCCCTACAAAAGCGCCAATAAAAGCCCAGAAATGCTCTTTAAAATCGACCAAAGTCTCTTTGTAAAGTACATATTTTGCTTTGCGATAATTGCGTTTTATTTTCTTAGTAGGCATAAAAAGTTTTTAAACGGGTTTTGGCTGATACGTATAAACAGTAAAAGGATAAATCATTTTTGCTGTGTATTTTGCCACCATGCAAGCTATAAAAATTGGAAAAAATAACGAGTAATCGTTTATGAGTGCACAAGTTAAAAAGATAGCGGTAAAAGGGGCATGAATACTGGCGCTTAACATGGCGCCCATTCCCAGAATCATGAAATTTAGCGGAATGACATTGGCATGAAAAAAAGTATTTAAACAAATGGCCAATAACAATCCTATGAAACCTCCAATAAAGATACTTGGTGCAAAAACACCACCATCACCACCAGCAGCCAATGAAGCCGAAGTCACAATGGGTTTCAAAAAAATAATTCCAATGAAAGTAAGTGCCACTGAAAGCGTCAATGTCATGTCATTTGAAACTAAAATAGTTTGCTTAAGCGCATGATATCCATCGCCGTATAATTGTGGAAACAACAGTAATGAACCACTTAAAATAATAGCACCAATGAAAATTCTGTTCGGGTGTTTTTCTATTTTACCAAAGCTTTTTTTGAAGAAAAGCACACATTTTGTTAAATAAACAGAATTCATTCCAGCAATAACGCCCAATAAAATAAAGTAAGGAATTGCCTGCCAGTGCCAACCGTTAATTGTTACTTTGAAAAGTGATTTTTCATCTAGAACGTAAATGAAAGCTAAAGCAACAGCTACCGAAATACTACAAGTGATTAAAAATGTTTTGGATATTTTTTTTGAGATGACTTCCCAAGCAAATAAAATTCCAGCAAACGGACTGCAGAAAAGAGCTGTAATTCCGGCAGCAACTCCTGCACAGATTAATTCAGTTTTGTGACGATTGAATAAATTTTCTTTTTCCTGTGCGATAGAGCCTATGGTTGCAGAAGCGACTACAGTTGAGACTTCGATTCCAGTGGAACCACCAAAAATCACAGTGATAAATCCGTTAATATAATGCGATGGGATTTTGTAAAGAGGCAAACTGTTTTTTCGTTGAGCAGTAGTTTCAAAAATTTCTTTGATGCCTTTATTCTCTTTTTTCTTAAACAAATAATGACGTAAAAAGTAAATTGCAGAGAGTCCAATAGCAGGGAAAAAGAGAATTAAAACCCAATTTTCTGTTGCCCTATCAAGTAAGATTTCTTCGTAATGTTCGGTTAAATGCTTTAGTGAAATGGCTAAAATCGATGATAAAAAACCAATTAAAACAGAAACAATAATAAGTTTTTGGTATTTGATGAATTGGTAATTTCTCTTAATTTGGGCAGTGTTATTCATAAGTAGGGATTTCTCAGACTATTAAGTCTGAATAACAAAAGTAAATACTGAAAATTGAAATTTCCTGTTTAAAATGTTAAAATTTGAAAAACCTAATCTTTAAACCAACTTAGAAAGGATAGTAATTTGTCCCAAATGATAGGCATCGTGCTGAATGATACCATGTATATGTTCATAATAATTTAAATTATTGTTGGGATAGATTTTATCGAATTTCTTTTTGTCAAAATGTTCCAGAAAAACCATCCATTTTTGTTGAGATTCCTCTAAATGCTGAAGTGTGTTTTTCCAAGCGTTTTCAGAAATGTCATTAATACTTTCAAAATAATTATGATTTGGAGTTGTGATAACTTTACCTTGAACTCTTTGTAAAACATTTTCTCTCCATGCAATGATATGGTTGGCAATTTCCCAAATAGAATTACAATTTTTATATTTTTCTGCAGCTTTTAGATATGAAATATTTTGAAGAGAACCCACTAAAGTAGTATCAATCCAAGGTTCACCATCGTAAAGGTTAGAAAATAAATCTGATATACGTTGTAGTTCTTTCATTGTTTTATAAATTAAGTTCTTTCTTAATTTTTGGAGATAATTTGGCCATTACCAGATTATAAGATTGTGCCGTAAAATGCTTCCATTCTTTTGTTGAAACAGTATTAATATCTGCTACCAAAACCCATTTGTATTTGGCAACATAAGGTGCGGGTTTGAATCCTTCTCGTGTACTAAGTTCATCAAATTCTTCTTCCAAAACCTTAAAAGACGCAGAAGTAGGGGATTGGTTTAAACCCAACACACAAAACATTTTTCCGCCAATGCAGAAACACAAGTCATTACCCCATTTGATGTCTTCTGTGACGTGAGGTAATGATTTACAAAGTTTTTGTAATTCT
>JBDTNG010000169.1:0-5166 GCA_039933895.1 Flavobacterium sp. | reverse complement strand
AATGGGATTTTTTATTTGTTTTTTGGTAAAGTGTTTACTCGGCTTTGTTCGGCTTTGATTCGGAGTATGTACGACGCATGTACGGCGCAAGTACGACGCAGCTATAAAATAAACATGAAGTATTCATGGCTTATCTATGGAGTATCTATGACTTATCTATGAGTAAACATACTTTTTTTCAGAACTCCATTTGAAAGAATTTTATTGTTATTTTTGGTCGACTTAAAAATCATTTTTTTTGAAGAATGATTTAAGTGTGATTCATTTTTGATTAACCGACTTGCAACCATGAAATTACAGTATTCTTTTTTTGTCTTCTTATTTGTTTGCTGTTTCTCGGCCGAAGCGCAAGAGTTTAAAAATTTCAGTAGTGAAGAAGGATTGCCCAGCAACGAGGTTTACAGTATTTTTCAGGATAAAAATGGCAGCATGTGGTTTTCGACCGATAGAGGACTTTGCCAATACAATGGATATGAATTTAAAAAATACGAGCCTAAAGACGGTTTAACTGATATCACTGTTTTTGATTTTTATCCGCAAGAGAATGGTCAAGTCTGGTGCACCACTTTTAATAGAAAATTGTTTTATTTTGAAAACGGCAGCAACCGTTTTGTTCCTTATAAATACAATAATTGCATTGACGCTTTTGTAAAAAAATATAACGCCACTTCATTTTTTATTAAAAGTCTTGCAGTTGCTAAAAATGGCGTGGTTTATATTTCAAGTGGGGCATCCGAATTTTCTATTAGTACAACAGGTAAGCTTACGGAGTTAACTAAAACTGAAGTTACTTATGCTAAAAGAAAGCTGTTGCAGAAAATTCCAGTTTTTTTGAACGGTTTAACGATCAATAAACTACAGGATATTCATTTTTTGTCTAATAAAAAATCAGGTTATGCTAAGCTTATTATCCCTACGGTACTGAGAAGCATCACAAATCTTACTTTGGGTCGGAAATTAATTGTTACTGAAAACTTAGTTGAAATACTTCAAAAAGACGGGAAGACAGTAAAGATTGATTTTGGAAAATTTCAGCCCGTAGCAGGAGGGAAGATGGATGATCAGCACATTTGGGTTGGTTACCGAAGCAATGGTATAAAAATATATGATCTGAAAGGAAAGTATGTTAAAGGGTTTTTACCACACGCTACCGTCTCTAACTTCTTTAGGGATTGTTATGGTGGATTTTGGATAAGCACAACAGATTATGGTGTTTATTATTTGGCGCCCAATAGTATAGTCCAATTTAAAATGGATAATAATGTGGTGCAATCGCTCACGAAAGACAATCATCAAAACCTTTTTATTGGAATGTATAATGGCGACATTTATAAGAAAGAAAAAAATAAAAAGGTAGTACTAACTAAGAAGGCTTTAATAAATTTTCCTAGTTATATTCAATTTTATGAAGGTGAAAACAGCATTGTTTATGGCAATGGAGATGCATTCTATTCGGACTATAAGCCTGTAATGCACTTGCCTTCTCGTGTGACTCGGATTTCGGATGATAGCCGGTCGGTATTGTCCTTTCTTCAATTTAGCAGTTACACCATTTGGCAAAACAACAAATTCCTGACGAATACTTTAAACTTCAGAATACATGATATTTCCTGTATTGGCAGTAAGACTTATTTTGGCACTATTGAGGGATTGAAAGTTATGGAAAATGGGGTAATTCATCAAAAAAGCAACCCATTGTTTAAATATCGCATAGACGATATTGACTATGTACCTTCTAAGGCAACTTTGTTTGCGGCAACACTTGGAAAAGGAGTATTGGTTTATAATATTTCAAAAAATGAAGTATATGCTATTGATAAAACAAAAGGGTTGTCTAGTGATGTCGTTACAGAAGTATATGTTGAGAATGACAATACCATTTGGGCCTGTACTAACTATGGGTTGAACAGAATACGATTTACTTCGCCCACGACTTACAAGATTGATTATTTATCGACAGCCAATGGCATGGTGAGCAATCAGATTAGGGATGTTGAAATTATTAACGATTCCATTTATGTTGGAACATCGAAGGGATTGAGTGTCATTTCAAAAAGGCAATATGAGCAGTTATTATCTAAAAAATATTATTTTTTACGTTTAAAAGACATTTATATCAATGGTAATGCTTTAAAAGAAAATCAAAAGCAACTGAAATTAAGTTATAGAGACAATCAAATTGACTTTATGGTTGAAGCGGTATCGTTTTCGGAGCGTAAAAAAATTGAATATCAGTATAAGTTGGAAGGATTGGATAAAGAATGGAAGACAACGCAAGAAAGAAAGCTTTCTTATCCTTATATTCCGCCGGGAGATTATAAATTGATGGTTAAAGTCATTGATGATGGTAGGATTTTTTCGAATGAAAGCATTGTTTTAGCCCTACATATTGACAAGCCTTTCTGGATGACGTATTGGTTTTTTAGTATTCTGGGCATTGTTTTTTCGGCGATTATTTATTTCTTCTTCAAGATAAGAGTATTGAGTTATAATGAAGATATAGTGCGTGAACTGCTTCGTTTACTGCTTAAAAAAATTAAAAAGAAGGACGATTATTTTTCCTTTAAAGAATTGGGGAAAGAAATTAGAATTAAGACCTCAGAAATACTATTTGTTAGATCTTCAGGGAACTATATTGACATTATTACAACTGAGAAAACATATACTGTAAGAGGTAAGATAGGAGATTTTGTTTCATTGGTGCAAGATCCACTGGAGTTTTTGAGAATACACCGCTCTTTTATTGTGAGGATTGACAAGGTAGATCAAAAAAGTAAAAAGGCACTATTTATTGAACAACATGAGATTCCGGTAGGAGAGACTTATTTAGATGAACTGGATAAAATTCTCTTTTAAAATAAATCAATTCGTTTCAGTATCAATGTCAACCCCATTACTCTCAGGAAGGGCTTCATACTTTAGAAATGTTTTTTTGGCGATTGTTTTTATACGTTTTCGAAGGTGTTCAGGACGGAGGACTTCTAATCCGTCACCAAAACCAAGTAATATGCGGTCTAATTCGAAGTTTTCAATCAGGAATAAGTGAATTATAATACTGCCATCTTCGTTTTGGGTAATTAACCTTTGAGAGTTGTGAATGGGCTTTGTTATTACATAGGGAGCGTTAACATGATCAATCCATAATTCGATTCGTCTGGGTTGAACACCAGTATTGACAGTTACACCAACCACATTTTTGTAAAAAGCTTCAGCGTTAAAATTCTCCTCTAAATAAGGAAGGGAGAAATTGAAATCGATTGCTACAATTCGGTCTAAAGCTAAATTTGTTATGGGCTGACTTCCCTTTTTCTTACCTACTAAAAACCATCGGTTGTTGAACTCTTTTAAAATGAATGGATGGAAGTTAAATTTTTGTTCTTCTTTGGATTTGAACGACTTATAAGTGATTACCAGCACTATTTTTTTAATTATCGCCTGATATACTTCGTCTAAGAAATGTAAGCCTTTGAGTTTCTCATTTTTGTCTAAATGAATTACGGGCTGTGTATGGGATTTCTCCGCATAGATTTTATCCTCTAAGCGTTGAAGTATATCGGAAACATCGCTAAAAAGGGAAAAATCCTTAAACTGTTTGAGCATAGAAACAGTTTCGGTTAATACATTGATATCGGTTTCTGTTAAGGGAATATCTGTGATGGTAAACGCTTCGTCTTCGTATTTATAAAATTTCTTGTCATACACGACAATAGGCGCATTGTAACCCAATTTCTCACTGCGCATGAGTTGGATATCCAATTGCACCGTTCTTTTGCTCACAGGATTCTCTTTGCCCTCGTATTCGTATAAAGCATCGGAACAAGCGTTCATTAAATCGTCTAATGTCCATGTTTTATAATGGTTTTGCAGGCATTTGTCGATGGTTTTATAACGGATTAATGCGTTTTTATTTTGAGCCATTTTTGGATGATTGGATGGTTAGATTATTGGATTATTAGATGGTTGGATTGTTGTTATGAGAGGAATTCTATCTCCATTTCGATGTTTTTCCTTGCTTGTGATTCGTAAAGGGTTTTGAATTCTTCTGTTTGAAAGATGTTTTCATTTTCCAGAAAATGTTCCAAGGCTTTTTTTCTGCCAGGTTTGTATAGAAAATCTGGGTATATCTTGTATTCTTTTCGGATTTGCTGAAAATAAATTTTATAGTCTTCCCAGTCCTTCGCCAGAATTTTTAAATCGAAATAGATGAGCCATTTTTCGTCTTCTACACCATTGCACAGATGGTCTTTTGTGGCTAGAATCATATCGAATACTATTGTGGCATCAATTTTTGCTTCTTTAGGCAGGATTTGAGTGGCATATTCGGCACTTTTCAGTTCATTGTCTTTTCGGCTGCTGTTGTATATAAAGTCGTGGTAGAAAATACTATACAATACCTCGTTAGGAAATTCCAATTTAGAAACATAGTCATCATAGCAGGCTATCATTTCTGTTAGGTGATTGAGGTTGTGGTAGTGTCGGGTTTTTTTGGAATAGGATTTTTCCATGTCTTCCCAATGTTTTTGTATTTTTTCTTTTGGGAAGTTAATGGTTGAAAGTAATGCTGTGAATTTTTGTTGTAGGTTCATATTTTTTTATTTAACCGCAAAGAGCGCGGGGAACTTTCTAAGAACGTTTTCTTTTAGATAGTAATTATAACTTTTTTATTCTTTTCTTTTCTTTTTTAGTTCATTGGTGTTTATTTTCATTGGTATTCACTGAACCTTCGGTTTGTCTTGATGAAAAAAGAAACAAAAAAATTAAGCCTTATTATTTTTATCCAAAAATCATCGTACAGGTTTTCCCTATCTAAATCCCAGCCGCTCGTCGTGACCTCCTCGACTTCGGGATTCCTCCCTTCGGCCAAGGCTGAAAACCTTCCCGTGATTTTTAGGGATAAAAATAAGAGGGCGGGAGCTTTCTAAGATGTTTTTTGGTAATAAGCTTTCTAAGATGTTTTTTGGTAATAGTAATATATTCTTTCTCTTGTCCCTTTTCCCGTCATTGCGAGGAGGAACGACGAAGCAACCTTTTCCCTTTTCCTTCCCCCAAAAATAAAACTAACTTTTTACTACGCAAAATAATTGCGCAGTATGTTTTCAACTTTGTATCATCAAAAAGAAATAACACGGTAACAGGAGTGAAGAAGGTTACCAAAAAGTAATACAT
>JBDTNG010000168.1:0-12103 GCA_039933895.1 Flavobacterium sp. | reverse complement strand
GAGCGCTTGCCTGGCAGGCAAGAGGTGGTCGGTTCGAATCCGATATTCTCCACTAAACAACCAAAATAAACCAAACCAAACTGAAAACGCCTCAAAATTAATTTTTTGAGGCGTTTTTCATTTCATATAATAATCTATTCTGCTATCGCATTAGCTTCAGCATTTCTTCTTCTGTCTCGCAGGTAGTATTTCATACGTTTAACCAAGTAGAACATTACTGGCACCATCACTAAAGTTAGCACTGTAGCGTATGTTAATCCGAAGATAATCGTCCAAGCTAATGGTCCCCAGAAAATTACGTTATCACCACCAAGGAATAAATGCGGATTAAAATCGGTAATCAAACCGAAGAAATCGAAATTTAAACCAATCGCCAAAGGTATCAATCCAAGTACAGCGGTTAAAGCCGTTAATAATACCGGACGCAAACGTGATTTTCCAGATTCTATAATTACTTCTTTAATTTCTTCTAATGTTAAATCATCGTGGCTTTCTAATTTACTGTCGGCCACTTTTTTATCCATTAGTAGTACGAAGAAGTCCATTAATACAATTCCGTTCTTCACAACAATACCGGCGAGTGAAATAATTCCCATCATGGTCATTAAGATAATAAAGTCCATATTAGCAATGACATAGCCATAGAACACACCACTAAAACTTAAGATAACTGTAAACAAAATCACCATTGTCTTAGAAACGGAATTAAACATCAATACAATAATAACCGTAATTCCTGCTAGGGCTAAAAACAAAGCATACATTAAGAAACTTTGATTTTTACCTTGTTCTTCCTGCACACCTGAGAATGAATACGATACCTCTTTCGGCAAATTGTATCCTTTCAAATCAGCTTGAATTTGTTTGGTAATTTCATCCCCATTATAACCTGTCAGTACATTTGAATATACCGTCATGATACGTTTTTGGTTCTTTCTCTTAATCTGATTGTAAGTGGTTGTTTTCTCTGTATGAGATACAGCAGAAATTGGCACTTGCATCATTTGACCATTATTTTGGTTTCTGAAAGTTAACGATTGATTGAACAAAATGTTTTCATTCTTACGTTGGTCATCTTGCATACGCATCGTAATGTTGTAATCATCATCACCTTCTTTGAAAGTAGAAATTTCTTGTCCGTATACAGAACGACGTAAATTAAACCCTAATTGTCCTGTAGAAACCCCTAAACTTCCAGCATTTACTCTGTCGACTTTCACTTCCAATTCTGGACTTTCTTTGTTGACATCGACACTCAATCGTTCAATACCCGGAATATTTTTAGCATTGATAAAAGCAATCATTTTGTCGGCTTCTTTCAACATCACATCATAGTCAAGTCCTGTTAATTGAACACTGATTGGATAACCCGCTGGTGGTCCGTTCGCATCTTTTTCAACGGTTACAATAGCGCCAGGAATTCCTTTTACTTTTCCTCTAATTTCCTCTAAAATATCGGTAGTATTAATACCTCTTCTAAATTTAAATTCAGAAAAGTTAACAGTTACTTTCCCTTTGTAAGGTGTTTCAGAAGCTGAACCTGCATCTACATTTGGATTACCAGCACCTACTCCAACTTGCGAAACAATAGATTCTGCCAAGTAGTTTTCTTTGGTGGTTGGGTCAACATATTTACTTAAGATATCAATTACCTGTTTTTCGACAAATTTGGTCGCTTTATTGGTTTTGCTAATATCTGTTCCTTGTGGATATTCAATGTAAGTGATTACCTGATTTGGTATGTTATCAGGGAAAAACAATACTTTTCTCGGGAAAACTCCTAATAAAACAAAAGAGAAAAATAACATTCCAATGATGGTTGCTAAAGCAATCCAAGCTCTTCTTCCTACTAAAATTTTAGATAAGAATTTTTTGTATCTATCCTCCATTCTTGGGAAGAAACTATGTTGAAAATCTTGTGTCCATTGGTACATTTTTATTTTATACAACCACATTAACACTAATGAAATGATAGACAAATGTCCAATTGCTCTTGCCCATTTCATATCATAAATGTTTCCAAGAAGTACAAATATTACTGCAATAACCGTGAAAATAATAGAATAGAATTTCGCTGATTTTTTAGACACATTTCTGTCTTCAATATCCATTGAACCACCAGTCATGGCAGCATTTACAATCATTGCAACGAATAACGAAGCACTTAAGGTTACTGTTAAAGTGATTGGGAAATATTTCATGAATTTACCCATCGTTCCAGGCCACAAGGCGAACGGTAAGAATGCCATTAAAGTAGTCGCTGTAGAAGAGATTACTGGCCAAGCGATTTCACCAATACCAATTTTGGAAGCCTGAATACGCGGCATGCCCTTTTTCATATTGGCAAATACGTTATCGACGACGACAATACCATCATCCACCAGCATTCCCAGTCCCATAACCAATCCGAAAAGCACCATAGTGTTTAGCGTTAATCCGAAGGCAGACAAAATAGTAAACGCCATTAGCATCGACAAAGGAATAGCAGCTCCTACGAATAAAGAGTTACGCAATCCCATGGTAAACATCAACACAATCATTACCAGAATAATACCGAAAATAATGTGGTTCGACAATTCATCTACTTGGTGTTCTACACGAGAAGATTGGTCGTTTGTAAGTTTCATTTTTAAATTAGAAGGCAAATACGATGATTTTGCTTCTTCTATTTTTTCTTTCACTTGCTCAATGGCAGAAATCATATTTTCGTTTGAACGTTTTTTAACATTCAACATCACCACTTCTACCCCTTTTTCACGAGCATAAGTTGTTTTTTCTTTTTCTTTAAAGCTAACAGTTGCAATATCTTTAAGATAAACCGTTCCGTTTTGGTGTTTAACAATAACATCCTCTAATTCTTTTGGATCTTTAATTTCCCCAACAATTCTGATGTTGTTACGAGAACCTTGAGAAATTAAATTTCCACCAGAAAGCGTCATGTTTTCGTATTTGATTGCATTTTGAATGTCATCAAAAGAAACTTGAGCTGCTGTCATTTTAAAGATATCTACAGCAATCTCAACCTCTTTATCGTCAACCCCTAAAATGTCAACTTTCTTTACTTCTGGTATTTCTTCAATATCATCTTGAAGTAATTCTCCATATTTTTTAAGTTGTTGCGTAGTATAATTTCCTTGCAAGTTGATGTTTAGAATTGGCACTTCTTCTGAAATATTCAATTCAAAAACACTTGGTTCTACTTTACTTCCGTTGTCTAGATTAGGCCAATCAGTATCCGCTTTTACGTTGTCAACTTTATCTTTGATTTTTGTTTTTGCTTCTTCAATACCCACTTTATCGGCAAATTCCACGACAATCATTCCATAATCCTGAAATGAACTTGAAGTAATTTTCTCTACACCGGTAATGTTTTTTATTTCTTTTTCTAAAGGCTTTATAATTAATTTTTCTACATCTTCCGCTGAATTTCCAGGGAAAACAGAAGAGATATATACTTTATTCTCGATGATTTCCGGGAAATCTTCACGAGGCATCGTAACGTAAGCTATAAGCCCAGTCACAACGATTAAAAGGGTCAAGAGGTATACTGTGACACGATTGTCTACAGCCCAGCTTGATATACTGAATTCTTTACTTTGATGACTCATTTATCTATAGTTTTTTTATAATTAAAATTGAAAAGAAAGGCTAGTCTATTAATCAGTAGATTAGGGACCAACAAAATTCTTATGATTATTTGATGACTAACCCCTCCAATTCAAAATTTAAAATATTAATTTCATTCCTTCAGAAATAGTATTTACTCCTTCGGTTACGATTACATCTTTTGGAGATAATCCGCTTAGAATTTCAGTTACATTATCTGAAGATTGACCTACTTTTACTATTACTTTTTTAGCAGTTCCTGTTTTAGCGCTAACGTTTGTTGCTGCAAACACAAATTTGTTGCCTTCCCCATCTTGTTGTACCACATTAGTTGGAACCACAATTGCATTTTTGCTAGAATAATCAATGATTTTAAGTTTGGCTACTTGGTTTGGACGCAATAAGTTTTGAGGATTTGGAACATTCACTTCAATACCAAAACTTCTGTTGTTTGGATTGATGAAGCTACCAATTTGTCTCACTTTTCCTTTATACGTTTTATTCAATGAAGTTAAGAATACATCTACTTCAGAACCTACTTTTAGTTTACCTATATATGATTCTGGAACCGAAGTAGAAACATACATATTCGATAAATTTACGATTCTCATTAAACCTTGTTGACTTGGCGCCACTACTTGACCTCTTTCAACAAAAACCTCATCAATAACGCCCGTAAATGGTGCTTTGATAATTGTTTTTGAAATTTGAGCTCTCATTTGGTTTACTGATTTTTGTAAACTTGTCATTTGAGTTTGAGCTTGTAAGTATTGAATTTCAGAACCAATTTTTTGATCCCAAAGTCTTTTTTGTCTTTCAAAAGTAGTTTTGGCCAATTCGTATTGTGTTTGAATTTGTGCTAATTGTTGGCTCATTCCACCATCATCAACACGTCCTAGCACTTGTCCTTTAGACACTCTTTGACCTGCTTTTACATTTAATGCAACCAATGCACCTGAAAATTCTGGTTGAATTAGAATGTTTTCTTTGGTTTCTACATTTCCCTGAATTTCTAAGTAATGGTTAAAAACTGTGTCTTTTACGACCATCGTTTCTACCAAAGCTTCATTCGATTTTTTATCCAAACCAGCCAAAGCTTCATTGATTTTGGTCAAATCAGCTTGCAAGCTTTCTTTTTTGTTTTTAAGTTCTGTTACATTTTTTGATTCAATTAATGAATCAATATTGGATGGATTTTCTTTACTACCGCAAGAAAAAAGCAGCATTGAAAGAGATGCGATTATAAATATTTTTTTACTCATAACCATTATCTTTTTTATTTGGAATTCGTGAATCTTCGATTTCATTTTATATATGTTTAGTTAGATTATTTTAAGATTTTTTCTAAAGTGGCTCTCTTGTTAATGACATCCACCATAGATTGCAAATAGCTTTGTTGTGTAGCGTATAATTGTCTTTGAGCCTCGCTTAATTCGAAACTGGTTGACAATCCTTCTGTAAATTTGGTTTGTTGTTTTTTCTCGATTCTTTCCGCTAAGTTCAAATTGTTTTTGGCTGAAGCATATTCTTCAACACTATATTCGAAATCACTTTTGGTTTTCTCGTATTGCAATTTTAATTTTTGCTCAGTTTCCGTTTGACTAGTTTTAGCTTGTTCGAAAGCAATTTTAGCTTGTTGTGTTCTAGCGCTTCTTCCCAAACTTGAGAAAATAGGCACATTTAAACTGACACCAAGATTAGAATAATTAAACCATCTTTGGTCTTGGTTAAAAAAATTGAATTTTGAATTAAAAGCATTGTATCCAAAATTTACATTGGCTGACAATGACGGTAAAGCTTTACTTTTTTCTAATTTCACCAATAATCTTTTTTGCTCCGTTAGGTTAGAAGTTATCTGGTAATCAATAGTATTATTTACATTGAATTCAGAATTTTCCAAAGCCTTTTGCAAATTAGCTTGTGCCAATGATTCTAAATTATCGGTGAGTGTTAACTCATCATTAATTTCAATACCTAAATTAATTTTAAGCATTTTCAACGCTATTTCTCTTAATCTGGTTACGTTATTCAAACTGCTTTTCACGGTTGTTAAAGTGATGGCGATTTGCTCTTCTGTTTCTTGTTCACCCAAACCATTTTTGTAGAATTGGTGTGCATCATTGAAATTTTTCTCTAAAATTGTTTTATTTCGTTCTAAGACTTTGATGCTTTCTTCAGCCAAAAGCACATTCCCGTAAGATTGTGTTACCACTTCACTGATTTCAGAATCGGTTTTTCTTTTAGCGTTTTCAAACAGTTGCAAATATACTTTTGAAGCCTGTAAGCCCACTAAATAAGATCCATCAAAAATTAATTGATTTAAAGTTAAACTGGCTCCCATATTTTGTTTGGTTCCAAATTCTACTTCAGCAAAAGTTCCTGGAGTACCACCAAATATTTCTGCAGGAATTAATGATTTTTGAAGTTTAAAATTATCTTGATAATTTACAGCTCCATTTATTTGAGGCAAACCCATCGTTGTGGTTTCCCATTTTTTCTTTTTGGCTGCTTCAATATCCCTTCCAGAATTGATTTCCGAATAATTGTACTGTATAGAATGCTCGATTGCCTGTTGTAGACTAAAAGCATAGTTTTCTTTGGTATCCTGTGCACTTACTTGTAGGAAGTAAATGAAAGAGATTAGAATAAATATTTTTTTCATTGATTGTGGTTATATATTAGGGTTTAGTAAATGTTTCTCTAATTCGATGATTCCGTTTGGCGTTGCAATAGCTCTGGTATGGTATTCTAAAGCGTCTAATTCTAATTTTTGGGCTTCTTTTTCTGAAACTGTATTTTCATTGATGCTGAAAATAAGGATGTAATAAAATTTTATACAAATTTCAACATCAATATCATCTCTGTATAAACCTTGCTCAATTCCTTTCTCAATATTTTGTCTGAAGCATTTGTTGCATTCCTCAAGTTCTCTAGACATTACTTTTTGATGAATCTCTGGGTAATGTTTTTTCAATTGGTATACTGGCGATGTATCATAGGATTTGAACATTTCCTTAAACATGCTTCTAATTTGAAAATTCTCTTCGATAGCATTGTAATTTTTTTCAACAATACTGTCGATAATCTGGTGTATTTGATTGTGAATTGTAGCTGTAGATTCTTCTATAAGAACTTCTTTATTGCAAAAATATTTGTAAATCGTTTTTTTTGAAATACACATCTCACCTGCTATATCATCCATCGTGATGCTTTTAAAACCAAGTTTTAAAAACATTTCACTTGCTCTTGCTATAATTTTCTCTTTCATTGTTATTGTAAATTTCGTTGCAAATGTAATAAGGAAACTTTAAACACAGAAATAGTTTCCTATGTTTTTACATTTATTTAACATTCTCTTTATACTCAGTGTTTTATAGGGTTCCGAATTGAAAATCGGTTTTTTATTGTATTTTAATTAAGAAACTCCCACCATTTGTTGGGTTTTAGCCGCTGATTTAAGTCAGTTTTTTCTCCTATTTTTGGTGTCATAAGTGAAATATGATTCCATTCGCTTAATTCCGTTATTTTTTTAAGCGGTTCGTCCCAATCGTGGTTGGCCAATACAAATTTTGACGAATGCACCGGGAATAACATTTTGGCTTTCAAATCTTTTGTAGCCTGAATAACTTGCAATGGCATCATATGAATGTATTTCCAACTCTTATCATATTGACCGTTTTCTAAAACAACCAAATCAAATGGTCCAAATTCTTGTCCTATTTCTTTAAAATGGCTGTCATAACCACTATCGCCACCAATAAATATGTTGGAAGTTGGCGTTTGCAATACATAAGACATCCAAAGTGCCTTGTTTCTTTTAAATCCTCGTCCTGAAAAATGTCTTGCAGAAACGGTTTGAACCACAAAATTTTCGTCAAGCAAAATGGTTTCATTCCAATCTCTCTCGATAATTTTATCCATATCAAATCCCCAATGCTCAAAATGCGCTCCAGTTCCTAGTCCGCAAATCACCTTTTTAATTTTGGGTTGCAGTTGGAGCATTGTTTTATAATCCAAATGATCCCAGTGATCGTGAGAAATAAACAAATAGTCAATTTCAGGAAAATCATCAGCAGTATAGACATCTGTTCCTTTAAACGCTTTTGTAGTAAACGAAATCGGAGAAGCCGAACCACTTAAAACTGGATCAACCAGTATTTTTTTTCCATCAATCTGAAGAAAATAAGAAGAATGTCCGAACCAAACCATAGCATTTTCTGTGGTATTAAGATCCTTTAAATCGGTTTTAACTGTTGGGATTATTCCTTTGGGTTTTTTTGCCGCGGTTTTACTGAATATAAATTCTCTCATCACAGTGAAAAAATTAGCGCCTTCTGTTAAATCGGGTGTATGATTAATATTCTGAAATGCGCCATTTCTGTAGTTGGGTGATTTTTCAATTAAGTCTAATCTTGCACCGCTAGGTATTCTTCCAAATTGAGGTTGTTGCATGAACAAGTAAACTATTCCTGAAAAAACAACCATAAATAAAAATGTAAGTATCATGTTTTAAACTTTTTAACGTGTAAATTTCGGGACAAATGTAAAAAGGAAACTTTAGAAACTAAAATAGTTTCCATGGTTTTAAGATAAAATTAACATTTTATTAATTTTTGACAATCCACAATATTTAAAGTAATTTAGCAGAAAATTAAACCCATGCTTTCCATTTCTCAGTATCAGGACATTATTTCCAATCATTTTTTGAATTCGGCGATTGAAAAAGAACCAAAAAATTTATACGAACCCATTCAGTATATTTTATCTCTTGGTGGAAAGAGAATGCGTCCAGTTCTGACTTTGATGTCTGCAGAAGTTTTTAATACCGATTGTAAAAAAGCATTAGCGGCAGCCACAGCTGTGGAAGTTTTTCATAACTTTTCTTTAATTCACGACGACATCATGGATGATGCGCCTTTGCGCCGAGGAAATGAAACCGTTCATGAAAAATGGAACATCAATACCGGGATTTTGTCTGGTGATGCCATGCTAATTTTAGCATATCAATATTTTGAAACCTACGAAGCTAGAATTTTTAGAGATTTGGCTAAATTATTCAGCAAAACAGCTTTGGAAGTTTGCGAAGGCCAGCAATGGGATGTTGATTTTGAGCAACGAGACGATGTTACTATTCCGGAATATTTAAAAATGATTGAATATAAAACGGCGGTTTTAGTCGGTGCTGCTATGAAAATGGGTGCTATTGTTGCAGAAACTTCGGAAGAGAATGCCAATTTAATTTACGCTTTCGGATTAAATTTAGGTATTGCATTTCAATTACAAGATGATTTTTTAGATGCTTTTGGAGATCCAATGACCTTCGGAAAACAAGTTGGTGGGGATATTATTGAAAACAAAAAAACATATTTGTATCTTAAAGCCATTGAATTCGCCAAAGCAGAAGAAAAAGAACAATTGTTGCATTTATTTTCTATTCAACCTACAGACAATACAGATAAAATTGATTCTGTAAAAGAGATATTTAATCAAACAAAAGCCAGCGAAGCAACACAAAAAGCCATTCAGGAATATACTTTTAAAGCATTTGAAACCCTTGAGAAAATGGAAATCGATAGCGATAAAAAAAACATTTTAAGATCTTTTGGTGAAAACTTAATGATGAGAAACGTTTAGAAATAACAATGAAAATTTCAATAATTAATTTCAATATTTGATTATTGCCATTGTCATTAAAATTGATATTGAATATGTATATAGCTCCAAAAAGCACCGATTTATTACTTTCTCAAGCCCAAAAAGAGGAATTGTACACCAAACTGGTGGAGCAAATCAATAAAGACTTTACGTTGGCCAATGAAAGCATCGATCTTCCGATTGAAATTGCACCCATCGATTTGAAATTGCAAGTGCATGAAAAAATATACCGTTTGATTCAACATAAATTTGCCGAATATTTGAATTTGCTTTACATCATTGACGTTCCAGAAGAACAGGTCAAAAAATTAGATGGTTCAGATTTAGGAGAGCTTTCAGAACAAATGGCTTTTTTGATTTTGAAACGCGAATGGCAGAAAGTTTGGTTTCGCAACAAACTATAGAAATACTCGTTACTTATAAAAAAACGTCCTTTAAACTTTTTGAAAATTTAAAGGACGATTTCAATTTTAGCCAGATGTTCGTTATTTGCTAACCAATGTTTGATTTTGTTTCATTCGATAATCTGGAGTTTTCTTGATGTCGGTTTCTTTAAAAAAATCAAAGTTACTTGATTTGGAAAGCGCTATGGCAAAAGTATCGTTATTATACCAATTTTTTACCACTTCATTTCTTTCTGGCATTTCGCTTTCAATGAACCCACTGCAATTGTTAAACAGCATATCTTGCAATTTTATTTTACCTAAATTCTCTACGCTGGTTTTTATTTTACCATCCAAAAGTAAACACTGATTGAATCCAGAAACTACACTATTACTCATATTTAGAAAACTATTTTCTCTAACAAATATCGCTTCACGTGTTAAACTGAGATCACTGTTATCCTCATTCAACAAAGTAACATTGCTTGCTATTACTGCGGTCATTTTTTTTGTCAAATCAGCGTTTGAAGCCAAGTCATAAGATTGTATTTCAAAACATCTTGATTTTTGAGAACTTGACACAAATGGATTTCTAACAGCAATACTGTTGGTGATTTTACATTGCGTTCCTTCTGTGAAATTGTAATCGTTATCTTTTGTTCTAAAAGAAAGCAAGTGGTCTAAATTTACCGTTCCTCCATAACACTCGAACGAATTAGCATTAGAAAAACTAACTTGAATGTTGTCTATTATGGTTTTATTACCAACACCAGCCAAAGACAATCCGTTTAAAGCTTGTGTGTTTTTACCTTTACCACCAGCAAATTCAATGCGAATATATTTTAGAATCCCTGAATTGCTTTGTGTATTTTCTCCTCCATACACATTGAATTTTGGATCTAAGCTAAAATCAAGTCGTCCGGTAAATTTATTTGTTGGTGATTCTCCTAATATAATCAATCCGCCCCAATCTCCTGCTTTTCTCTGAGAAGTAGGTTTATTTGAAGTGAAAATTATGGGATTGGTTTCGTCGCCTTGTGCTATTATTTTTGACCCTTTTGTGATTACTAAAGTTCCATTACTTTCATAATCTCCTTTAATTAAGGTTCCGGGTTCAATAGTTAATGTCGCTCCATTAGCAACATATACATTACCTGTTAAAAGGTAGATGTCTTTTTTGTATAAAGTAGTATTTTGCGTAATTGCGCCTACTAACAGATTTGAAACTTCTTTATATTCGGTAGTCTTGGGCTTAAAATTTGTCCAGTTTCTTAACCAATTAGCTTCTCCATTAATTCCTCTAGTTGTTTGTGCATTGGCAAAAGCCAAATGACAGAGAACAATACTCAAGATAATTTTTCTCATAAGTAGGTCGTTTTTAAGTTGTAAATCAAGTCATCTTCAATAGGGGGTGTTTAGGTTAATTCTTAGAGCAGATAAAAGTAAACAAAAAAACAAAACCACAATATGGTTTTTCCTCAAATTTTGTTAAATATATATTTTCTTTATGTTAAATTTGTTAAAACTTTAAATTTAATTTATTAAATTAAAATATTTTGTTGAAAAATTCGCAATATAGCTTCTGGAAAACTACAAAAGATGACAATAAGAGAAAAGGTTTAAAAATAAACCCTAACAAAAGGCATCCAAGCCTGACTGTACACATTATCCGATTCTTTGTACAACACATTATATCGAAGACCAATGGTCAGATTGTTATTCCGAAAACCGGCTCCAATAAATAAAGCAGTATTCCAAAAATCTTCTTTGAAAGAATTAGGCGTTGCCTCATAAGTATTATTTACTCGGAGTTCTTCAAGCTCAGCGGAAATTTGCAATTGCTCCAAAGGATTGAACAATACAATTTCATTAACTCCATACAAATACGAACTGTAAAAACCTTTTTGTTTGATGTAAGTTCCTTGAACTCCTAATCCTAGAGATACATAATCATTCAAATCATAAATAGCACTTGGCGCAAGGGTAATATTTGTAAATCCGCCTCCAGCAGATAAACCCAAACCAGCACCAAAATGTACTCTTTCCCAAAAGTCAGTTTTCAGAGGAGCAGGTCTTGAAACTCGAGTGGAATCTTGAGAATAAATATTTAAAGAAGAAGTAATTAACACCGAGAATAAAATAAATTTTAAGCTGTATTTCGGATTTCTTAAAAACATAGTTTCTTTCTGTTAAATTTTACTACATAAATGTACAAAAAAGCGAATGTATTTGTTACAAATGTTTTACTTTTGCGTAAATTTTTTTAACCAAAAATCTTCATTCGACAGAATTATGGATAGGTTTTCCTTTTTAAACGCAGCACATACTGCATTTTTTGCAGATTTATACGATCAATATTTAGAAAATCCAGATAGCGTAGAGCCCAGTTGGAGAAGTTTTTTCCAAGGGTTTGACTTTGCTAATGAATTTGGCGAAGGTCCAGCCGAACAATTGTCAGC
>JBDTNG010000167.1:0-2561 GCA_039933895.1 Flavobacterium sp. | reverse complement strand
TCCCTATTGATGAGATTGCAAGAATCACTACCGAAAACGCACTTTCTGTTTTTCAGATGTTAGGTTAGTGTTAATTTGTAATTCAAAAAAAATTCGTTCATTTGTAAGTGTAAATCCAATTTCAAAATGTCAAAATTCGATGCTATTCGACCGTATTATGATGCCGAGGTAAATCAAGCATTACAAAACGCCATTAATCATCCCATCCTTAAAGCGATGATGCATTTTACATTTCCGGGTGTTGATGATGAAGTTTGGAAAAACCAATTGAAAAAAACCCATTCAATTAGGGACTTTCAATGTAACTTTATTTATGAGTCTGTTCAAAAAGTACTTGAAAAAAGTTCGGAAGGTTTAACAACTTCTGGTTTTGAGAAATTAGAAAAAAACACATCCTATCTTTTTATATCCAATCACCGTGATATCATTTTAGATACTTCATTGTTAAATATTGCTCTTTTTGATTATGGTTTAGTCATGACGGCTTCTGCTATCGGCGACAATTTGGTGAAGAAGGATTTTATAAAGTCACTTTCAAGATTGAACAGGAATTTTTTGGTACAAAGAGGGTTGGCACCACGTGAATTACTGCAAAGTTCTCAGTTAATGTCTGAATATATCGAGCAATTATTGTTGCGTGAAAATCGTTCGGTTTGGATTGCTCAGCGTGAAGGAAGAACTAAAGACGGAAACGATGCTACACATAGTGGAGTTCTGAAAATGTTAGCGATGGCTTCAGGAAATAGAGGTGTGATGGACTATTGCAAAGAAATTAAAATTGTTCCAGTGTCTATTTCATACGAATATGATCCAACCGATGCTTTAAAAATGCCGCAATTAATTGCTGAAGCAAATCAGGAGATATATATTAAAGAAGAAAATGAAGATTTTCGAACTTTATTGAGTGGAATCATGGGGCAAAAAAAGAGAATTCACATCCATATAGGAGATATTTTAGACACTGAACTGGATGTAATTAAAACCGAATTTTCCAACACAAATAAACAGGTTCAAGCTTTGGCTCAAGTTATTGATGACTCGATTTTGCAATCGTATAAATTGTGGCCCACAAACTTTATTGCTTACGACATCCTAAATAATACAGATCGTTTCTCAGGCTATTATTCTGAAAATGAAAAATCGCTTTTTGGTCGCCGATTAGATATGAAAATTGGTTCTAAAAATGGACAAATGAGAGAGAGTTTCCTCGCAATGTATGCCAATCCGGTTGTGAATAAAATGAAATATGATGATGCAATCTAAAGCGAATATCCTTCTTATTTATACCGGAGGAACTATTGGTATGGTAAAGGATTTTGAAACCGGTGTTTTAAAAGCATTCAATTTTAATAAACTGCTCAAAAATATTCCAGAATTGAATTTGTTGGATTGTAATATTGCAACAATTTCTTTTGAAAAGCCTATCGATTCATCTAATATGAATATTGAAGAATGGATTAAAATGGCTAATATCATCAAAGAAAATTACGATAATTATGACGGGTTTGTAGTTTTACATGGTTCAGATACCATGTCTTATTCCGCATCAGCATTGAGTTTTATGTTGGAGAATCTAGAGAAACCTGTTGTTTTTACAGGATCTCAATTGCCAATTGGTGATTTGCGTACTGATGCCAAAGAGAATTTGATTACAGCCATTCAAGTAGCGTCACTTCAAAATAAAAATAAGCCTGTAATCAATGAAGTGTGTTTGTATTTCGAATATAAATTGTATCGTGGTAATAGAACAACTAAAGTAAGTGCCGAACATTTTAATGCTTTTGCCTCGCCTAATTTCCCTTGTTTGGCAGAATCTGGAGTGCATTTGAAAGTAAATGAAACGCTTTTGTTAAAAAAAACAGGCTCCAAAAAACTACAAGTCAATACAGAATTTGACCATAATGTGGTTATTTTAAAGATATTCCCAGGGCTTAATGCCAAAGTGCTTGAAACGATTGTCGCTATTCCGGATTTAAAAGGTATCGTTTTAGAAACCTATGGTTCAGGAAATGCTTCCACAGAAAAATGGTTTTTAGATTCGTTGAAAGTGGCTATTCAAAAAGGAATTCATATTGTAAATGTTACGCAATGTTCCGGAGGAAGCGTGAATATGGGACAATATGAAACAAGTTCCGAATTGAAACAAATTGGCGTAATTTCAGGAAAAGACATCACAACCGAAGGCGCTATTGCTAAATTGATGTATTTATTAGGGCAAAAAGTAGCTTCAAATGTATTCAAAACCATTTTTGAAACTTCATTGCGAGGAGAAATGAATTAAATCTTCCAAATAAAATTTTATCTCAACTATTTTATTCTTTTATTTGCAAAACAATAGAGAGGTGGCCGAGTGGCTGAAGGCGCACGCTTGGAAAGCGTGTTTATGGCAACATAACGTGGGTTCGAATCCCATCCTCTCTGGTTTTCTTTCCTAAAATAGTTGTATGCGAATCTATCTTTTCATCATAACATTTTTCATAACGCTTGGCTCTTATGCCCAGCAACAAGAAATTGATTTTGATGCTGTAGATTCTTTATACCGTGAAGACCAGTTTTATTTA
>JBDTNG010000166.1:0-15018 GCA_039933895.1 Flavobacterium sp. | reverse complement strand
ACAGTTCATTAAAGAAAAATCAGTTAAGCGCAAAGTTTACTCAAAAAATAACTGACAAATTAACATTGAATACTTACTCAGCAGTTACACTTCAAAATACTGTTGGTAGAAACTCTACAGGTTACAATGACAACGTTATGACTAATTTCAGACAATGGTGGCAAACCAATGTTGACGTTAAACAACTTGAGCAAGTTTACAATGCATCTGGAGGTCAAAACATAACTTGGAACTGGAGTGACGTTTCTAGTCCTGATGGACTTAAGCCAATATTTTGGGATAATCCATATTTCACAAGAAACAAAAATTATTCTTCTGATAACAGAAATAGATTTCTTGGTTACGCTTCTTTAAACTACCAACTTTACAGCTGGTTAAATTTAACAGGTCGTGTATCATTAGATTCTTATACTGAATTACAGGAAGAAAGAAGAGCTGTAGGATCAATTGCTTCTAATTTTGGTTTGTCTCCTGTTGCTGAATCTTCTGGATACCAAAGATTTGACAGAAAATTTAAAGAGCTTAACTATGACATGATGTTAAATTTCAATAAAAAATTCGGAGCAGACGTTAGCTTAAATGGAATAATTGGATCAAACATTCGTCGTCAATACATTGACAATGTTCTAGCTTCAACAATTGGTGGTTTAGTTGTGCCAGATTTATACACGTTAGGAAATTCAAGATACGAATTACCATTCCCAATTGAAAACAAATTCACTTGGGCTGTAAACGGTATCTATGCACAAGCTTCTTTAGGATACAAAGACACTTATTTCTTGGATGGTTCTATTAGAAGAGATGCTTCTTCAACGCTTCCAAAAGGAAATAACTCTTATTACTATCCAGCAGTTTCAGGATCTCTTGTTTTTTCAAACTTATTGAACCAAAGCTGGTTAAATTTTGGGAAATTAAGAGCTAACTACGCAGAAGTTGGTAATGATGCACCGCCACAAAGTTTAGAAAACACTTTTATAAGAAATTCAAACTTTCATGGTCAACCGGCTTATTCTTTACCAAACGTAAACAGAAACCCTCATTTAAAGCCTGAAAGAACAAAATCATATGAAATTGGTCTTGAGGCTACAATGATTAATAAACGTGTTGGTTTTGACGTTAGTTACTATATAACTAACTCTGTAGATCAAATTGTTTCAGGTGCAGTATCTTCTGCGTCTTCTTTCACCAATGCCGTTGTAAATGGTGGTGAAATTGAAAATAAAGGTATTGAAGTTCAATTAACACTTACACCATTGAAAGCTAAAGATTTCCAATGGGATGTTATTGCAAACTGGTCAACAAATAAAAGTAAAGTTATATCTTTACCAGGTGGTTTAGAAAACCTACAATTAGGTTCATTCCAACAAGGAGTTACTATCAACGCAACACCTGGTGAAGCATATGGAGCTATAAAAGGAACCGACTATGTTTATTTAAATGGTCAACCAATCGTTAACCAAACAACAGGTAGATATTTAACTACAACCACTTCAGACAATACAATTGGTAATATCACACCAGATTGGATTGGTGGGGTAAGAAATAAAGTTACTTATAAAAATCTTTCTTTAAGCTTTTTAATTGATATGCAAAAAGGTGGAGACATATTTTCTTTAGACATGGCATATGGTCTAGCAACTGGTTTATACCCAGAAACAGCTGTTGGAAACATCAGAGAAACTGGTATTATTCATCCAGGTGTTGCACCAGATGGATCTCCTAACACTGTATACACAACTGCTCCAGATCAATACGGAAACAATTATGGTTATAGAAGAGAACCTAACAAGTCTTTTATTTATGATGCGTCTTTCGTAAAATTAAGAGAAGCTTCAGTTACTTACGACTTACCTAAAAAATTCTTAACAGATGCTTCTTTCATAAAAAGTGTTAGATTTAGTTTAGTAGGTACTAATCTTTGGATTATCCATAAAAACCTTCCTTATGCAGACCCAGAGAGTGGATTAGGTTCTGGTAACCTTTCAAGAGGATACTCTGTAGGTTCATTACCAACAACTAGAGAAATTGGGTTAAACTTAACCGCTAAATTTTAATAACTATGAAAAAAATATTTTTAATATTAGGTCTTACAATTGTCACTTTTTCATGTGATGATTTGTCTTCCCTTAATGAAAACGAAAAAGCGCCTGCTACAGTTCCTGATTATACACTTTTCACAAATGCTGAAAAAAGTCTAACGGATCAAATGGTCAATACGAATGTGAACACAAATATTTTTCGTCTTATATCGCAATATTTCACAGAGACTACTTATACAGACGAGTCTAACTATGATTTTGTGACAAGAAATATTTCTGACAATCACTGGAATGCTTTGTATTCAGGTTCATTAACAGATTTGGAAACAGCTCGAACTTATTTGGTAAATCAAGAAATTCCTGCAAGTGATCCAGATTTCGCTAATAAAGTTCAAATCAAAAAGAACAAGTTAGCAATGATAGATATTCTAATGTGTTATACGTACCAAATTTTAGTTGACACTTTTGGAAATGTACCTTATACAGATGCATTACAAGGAAGTGGAAACTATTTACCAAAATACGATAGTGGTTTAGAGATTTACAAAAAATTATTAGTAAGACTTGACAATGCAGTGGCCAATATAGATCCTTCAGTAAGTTCGTTTAACGAAGCTGATGTTATCTATGACGGAAACTTGAATGCATGGGTAAAATTTGCCAATAGTATTAAATTAAAAATTGGAATTAATTTATTAGCTTCAAATTTAGAAAACGTAATTGCTACAAATGCGATTACTAGTGCTGTAGCAGGTGGACTAATTGACTCTAACACTGCTAGCTGTAAACTTCCATACATGCCAACTCTTCCAAATACAAATCCTTTATTTGTAGATTTAGTAAACTCTGGAAGACATGATTTTGTGGTAACTAAGCCTTTCGTTGATAAGTTAATTAGCTTAAATGACCCTAGAAGAAACTTCTATACTAACGGAAACGCAAATGGGGGAATTGTTGGTTCTTCTAACTCTTACGGTTCTAAAACGCATGTAGGTTCAATTATTGAAACACCAGACTTCAGTGGTACTTTATTAGACTATGCCGAAGTTGAATTTTTGTTAGCTGAAGCTGTTGAAAGAGGTGTTGCTGTGGGTGGTACTGCAGAAATGCATTACAACAATGCAATTTTAGCTTCTATGGATGATTGGGGAGTTGCTCCTGCTAATGCAGTTCTTTATTTAGCACAACCAAGTGTTGCTTATGCAACTGCAACAGGAACATGGCAGCAAAAAATTGGTGAGCAAGCATGGATTGGTTACTACAACAGAGGATTTGAAGGATGGACATCATACAGAAGATTAGACTTCCCTATTTTATTAGCTCCAGCGAATGCTCAAGCAGCTGCAGAAGGAAAAGTTCCCGTAAGAATGGCTTTCCCTATCAGAGAGCAAACTCTTAATGGAACAAACTATAACGCGGCTGCATCAGCGATTGGTGGAGACAAGTTAACAACAAAATTATTCTGGGATTTAAATTAATATATATTATTTGAGTTATATGTAATGTAAATCAATTTTAAAACCACTAGTTACTGCTAGTGGTTTTTTTTTATACCTTTGCGCCATGGAAAAAGAAAACCAAATATTTGGAATTAGAGCAATAATTGAAGCTATTAATGCTAAAAAAGAAATTGATAAAGTTTTTATTCAAAGTGACACTCAAGGTGACCTAATGAATGAGCTAATGAAAACGATGAAGAAAAATAGCATCAATTTCTCTTATGTTCCCGTTGAAAAACTAAACAGATTAACACCCAATAATCACCAAGGTGCTGTCGCTACCATTGCTCCTATCACCTTTCACAAAATGGAAACACTGATTGATAGTGTGGTAGAAAGCGGAAAGATACCTTTGTTTCTAATCTTAGATCAATTGTCTGACGCTCGTAATTTTGGCGCAATAATCCGTACTGCTGAATGCACTGGTGTTGATGGAATTATTATTCAAAAGCAAGGATCGGCACCGGTAAATGGCGATACGGTTAAAACATCTGCAGGTGCTGTATTTAATGTGCCTATTTGCAAAGTAGATCATATTAAAGACGCTATTTTTTACTTACAGGGCTCTGGAATTAAAACTGTTGCTGCTACCGAAAAAACTGAAAACAACATTTACGATATTTCATTAACCGAAGGTGTTGCAATCATCATGGGAAGTGAAGATCGAGGTGTAAATCCATCAGTTTTAAAAATTGTAGATGAAAAAGCAAAACTTCCTATGTTTGGAACCATTGAATCCTTAAATGTTTCTGTGGCTTGTGGAGCTTTTTTATACGAAACAGTACGTCAAAGAAGCTAGTTAAATAGATTTCCACATTATTCTAAATACAAACCCGAAGCGAAAGTTTCGGGTTTTTTTATTTCATTTCTCGACTCAAGATTTTATAACTTACCTTTTATACTCAAATGACTGACTAATTGAAAATTACACCAAAAATTGTTTTGTAATTAACTCTGATTGTTTAATTTCGTCCGTGTAAGAAATTTACAGACTTATATACTTTTTTAAACTTGTATAAAACCAAACAAACTGTGTTTTTCTTATGCAACCAAAAAAACCATGACTCCAGAACAACCAAACATAGAACAGTTTAAATCTCTTGTAAAAAGATTGGTTTATTTGTTTACCACTATTCTTATCCTCACTTTATTATTATTCTCTTTTATGCTATTTCATTCAACCTTCGCTTCATGGTTTGAAAACGACAGCAATGAACAAAGCGAACTTTATGTTGATATTGAAAAGAAAGCTGCTTTAGAAACAGAAATGGCTAAATTCTGGAAACCAGTTGATATTAATCTTATAACTAATGAAGTCTTAAAAAAACAAGTCGCATACGGTAAAGAATTAATCGCGCATACTTCCAAATATTTTGGCCCAAACGGCAGTGTCAAAAAAATCACCAACGGTATGAATTGCAACAATTGTCATTTAGATGCTGGAACAAAACCTTGGGGGAACAATTACGGATCTGTGTATTCCATGTATCCAAAAATGAGAGCCCGAAGCGGACAAATAGAAGATCTTTACAAAAGAATTAGCGATTGTATGCAGCGGAGTTTAAATGGTCAAACACTAGAAGAAAACGAGAAAGAAATGAAAGCCATGATTGCCTATATCGAATATATTGGCAAAAACATGCCCAAGGACAAAGAAGCAAATGCCGCAGGAATTTATAATTTGAAATTTTTAGACAGAGCAGCCAATCCCGTTAATGGAAAATCTTTATACGATGCAAAATGTGTAAAATGTCATCAAATAAATGGTCAGGGTGCTATGACAGCAGATAAAACTGAATACACTTACCCTCCTTTATGGGGCAAAAACTCTTATAATCAAGGGGCTGGACTTTACCGACTTAGCCGTTTTGCAGGCTATATAAAATACAATATGCCACAAGGAGCTAGCTATGGTAAGCCTCAATTATCTGATGAAGATGCTTGGGATATTGCTGCCTATGTAGAAACCCAACCGAGACCAACTAAGGATTTTAGTAAGGACTGGCCAGAAATCTCTAAAAAACCTGTTGACCATCCTTTTGGACCTTTTTCTGATAAATTTACCGAAGAACAACATAAATTTGGTCCTTTCGAACCCATAAAAAAAGAACATCCTAAAAAGTAATCCCCAGATAGCATGAGTAATAACAGAAGAAACTTTCTTAAATCCGTTGGAACCTTAGGTCTTGGCGCCGCTATGATTTCACCGCTTTCCGCTATTGCAAATACAAATAAACCCGAAGATTTTCTTCAGGAGAAAGAAATTGACACGAATGAACCGCAAACGATTTCCATTCTTCAAACCACTGACGTACATTGTCAAATTCATCCACACGATGAGTTGTTTTGGGAAAATGAAAAAGTAGTTTTTAGAAAAACCGGTGGCTATGCTTATATCAAAACGCTTCTGAATCAATTAAAAAAGAAAAACCCAAATACGTACATCATTGATACTGGCGACATGTTTCAAGGGAGTGAGTTGAGTGTAAAAACGACTGGCGAAGCTTTTATTCCTATTCTAAATGCTTTAAAATACGATTTATATTTACCTGGAAACTGGGAAGTAATCTACGGAAAAAGGAGAATGCAAACCCTTTTAGGATCACTTGATGCACCTAAAATCTGCACCAACATGTACCATGATTTAGGAGAAGGAAAACGCGGAGAACTTATCTTTCAACCCTATACGATTTGGAATGTGGCCGGTGCTAAAATTGGTTTCTTAGGCTACACCGATCCTTTAGTACCCATCAGACAAAGTCCTAACTACAGTAAGGGAATTATTTATACCAATCCAGAAGAAAACCTTGCGCATTATGTTGATGTACTTCGAAATCAAGAACAATGCAGTTATATTATTATGATTGCACACCTTGGTTTATCACAACAAATTGCATTAGCAAACCGACCGGAATGTGAAGGTGTGAACTATATTCTAGGAGGTGATACTCACGAAAGAGTCCGCAAACCAATTGTTTGTAAATACTCTAAAGTAGTTGAACCAGGTGCTTTTGGATCGTTTATTGGAAAATTAGATTTGACCATTCAAAACGGAAAAGTACTTCATGACAATTATGAATTAGTAGAAGTTAATTCCCCTAAACTAAAACCTGATGCTGCAATTCAAACTTTATTAAAAGAAAAAGAAAACGTTTATCAGGATAGTATTAATCAAATTCTAGGTTACAGTACCATTCCGTTATATCGTTATTTTGTTGTGGAAAACCCTATTGACACCATGATATTGGATGCCTTAAAATGGAAATTCCCTGATATAGACATTGCATTATCCAATGGATTCCGATTTTGCCCACCCAAAACAACTCCAGATCATACTGGAAACATTCCTATTACCAATGGATTTGTTTTCGACATGTTGCCTGTAGACAGCAATGTAAGAACCGCAAATGTCACTGGAAAACAATTGAAAAATTGGTTGGAAAAAGAATTGAACAATGTTTTTGCGGAAGACGCTTCAAAGCGATTTGGTGGTTGGGTTGTAAAATTCAAAGGAATGGAAGTGCAATTCAATGCTTTTGCAGAAATGGGAAAAAGAGTGCAAAAAATCACTATAAAAAACACGCCTATTGATCCTGAAAAATTGTATTCTATTTTGGCATGTGAACGTGATGGTGACCCAGAAGACATGCTTTGCAGAATGAAAGGAGCACTCGATGCAAAAAACACCACTTCAACATTGCATAGTGTGATGAGAGAATATATAAAGTTACATACTCCCCTAACCCCAACACCTCAAAAAAACGCCATCATTTTAGACGCACCAGAAACACTACTAACGCAAGTCACTGGTGTTGATTATACTTTTAGATAATATCTGGACATAAACCAAAATCCCTGAAGCGAAAGTTTCGGGGATTTTTTTTATAACTGAAATGAAGGTTGAGGAAATAAGGGAGAAGGCAAAAGAGATAAGGAAAAAAGTTGAAGAAGTGAAAAGGAAGGTTGAAGAAATAAGGAAGAAGGTTGAAGAAATAAGGAAGAAGGTTGAAGAAATAAGGAAGAAGGGAAAAGAGATAAGAAAAAAGGTTGAAGAAGTGAAGGGGAAGTTTGAAGAACCGAAAAGTCCATTGGTCAAATGCAAAACAACCATTTAAAAAGTAAAAAGGACGGTTGAAGAACTACAAGGGATGGTGATCAAACGCCGAACAAAAGTGTAAGAAGTGAATAGTATTGTGTTGGAAATGAATGGTAACGTGTTAAAAGTAAAAACAATTCCCTCTATAGTAAGCGAGATGGGGAAGTTTTCAGTTTACAGTTAAGACGGTTGAAGAGAAATTGAAGTCAATTACGTGATGATTTACTTTCTGGGAGGGGAAGTAATATCTTCTGTATTGAGATCGTTGTTCTCGGCATTGAGTGTTGGGATTTCTGGAACACTATTCTCTTTGAAATGGTATACTATAGGATAGTTTGAAAAGAAATAATGCAACGGTTCTTCCTCGATGATTTCTTTGGGTTGGGGTGCAAAATTACCATTCTCATCAAAATGTTTTATAAACTCATCTTGTGATGGATCGAAATCTGGGTGTTCCCAATCGTAACGAATTGGTCGCTGGTATTCAGTAGTTTTCATAAAGAACGAAAGTACATAACCTGCAATAAATCCGGATAAGTGGGCTTCCCATGAGATTTCTGTTTGGTCACTTGGAAAAACATACCAAATCATTCCGCCATACAAAACCACAATGGTCAGTGATAGCGCTACCAGTCTATAATATTTGGTTTGAATTCCTTTGAAAAACATAAAACTAACCAACACATAAATTAATCCGCTGGCGCCAATATGATAGTTATCTCTTCCTATGAGCCAAGTCCCAAAACCGGAAAGCAGAACACCATATACTAAAACTTCGAGTGATTGTTCACGGTAAAAATAACGCAGCGCTGCAATCAAAATAAACAAAGGAATGGAGTTGTTGTACAAATGCGTTGCATCTGCATGTAAAAAAGGGCTTAAAACAATCCCTCTCAAACCTGAAAGAGTTCGTGGATAGATACCAAAATCAGACAAACTGGTTTTAAACTGTACCTCGAACCAAAATACGATCCATAATGAAAGTACAAAATACAACGGCCATACTAAAACAGAAGGGGAAAATTTGAAGTCGGTTTCTTTCATTGTTAATTCGAATCATTTGAAAATTACAGTCAAAAATGTATCCAAATTAAATTTAGTGAACTTTTGTCATATTTTACTCTAAAGCGTCAAACATAAAACGAAAAATTACTTCATTACGAATGTGCCCTAGCCCTGATGGAAGTGAAAATCCTTTACTTTTTTTCTTTAAAAAAGTAAAGATTGTAACGGAAAGCAGGAATAGCTTCCAATAAAAAATATTATTTTTACACCATGGAAGCACCATTAGCCGAGCGCATTCGTCCGCAGAATTTACAGGAATATATCAGTCAATCTCATTTGGTGGGTGAAAATGGTTCACTTACACATCAGATTTCGCGTGGTAACATTCCGTCGTTGATTTTGTGGGGACCACCAGGCACTGGAAAAACGACTTTGGCCCAAATCATGGCGCAGGAAAGCAAGCGCCCGTTTTATGTACTGAGTGCTATTAATTCGGGCGTAAAAGACATTCGTGATGTGATTGACAAAGCCAAGCAAAGTGGTGGATTGTTTACGGCTAAAAACCCTATTTTGTTTATTGATGAGATTCATCGATTTAGCAAATCACAGCAGGATTCTTTATTGGCTGCGGTAGAAAAAGGTTGGATAACTTTGATTGGTGCAACAACAGAAAATCCGAGTTTTGAAGTCATTCCCGCTTTGTTGTCAAGATGTCAGGTATATGTGCTAAATGCTTTTTCGAAAGAAGATCTGGAAGCACTTTTGCATCGTGCGATTGCAACCGATGTTGTGATGAAAACCAAAGACATTCAACTGAAAGAAACTGAGGCTTTGCTCAGACTTTCGGGTGGTGATGGGCGAAAATTATTGAATATTTTTGAACTCATTGTTAATGCTTCCGAAAGTGATTCGATTGAGATTACCAATGAGAAAGTAATGCAGCTTGTTCAGAAAAACACTGTTTTATATGACAAAACAGGTGAGCAACATTATGATATTGTTTCTGCTTTTATCAAATCGATTCGTGGTAGCGATCCCAATGGCGCTGTGTATTGGTTGGCCCGAATGATTGAAGGTGGTGAAGACGTAAAATTTATTGCCAGAAGAATGTTAATCTTATCTTCTGAAGATATTGGAAATGCGAATCCAACGGCTTTTATTATGGCAAATAATACTTTTCAGGCGGTCACGACTATTGGTTATCCGGAAAGCAGAATTATTTTGAGCCAATGTGCGGTTTATTTGGCGACTTCAGCCAAAAGCAACGCCAGTTATATGGCTATTGGCAAAGCACAACAAGTAGTTAAGCAAACAGGAGATTTGCCGGTTCCGATACATTTGCGAAATGCGCCAACAAAACTGATGAAAGAGTTAGGCTATGGTGATGAATACAAATATTCCCATGATTATGCCAATAATTTTGCAGAACAGGAATTCCTTCCGGATGACATTTCGAACACTGCTTTTTACGAACCAGGCAACAATGCCCGTGAAAAGGAATTACGTCAATTTTTGAAGAATCGCTGGGAAGATAAGTATGGATATTAAAAAAAGGCTGCCTCATTTGAAGCAACCTTTTCTTTAATAATCTAAATTGATGTTTATTGAATAATTATGCTTTTGGATACATTATAGCTGCCCAATTAAAAGCTCCGTTTTGAACTGCACCATAAGTTACATAAAAATAACCGCTTAGTCCCCAAGAAGCACCCCAGGAATTTGCCACTTTAAATCTTTGTTTTACGTCATCATACCCAACAATACAAACACAATGTCCTCCATTACGTTGTCCATAAACGCTACTCCAAACATACCCATTATTCTGGATGTCAACAAACGATTGGTTATAGTCAAAACATACAGGTACAGGATATTTCTGGCTTAAATAGTATTTTATATCATTAACATTAGTTGCACTAATATTATTCCAGCCAGAGGTCTTTCTTTGTGATGCCCATGTATTTTGCTGAGCGGTAGGCATAGTATAACAACCTCCGTTTACGTATGGCATCTGTGCATTACTGCATTCTCCTTTATTGTATAATAAATTCATGGCATCCGCAGGGTATGAGCCACCAGCGCAATTACCAATTTTAATTTGATTGTATACATAAGCAGCGCTTCGTAATGCACCAGACCAATCGCTGTTATGAATTGGATTGTTAATGTAACGTGTTATACTGTGAGCAGCATAGCCAACTCCCCAACCTACGCAAGAACCTTCGTTGCCTTGATTTCCTATTGGCAAAGTTGGCAGATAATAAGACGACGGCAATGCCGCTTGTATAACCTGTCTTGCCTCAGCAGTATTCAGGTCTGGTCTGTACTTGCCAATGTTAGCCTGATAATCTGCAGGTTTTAACGGAGTGATAGATTTTAAATATCCCTCAGAAAATTTTGGAACCCCTAATCTTTCTAAATTAGGATCATTAGACCCCTGCGCATTAACATTTTTGTCATCATTCTGACATCCTACAGCCATTGCGAAAATCGCAATTAAGGTCAAACTTTTTTTAACCCAGCTTTTTAAAAAATTGTTTTTCATAATAAATGTTTGGTTTTTTAGTTAATTATTTTACGAATGTATAATCTAAGATCATTAGTTTATGATTCATAACTGTATTATAACTGTACCACAACATTTTATGAAAAAAAATAATGTTAAATTAAAAAAAAAAATACCTTAGCATGTTAAAATTTTAGCTTATGAAATACATAATAGATAAAATAAAGAAAGATCTGCTACTGCACCCCAAAGTAAGTCAGAGTATTCTAAGTAATTCTCCTGTATGGAAAAGAGCGCATTATATATTTCTGTCTGAATTAATAGAGGACGAATTAAGCAAATCTGTTTATATGACCCCAAAGAAGAAGATTGAGATGGGTACTACCATATCCTATTCAACTATACATAGGATTTTTTCAGCTACAACAGATGAAAAATTCACCGATGATTTACGATTTATTAAAACGCTTGATAAATTTTGCATTTTTTTAGGCTATCCAAGTTTAAATGATTTTTTACATAAGAAAATTGGCGATTCCAAAACTACCGAATTAAAGAATGATGAAAAACCTATTGAAAACGAAACGGGTTTATCGTCCGATTATTTTTTTACCATTATTAAACAATATTGCTGTGAAGAATTTGAGTACTTAAAAAATCTAACTATTAATGACGTTTCCAGTTTAAAAAAATATTGTTTCGAAGAAGGTCCATTTATTAATAGGATTACTCAAAATTACGATAAGCTTTCAAATCTTGGCTACTCACTTTCGCAGGAAGACAATAGGTCAAATTATGAATTGTATAATTTTAAGGCTCTGGTTTTAGAAAAAGAATTCGTCGTTATTTCTGTAAAAGAATTTTGGAATCTGTATTTTATAAATAGTTACGGAAAGAAACCTAAACATCTTTCCAATTTTAATAATACTCAGAAATATTTTTTAAAAAAAATTAATAATGAGTGGAAAATATGGGATAATTACAACCCTTATTCTCCAGATTTTTTAAAAAAAATAGAAAAGTTTTCTAAAGAGAAAAAAAATTAAAATTTAACCTCTAATTTCTCTGAAACCAATTTCCCGTTAAGGTAATATTCAAAAAACCAGTCGTTAACTTTTTTAAAAACAACACCATTCTTTCCCTCTGCACCAACTGCAAGATAGATTTCCGGATTTGATGTTCTTGAAAGCAACAAACCTTCAATTTTTAACGGTTGATTCAATTGAGGATTCACATTTACCGGCTTTGCAACAATTTTATTTTCAGTAATAGCAACAGTTTCAATTGTTCCAGCTTTTCCGTTGTATTTTATTCTTTCCAATGATTTTAAAGCAGTTCTTAAGGCTTCATTGTATGCTGCACCAAATTCTTTTTGACGACTCACTCCTTCTTCAGAAGTCACTAAAACTTTATTTGTACAATCTTTAAGTTCAATTTTAATCTTTGTTGAAAACAAAGTACTTGTTCGTACAACATTGACAAAAAATTTATTGCAATTGGTTGAAGCAAACTCCTGCGGCTGAATATCAGTGTCATAGTAAACCACAAATCCCCTTTGTTCTAGAAAAAACTTTATCGTTGCATTGATTCTGTATTGATTTTGAACCTCCTGAAATTCCAGTTTTGAAGGCAATTGTGCATATTTATAATCATTGACTCCCAATTGAGCGTATGATGAAATTGTTACAATCAAAAGAAGTAAAAGACAGGCCAGCTTTTTCATTTTAAAATATATTTTTTAATTCTGCTAATGTAGTTATTTGCTTTATATTTTCTGCTACTGCGATTTGTTCAGGATTAAAAAAAATAGCTTCCATACCAAAGTCTAAAGCGCCATTTACATCGGCATCGAGACAATCTCCAATCATGATACTTTCTTTTTTATCGGCTTTTGCAGCAGTTAAAGCATGGTTGAAAATTCCGTGATTGGGCTTCTTAGTTCCAGCCATTTCTGAATTGGTTATCGTTTTAAAATAATGACTGATATTAGAATTGTTCAATTTCTTATATTGTACTTCGGCAAAACCATTGGTTATAATATGTAACTCATATTTCTTTTCAAGGTATTCCAAAACGACAATGGTGTCATCGAACAAATGATTAAAATCAGGCAAAAACTCAATATATTCATCTGAAATTGTATCAATCAATTCATTTGAAATTTCCTGATTTAAAATATCGAAAGTATCCTTCAATCTTTTATACCGTAATTCCAGGTGGTTGATTTTATCTTTTTGGTACAATTTCCAACAAAGCTGATTTATAGGTGCGTATACTTTGATAAATTCGGCAATATCGATTTGCGGAAAATAAACCTTCAAAACACGTTGGAAGGCCAAAGCTGAATTCTTATCAAAATCCCAAAGCGTGTGGTCTAAATCGAAAAAAATATGTTTGATATGAGTCATGTGAAATACTATTTGAATATTCTTTTATCAAACGGGAAATCACTTTGTTCGATAATTTTTATTTTTTTAAAATCAGGATGATAGGGATTAATTAGAAAGTTACAATCCCCTTTAACTACAGCTGAGGGCACTTTCAAAACACAAGCGGCATTTCTTCTCACAAAATCATCCCCTAACAGTTGGGTAGAAAAATCGAAAGGAAAAATATTCCAATTGGGTTCCAAATTCTTAACATCAATTACCTCAATTGCAATATCGTTAGGGATGTCAACTTTTAACATTACAAAATCGGAAGGCAGTGTAGCAAGCGAAAGATGAACCGCTACTTCTGCCATAGCCAAGGCTCTACTTTGGGCACAATAAATAATTTCTGTTCCTTTAGAATTCCAACGAGCTCCAACAATGGAGGCTCCTTTTCCTGACAGTTCGATAGCATATTTTTTTCTGGCCAATCTGAATCCTTCCATTATATAAAAATTCCCTGATCAATTTTATATAATTCATTTACGACCATTTCTTTACCGTAAGAATCTTTTAGCAATTCGATAGGCTTTAGGCTTCCTAAGGCAAACGAAGGCGTATTAAGCCAGTTGTAAAATTGTTCTTCCGAATCAAAAACATTAATTCCTAAGTGGGTAACTTCAGCCAATTCCAATATCTTTTCTGAAGGAATCGAATCAAAATAAAAATCTTTTCTAGATTTGTTTCTGTGAAGTGTTCGTGTGGAAACACCTAAAAAATTTGCCCATTCATCTTCTTTAAAAGGGGTTCTTTTTTTAATTAAATCGTATAGTTCATACGGCAACCCTCTTCTAATAGAGTGCACGATAAGCATTTTATTAGAAAGAAATTTTTTATAGGTAATGTCTTTATCTACCAATTGATAATTGGCTTCTTTTTCCACTTTGTGAACATAAAGACGAACTACTTTATCTATTTGAATATCTGAATTCGCGACTAACTTTGACATAACTACGACATTTGTCTGTAAAATTACGACAAATGTCATTAAAAAA
Source organism: Flavobacterium sp. (assembly GCA_039933895.1). Lineage (GTDB taxonomy): Bacteria > Bacteroidota > Bacteroidia > Flavobacteriales > Flavobacteriaceae > Flavobacterium. The sequence continues at coordinate 449 of JBDTNG010000166.1, read as the reverse complement.
AAACTTATTTACAACATTCCTTCATCGGCAAAGCTTAAATACTCTTTTTCAGTGATGATAATATGATCTAGAACGGCAATGTCCAACTGGAATCCAGCTTGTTTTAGTTTTTGTGTGACTTGTTTGTCGGCTGCACTAGCCTCCAATTTTCCTGACGGGTGGTTGTGGGTCAAAATTATAGACGTTGCGTTGTGTTCCAAAGCTAATTTGAAAACAATTCGCGTATCGACCAAAGTTCCTGTGATTCCGCCTTTACTGATTTGGGATTTGTAGATGACCTTATTCGAATTATTAAGATACAAAACCCAGAATTCCTCGTGAGGCAATTCGGCAATAATGGGCTGCATGATTTCGAAAACCGCCTTACTCGAAGTCACTTTATGGAGTTCGATACGGTCTTCGTCCCTTCGGCGGCGGCCTAATTCTGCGGCAGCGACAATCGTGATGGC
>JBDTNG010000165.1:0-5634 GCA_039933895.1 Flavobacterium sp. | reverse complement strand
AAAGTATGTACAGGTAATGCTGTAGTGAAACCAGGTAAACTCTATGCGGTGAAATGTCAAGTATATCAGCATTTAAGGGCGACTCGTCCGTTGTTGAAGGGTAGACAGCTTGAGTTTGTAAGTAATTGCAAATTTAGATAAATGATAAGGATCTTGTCCCAAAAGACGAGATACAGAATCCGGCTTATAGGTCTGCTTTTTTTACTCCGTTATTTTAAATTCCAATCCAATATTTCGAATACTTTCAATCGAAATATTGTTGTCATTCGAAAAGTATTTGCGTAATCTACTGATAAAAACATCCATACTTCTTCCAGAGAAAAAATCATCATTTCCCCAAACAGCCTGAAGTATTTCATTGCGTTTTATGAGTTGATTTTTGTTTTTCAGCAGAAATAAAATTAGGGTAACTTCTTTTTCGGTAAGTCGTTGTGTATGATTGCTTAATTTTAATTCTAAGCGGTTTGGGTTGAAAATATACTTACCAACAGCAATTTCATCTACAGTATTTGGAATGTAATTTTTTTGCTCTCCTCTCTTTATAATATTATTCAAGCGTAAAACCAATTCATCAACTTCAAACGGCTTCACAATATAATCATCGGCACCCAATTGCAGTCCTTTTATTTTGTCTTCCTTTAGTTTTCTGGCGGTTAGGAAAATGAATGGTGTTTCAGGATTAATATCGATTATTTTTTCTGCCAATGTAAATCCGTCCATTTTTGGCATCATAACATCAAAAACACAAATATCAAAGGCTGATTTTTGAAATAATTCAAGTGCTTCTTCACCGTTTTTTGCCCAAATTACATTATAATTATACAATTCAAGATATTGTTTTAATACCGCGGCAAAATCGAAATCATCTTCAGCTAACAGGATTCTTTTCATGATATTAAAGAGATGGAATACTAATAGTAAATGAAGCGCCTTTTCCAAAATCACTAATTACCTTCACAGATCCTTCATGTGCTTTGATAATCTGATCTACATAGTATAAACCTAGTCCGAGGCCTTTTGTGTTGTGTAAATTCCCTTGTTCAACGCGATAGAATTTTTCAAAAAGCAGGGAGTGTTTTTCTTTTTTAATCCCAATTCCATCATCCTGAATACTGATATTAAACTGATTATCGATTTGTAATGCTTCAATAATGATGTTGTTACAACCATATTTTACTGCATTTTCAAGCACGTTTAAAATAGCTGTTGTGAAATGAAATTTATCTAATAATAACACTGTTTTTGTTGAACTTGTCTTGAAAGTAATATGTGTGTTGGGATTGGCAAATTTGAAGTCTTCTATAATTGAATTTAGAAATGGACCAATTACTATTTTTTCCTTTTGTAGTTCAATTTCACTGGCTCCAAGCGCGTTTATCATCACCTGATCGATCAATTGCTGCAGTCGGTTATTTTGTCTTGAAATGGTACTTACAAGGGTATTAAAATGTGCTTCATTATTACGAATATCTTTTCGCTCCAATATTTTTGTAGAAATAGCCAGTGTTGACAATGGTGTTTTTAATTCGTGTGTGATATTATTGATAAAATCTGTTTTTACATCACTTACTTTTTTCTGTTTGATTAAGGCTTTTAAGGCGATGACAAATAGAGTAATTAAAGTAAGTATGGAGAATATGGCTATGAACAAAACAGTAGCCATTCGCTTTAAAATAATGGTTTCCCAATTGGCCACCGAAACATACAAAGCGTCTTCGGTTAGTAATTTATAATTTGAATTTAAAAAAGTTCCACTTGTTGTTCCAACGTAATTTCTAATCAGAAAGGCATTGTCCAAATTTGCCAAATCACCATAAAGTTTGTTGGTTATTTGAGGTTTTTCAGAATAAATGGTATCCGTACTTTTTATCCCGTTGTAAATCACAAATTTGTTGAGAACAATAGCAAAATCAAGTTTTAAATTTGGAATTTCCTTTTCAAATTCCTGCTGTAATTTCTGCGTTAATTCGGTTTTGAAGTTGTTTTGCAGCAGTTGATCCTTGATGTGAAATTTATATTTTTTATCTAAAATATATTTTACCGCGAGTTGTTTGTATAAGAGGTCTTTTTTATTGAAAATCGTCGAATCTATATCGCTGTAGTCATTGGTTACTTTGGCGATTTCATTCTTTATTTCGGTATGAAACTGTGCTACTTTGTAATCATAAGTAGTCTTCACCAAATACACTTGCATCGCCGAAAGTACAACAAGCGCTAACACGGAGAATAAAATTAATAAATTGATTTTCCTTTTCATATGTAGAAAATACATTTTTTATAGGTTATATATGGAATCGCTTCTTCCTTATTGGTTTTTTGCATCCGCAAAAGATTTACCAGTGGCGATTATTTCTCCCCAAAAATAGCGGTTTTATTTCATTTAAAAAGACGTTAACCCTTCATTAACCTAGCATTAACTTTCGGAATGGAATTTAGAAGCCAAATTTGCAGGGAAAATAACTTCAATGAAAAAAATAATCCTGTTTATGTTTTTAATTTCAAAGATTCATGCGCTTTCACAGAAAACAGTCGAAGATTTCGGGTACAAATATTTGTCTTATAAATTTCAAGATGATAAGGTCGATTTGATTGTTATTTCTAAACCTGGGGAGGAAAAAATCCCGAAACCACTTTTCTTCTTTTGTCAAGGAAGTTTACCAAGACCTGTAATTATTTATGATGAAAAAGGTTTGTTTGGGGTATTACCATTTACAGAAACCGCTTTTTTGGATAAGTATCACATCGTTATTGTGGGCAAACCCAACGTGCCTATTATCGCAAATGCGGGAGAATTAGGCAAGGATTTTATGTATTTGAAAGATAAGTTTCGGGAAATTCCACCGAAAGGATATACCGATAGAAATTATCTGGATTATTATGTCTTCAGAAACAATTTTATACTGAAACAGTTATTGAAAGAACGTTGGGTAGATAAATCAGAATTAGTTTTAGCTGGTCATTCTGAAGGAAGTTCCATAGCAGCAAAAATGGCTTCATTGAATCCTAAAATTACAAAATTAATTTATTCTGGAGGCAATCCTTTTGGGAGAATAGTAAACATTTTTGCCGAAAATGAGAATAAAAATGAAATGCAGCACTATTGGAAAAAAGTAGTTGAAAACGCGGATGTTATCAATTATGATGGTGGAGATACCTTTAAAGCAACCTATAGTTTTTCGTTACCTCAAAGAGAAAATTTATTAAAACTTAACATTCCAATTTTGGTCACTTATGGTAATAAAGATACTGCTTCAACTTATAATGATTTGTTTCAAATTGAAGTGATTCGGGATAGAAAGAGAAACTTTGAATTCATCAATTATAAAGGAGTAGAGCATAATTTTTTTCCATTAAATGAAAAAGGAGAAATTAATTATACTGTTGAAAATTGGAACAGAGTAGCAAACGATTGGTTAAAATGGTTAGAAATAAAAAAGTAATGAGAAAAGTTATAATAGTTGTGTTTTATGTGTTGCAGTTTAATATAGGTTTTGCTCAAAATGAAATCACCAATGACAGTATTCCCAAGAAACTTGATGAAGTTTCTGTAAAAAATACTGCAAAAGCCTTTTCAAATAAGAAAGGAAATATAAAGTTAGATGTTGCCAATTCGATTTTTAAAGCGGTTCCTAGTACCATGGATTTATTGGCTAAATTCCCGAAAGTTCAAATTAGTTCTGATAAAGAAAGTTTGACAGTTGTTGGAAAAGGAGTGCCTTTAATTTATATTGACAATCAAAAAGTCAGTATAAATGATTTGAATTCCCTATCGGTTGAAGACATCAAATCCATTGAAATTATCAATAATCCATCAACAAAATACGAAGCTGAAGGCAAAGTGGTTATCTTAATTACAAGAAAATTAAGTAAAAAAGAAGGTTTCAAAATCAATTTGACCGAGAACGCTTTCATCAAGAAAAACTATAATAATTACTTAGGTTTTAATGCGAATGTTAAAAAGAAGAATTTGGAGCTAAAAGCCAATTTCAACTACAATCAATTGAATATTTGGGAGAAACACAGCATAAATTATCAAATTTCTGGCGATAATATAATTTCAAATTACACAGTTGAGGCTTATACTAAAAGACCTCAATTTATTTTTGGCGGCGGATTGTTTTATAAAATCAATGAGGATGATTACTTCTCTATGAATGCAAATGTTAGAGTACAGAAGGATATTTTTGGCATCAATACGCAAACGTTTAACAAGCAAAATAACATTGAGAACACCGTTTTAACTAACAGTAATAATAATGAAAACAGAAATTTGACCAATACGCTTGTCAATTATTCGAAAAAAATAAAACCGATAAATACCCAAATGTTTACAGGTTTTCAGTATTCAACTTTGAATAAGGAAATGCATACTCTGGTAGAAAATAATTTCAATAATTCACAATTTGGTTTGTCACAAAGCAGAAATCAATTATTCAATGTTTCTGCTTTTTCGGGAAGAACAGATTTAGAAAAGACATTCAAAAACGATATGAAATTGGAAATTGGCGGATTATTTTTGGATGCAAACGCAAAAACTGATTTTACCATTTTAGACTTTAATAACAACAGCTCAAAGGTTTCAAATTATCATTTTAGTGAGCAAAATACAGCTGGTTATTCACAGCTTTCATGGAAAATAAAAAAAATAGAATATTCGCTTGGTTTTAGAGTTGAGAATACCAAAATTCTTGGAAAATATAAAAATGAAAGCCTGGCTTTGGTAAAGAAAAATTACACTGATTTTTTTCCGAAAGCACAATTAAATCTTTCAATAGATAGTTTAAAAACAATAACTTTAAATTATTCAAGAACGATTGCAAGACCCAATTATTCTACTACAAATCAAGGTGCTACATACATAAATCCGTATTTCATTTATGGTAGTAATATTAATTTGGATCCAACAATAAATAATGCAATTGCGCTTAATTTTCAATATAAAGACAAGTCGGTTGGCATTAATTTTTACAAAAATTTAAATCCAGTTTACGGAGATTTTATTTATGACAATCAACAGAATATTCTAACATTTAGTGAGAAAAATTTTGAAGGAGAAAGAGGAATAAATTTGGATTTGACGCTCCCTTTTACTTATAAATTTTGGACAACCAATACTAATTTTAGTTTTATCTTGAATAAGATTAAAGATGCTACCGCAATGCAAAATCAATCGAAGCCTTATTTTTATTACTATTCAAATCATACTTTTAAATTGCCAAAAGAATATACTTTTTCCCTTACTTGCTGGGGATTAACAACACAAAAAGAGGGAATTTATGAAAGAAGACAACCAGAATTTTTAATGGATTTGGCACTTTCTAAAACAATTTTTAAAAATTGGGATTGTACTTTAAGCTTTAATGATGTTTTTAAAAATATGGTGTACAAGGAAAATTTCACCATTAATAATATTAGTTCTAAATCGCATTATCTTTCAGATACACACGAAATAGCACTGTCCATTAAATATTCTTTTGGAAAAATTAGAGATACTCAATTTAAAGAAAAAAGTATTGATGAAAATGAAAATTGAGTACGATAGTTACATTTTAACTCTCGATTTCATCATCTTCATCAGTGGTTTCTTCTTCGTCATGTTCAAATTCAAAAAAGGTAAAAACTGAGCCACCATAA
>JBDTNG010000164.1:0-2595 GCA_039933895.1 Flavobacterium sp. | reverse complement strand
TGTTAATCAATTCATCTCGAGGGATTATTTACGCTTCAAATGGAGCTGATTTTGCCGAAAAAGCTAGAGCGGAAGCTTTAAAAATTCAATTAGAAATGCAACAAATTCTTAAATAATTTTCTCATGAATAGAACCTTTATTCTTCGTTTTGCAGTAGCTGTAATTTTATTTGTACACGGTCTTGGTGGTATGTTTAACGGCGGTGTCAATGATTTTGGAAACCTTTATTTAAACGCTGTTGGTTTCGCACCAATAGGTGTAATCTTGGCTTGGCTTATCAAAATATCTCATGTTGTGGCTGCTGTTTTACTTTTAATGAACAGATACATCAAATTGGCCTCAATTGTGACAATTTTTATTTTGATTATAGGAATTTTTATGGTTCACCTTAGTGAAGGTTGGTTTGTTGTGGGTGGAGGAAGAAACGGTGTAGAATTTAACTTTTTACTTATTTTTGCTTTGGTTGCGATTATGTTTCCAGACGGAATAAGTTTTAATCAATCAAAGAAATAACTTTTGAAAACATATATTGATCAACTTGGATTTTCACACGCTTTTGAAACAGCTCCTAAAAGAATTGTTTCTCTAGTACCTTCACAAACCGAATTACTTTATGATTTGGGTTTAGAAGGAAATATTGTGGGCTTAACCAAGTTTTGTGTTCATCCTTTACATTTAAAATCAACTAAAACGATTATTGGTGGGACCAAAAAAGTCAAAATTGATAAAATTAAGGCACTGCAACCGGATATTATTATTGTCAATAAAGAAGAGAATACACTTGAAATTGTAGAATCATTGAAAGGAATTTGCCCAGTTTGGGTAACAAATATTATCACTATTGAAGATAATTTGCAAATGATTCAGGACTTCGGACAAATATTCAACAAACGTACCGAAGCGCAAAAGTGGATTGACAAAACGAATTTTGCCTTTCAAGATTTTCAAAATTTTATTAAAGATAAAGAAGAAAAAAAGGTAGCTTATTTTATTTGGGCCAATCCATACATGGTTGCTGGCGGTGATAATTTTATCAATGAATTACTGAAGTTGAATAAGTTCAAGAATATTTACGATAATAACCCTAAATACGAAGGAAGATACCCAGAAATTATCATTCAAAAAATGCGAATTCAAGGCGATCCTGACTTTGTTTTATTGTCTTCGGAACCTTTTCCTTTTAAAGACGAACATGCTTTTGAATTAGGAAGACATACACATCACGCAACAACTATCTTTGTTGATGGAGAGATGTTTTCATGGTATGGCAGCCGACTCGTAAAAGCTTTCGATTACTTTAAAAAACTGCATTTGCGATTGAGTGAATCAGAATCCAATTAAAATTCTACATTTGTAAAAAAAAACAAATTTGTGATAAACTATACTATTTATAAAAACGAAACCAGTAATCAGTGGGTGACTTTTGTACACGGCGCTGGCGGAAGTTCTTCTATTTGGTTCAAACAGATTCGTGATTTTCAGAAATATTACAACGTTTTATTGTTGGATTTGCGCGGGCATGGCAATTCAAACGAACAAATAAAGAAAGCATTTCATCAGAAATATACTTTCAAGTCGATTGCCAATGATGTTTTGGAAGTAATTAACCATCTTAAAATTGAAACTTCGCACTTTGTTGGTATTTCTTTAGGAACAATCGTTATCCGACAATTGGCTGAAATGCATCCAGAAAGAGTTAAAAGCATGATTTTAGGAGGTGCTATTTTGAAAATGAATTTCCGTTCACAAATCTTAATGCGTTTGGGAAATACGTTTAAATATGTGTTGCCTTATCTTGTTTTATACAAATTTTTTGCTTTTGTGATTATGCCGAATAAAAACCACAAACAATCTCGTTTGTTGTTCATTAATGAAGCCAAAAAGTTATATCAGAAAGAGTTTATTCGTTGGTTTAAACTAACAGCAGAAATCAACCCGGTTTTGCGTTGGTTTCGTCAGGTAGAATTGAATATTCCAACATTTTATGTAATGGGAGAAGAAGATTATATGTTTTTGCCTTCGGTTAAAAAAGTGGTGGAAAAACATTATAAGTCTTCGAAATTATTTGTCATTGAACAGTGTGGACACGTTGTAAACGTTGAGCAACCGTTGGTTTTTAATCAAGCGGTTCTTTCGTTTATAAATGATGCAAAATAAAAAAGTCAGTACCTTAAATACTGACTTTTCTGTAAACTAACCAAACCAAACAAAATTCTATGAATTTCATCTACAAAGGTCGGTAATATTTTCGTATTCTAATGTTAATATAATGTTATTATCTTGTTGATTGTTAATTTATTAGCATTATTTATTGTCTTGCAGCGCAAACACTCTTTTTAACAAATCGGAAGTTCTGGAAGCTAAATTATGTCTGATGTCTTTTTCTTCCACGGCAATCATTTTAAACACACCTTCCATTGCTTTATTTGTAGTGTAATCAGTCAAATCGGGATTTACTTTTTTAACTAAAGGAATGCTATTGTATTTGGTAATGATGTTTGTCCAAACTTTATCAGCGCCTACTTTTGCAAAAGAATTTTTAATCACTGGATTGAATTTGCCATACAAAGCCGTTGATGTAGAGTTTTGTAAATA
>JBDTNG010000163.1:0-4548 GCA_039933895.1 Flavobacterium sp. | reverse complement strand
CTATGAAAAAAACAATCACAGTATTAATAATCGTTTTTTCTCATTCAGTAATTGCACAAAACGTAGGTATTGACACCACAACTCCAAACGTTGATGCTGCTTTAGAAATTTACAGTTCAAACAAAGGTGTTATTTTAACGCGACTACCGTTGACAGCAACAAATAATACAACACCACTATCAAATCATGTGGAAGGAATGATTACGTATAACACAACAAATTCTGCACCACAAACAGCAAATTCTGTGTCTGAAGGTTTGTATTATAACGATGGTACTAAATGGAATTTAATGGGACCAAATATTGCTTTGGGAGATATTAAATATTCATTGGCAGTTGCAGATTCTAAAGGTTGGTTTTTGTTAGACGGAAGAAACATTACAACTTTGCCAGCAATTGCGCAATATAATGCAACGGCAATGGGTTTTGGAACTAATTTACCAGATGAATCAGGAAAATTTATTAAAGGAAATAACGGCGAAGAATCTAATGGTTCAAGTGCAGGAAATAACATTATCACATTGTTGCAATCTAATTTACCGAACATAACCTATACTGCAACAACAAACATAACAGGTGATCATACCCATACCTATACTGATTCTTACAACAACACCGAGGTTTTAGGTTTAATAACAAATGTACTTGGGTTGGTACCTCTTTTCACTGAAGTTGTAGGAGCTAATGACTCAGTTCCGGCTAATTTATTTGCAACAAACAGCAGTGGAAATCATTCACACACAATTACAGTACCTTCTGGTGGATCGGGAATTACAATTAATGCAACACCAAAGTATTTGGTTACTAATGTTTTTGTTTATTTAGGTGAATAAAATCACTAAACTTTCTTCTCCATTACAATACCTGCTTTAGTCAACTCCAATTTACAGCTTTCTAATGTTTCTGAGCAAACTCGTGAATAATTTTCATTGTTTGCCCAAGGTTTGATACTTAGTTTTACACCTGTTTCGGTAAGTGCCGAAACATCAACTGCTGGCGGTGGATCTTGCAATACTTTTTCATTACTATTCAGAATCTTCAAAATAATATCTTTCGCTTGTTTCAAATCGTCATCATAAGATATTAAAATAGCCAAATCAGCACGACGTGTTCCTTCAAGTGAATGATTGATAATATTTCCATTAGACAAGGCTCCGTTAGGAATAAAGATAACCTGATTATTAGAAGCAATTAATTTAGTTACAAAAATCTGAATCTCCGACACCGTTCCTGAAACTCCTTGCACTTCGATAGAATCACCAACTTCAAATGGTTTAAAAAGTATAATCAATATACCTCCGGCAAAATTAGACAAAGAACCTTGAAGCGACAATCCAATAGCAAGTCCCGCAGCTCCAATAATAGCCACAAAAGATGCCGTTTCAATTCCTAATTTTGATATAAAAGTAACAAAAAGCAAAACACGCAAAAGCCAAGTCGCAATATTGATAAGAAATCTCGATAAGGTAAGATCCAATTCTCTTTTTCGAACTTGTCTGCTGGCCAGTCTTCTAAAAAGATTAATCGCATAATGACCTGCAAAAAGAATAAAAAGCGCAGTCAATAATTTAGGTGAATACTCAACAAAAGCATTCACATTTTCCGTTACATAATCTATTGTTTGCTCTGTAGTCATGGGAATTTTAAAATTTATTTTTATTGATAACGTGAAAAATTAGATTAAATTTTTCTCCATAATATAATCTTCCATCAAATAACCATGTCCAATTTCAATATCAATCTCTTGGGTAATCACGTAACCTTGTTTTTTATAAAACTCAAATGCTTTGTTGTATCGGTTTACATTTAAAAACAGTGCTTTGCTTTGATGCTCCAAAGCAATTTTCTCCACTTCATGCAACAACATTTTCCCAACACCTTTTCCTTGTGTTTCAGGTAAAACATAAATTTTATGAAGCTTAGTTTTATTGGTCTGATCAACATCCAATTCATAAGCACAAAAGCCCAAATATTTATCCTCTTCTTGAATGAGCATAAAAACTTGATTTTTCACTAACATTTGTTCTTCTAGTGAGGCAATATTGTAAAATTTATCCAACATAAAATCGAGTTGGACTTTACTCAGGATTTCTCCATAAGTGCTTGGCCAAATTTTATAGGCTAAATCTCTAACAATAGGTAATTGTTCTTTTGTGGCAACAGTAATTATCATAATTAAATCATCAAACGTCTTTGTTCTCTTGCTAATAAAGTATTTTTAAGTAACATCGCAATGGTCATTGGACCAACTCCTCCAGGAACTGGCGTAATAAAAGATGCTTTTTTGGATACATTTTCGAAATCAACATCTCCTGTAATCACATATCCTTTTTCTAAAGTTTTGTCTTCTACACGAGTAATACCCACGTCGATTACAACAGCGCCGTCTTTCACCATTTCTGCTTTTAAATAATTTGGAACTCCCAATGCTGTAATGATAATATCCGCTTGAGTGGTAATTTGAGCAATGTTTTTAGTATAACTGTGTGTTAAAGTCACTGTTGAATTTCCAGGAAAACCTTTTCGTCCCATCAAAATACTCATTGGGCGACCCACAATATGGCTACGGCCAATAACGACTGTATGTTTTCCTTTGGTTTCTACATTATAACGCTCCAGCAACTCTAAAATTCCGAAAGGCGTTGCAGGTATAAAAGTGGTCATATCTAAAGCCATTTTTCCAAAGTTTTCTGGATGGAAACCATCTACATCTTTACTTGGATCGATTGCCATCAATACTTTTTGTGTGTCAATTTGATCTGGCAATGGCAACTGAACAATAAATCCATCAATGTCATCATTTTCATTCAGCTCTTTGATTTTTTTAAGTAATTCAGTTTCCGAAGTTGTGCTTGGCATTTTTACCAAAGTCGATTCAAAACCAACCAATTCACACGCTTTTACTTTACTTCCTACGTAAGTTAAACTCGCGCCATCGTTACCCACAATAATAGCGGCAAGATGCGGTACTTTTTCACCGTTGGCTTTCATTTTGTTTACCTCGGCAGTAATTTCCGTCTTAATGTCTTGTGATATTTTTTTTCCGTCTAGTAGTTGCATTCCTTTTTATTTGTGTTGTAGTTATTGTATTAAAAAAGAAGACGCGAAATCTCGCGTCTAAATTTATATCTATTTCATACCCGGCATTCCACCTTTCATTCCACCCATCATCTTCATGAGGTTTTTTCCTCCTGGGCCTTGCATCATTTTCATCATTTTGCTCATTTGCTCAAACTGTTTCATCAATTGGTTTACTTCTTCCAATTTACGTCCTGATCCTTTGGCAATTCTGGTTTTACGTTTCATATCGATAATAGCAGGTTTGCTACGTTCGATTGGTGTCATCGAATGAATAATCGCTTCAATATGTTTGAACGCATCATCTTCAATTTCAACATCCTTTAAAGCTTTACCAGCACCAGGAATCATCCCAACAAGATCTTTCATGTTACCCATTTTCTTCACTTGTTGGATTTGGCTTAAGAAATCATCAAAACCAAATTCATTTTTAGCGATTTTCTTTTGGATTTTTCTTGCTTCTTCTTCATCATATTGCTCTTGCGCTCTTTCTACAAGGGAAACAACATCACCCATTCCAAGAATACGTTCCGCCATACGTGCAGGATAGAAAACATCTATCGCATCCATTTTTTCACCAGTACCAATGAACTTAATTGGTTTATCAACTACTGATTTAATCGAAATAGCAGCTCCACCACGTGTATCACCATCTAATTTCGTCAAAATTACTCCATCGAAATTTAATCTATCGTTGAAGGCTTTTGCTGTATTAACCGCATCTTGTCCTGTCATCGAATCGACAACAAATAAAGTTTCCTGTGGTTGAATCGCTTTGTGAACATTCGCGATTTCAGTCATCATTTCTTCATCTACTGCCAAACGACCTGCAGTATCGACAATCACAACGTTTAATCCTTTTGATTTTGCATGTTTGATTGCATTTTGTGCAATTTCAACCGGATTTTTATTTTCTGGTTCAGAATATACTTCTACTCCTATTTGATCTCCTACTACATGCAACTGATTAATCGCTGCAGGACGGTATATATCACAAGCTACTAAAAGGACTTTCTTATTCTTTTTTGTTTGAAGGAAATTGGCCAATTTACCTGAAAAGGTCGTTTTACCAGAACCTTGTAAACCTGACATCAAAATCACCGTTGGATTTCCTGAAAGATTTATTCCTGCAGCATCTCCTCCCATTAATTCTGTCAATTCATCTTTTACGATTTTGACCAATAATTGCCCTGGTTGTAACGTAGTTAATACGTCTTGACCAATCGCTTTTTCTTTAACACGTGTGGTAAAGTCTTTGGCAATTTTAAAGTTAACATCGGCATCAAGTAGCGCACGACGCACTTCTTTCAAAGTATCTGCAACGTTTACTTCCGTGATTTTTCCGTGACCTTTTAATATGTGGAAAGCCTTATCTAGCTTATCGCTTAAATTATTGAACATAATCTTTTGGATTTATTGAGGTGCAAAGATAATATTTTAGAATTTATTAAAGAATTTAGAATTCAGTTT
>JBDTNG010000162.1:0-11330 GCA_039933895.1 Flavobacterium sp. | reverse complement strand
CTGTTCAAGTCTTTTTGAACGGCCAATCGGTCTTGTAAATCTTCAATTTCAATCGTTTTGGCTTTATTTTTTTCTACTTCCGCTTGTTTTTCGGCAAGAGCAATCATCAATTCCTCGTTTTCATTTTTAGCTTTAATTTTAGAAGTATTGATGGCTAATTTATTTCCTTCCACCAAACCACTAATAATTTCAGGGTTTTGTGCTTCTAACTGTTCAATAGTTATGCCATATTTTTTAGAAATTGAATATTTTGTCTCTTTTGGTAATACTGTATGAAAAACAGTTTCTGTATTGATGATTCTCGCAGCACCACTGATAGTTTTTCTTTTGTTAGGAATGGCAATTTTCTGACCAATTTTCAAGCCATCTTTGAGTACATCTGCGTTCAATTCGTCTAAATCTTTAACCGAAACATTGTATAATCTAGCTATACTAAAAAGTGTTTCTTTCGATTGCACTTCGTGAACATTCGCAGAAAGATTAGGCATTGCATTTTCAACAACTGCTGTAGTTTTCGTTAACGGAATTTGAAGTGTTTGACCTTCTTTTAATCCATTTTTTAAAATTTCAATATTATTTTTCTCTAATTCTTCCACCGAAATATTATGCTGCATCGAAATGCTGTATAAAGTTTCTTTTGCCGTTACCTGATGTTGTGTATATTTTTCTGCCGTAACATCATTTTTTTTCAACATATAAGATATTGACTGATGGTTTGGAATAATCAACGTGGTATTTTCCTGTAAACCATTTTCGGCACCGGGATTCAATTTTAGGATATCCTGAGCAGATACTTTATAGTCTTTGGCAATTTGAAATACTGTTTCACCTTTAAGGACAGTATGTTTGAAAGATTTTTCTTGTTGAGCAAATAAAAATTGTGAAATGCTTAAAAATAGAATTAAAAAATATTTCATATTTGAGTAGGTCTGGATTGTTAAAAAAAAATAAGTCATTACAAAGTTATTTATTGTAATGACTTATGAAAGATTTTTCTCTTTTATTTATTCCCACTCAATAGTTGCAGGTGGTTTCGAGCTAATATCATATACAACTCTATTAACACCTTTCACTTTATTGATGATATCGTTTGAAATTTTCATTAAGAATTCATACGGTAAATGTACCCAATCCGCGGTCATACCATCTGTAGATTCAACGGCGCGAAGTGCAACAACTTTTTCGTAAGTACGCTCATCACCCATAACTCCTACACTATTTATAGGAAGTAAAATAGCTCCGGCTTGCCAAACTTTATCGTACAAACCATGCTCTTTCAAACCGTTAATAAAAACAGCATCTACATCTTGAAGAATCTGTACTTTTTCCGGAGTAATATCACCTAAAATACGGATTGACAATCCTGGCCCAGGGAAAGGATGTCTTCCTAAAAGCTCTGGATTAATTCCCAAAGTTGCCCCTACTCTACGTACTTCATCTTTAAACAACATACGAAGCGGTTCAACAATTTGTAATTTCATATAATCAGGCAAACCACCCACATTGTGATGCGATTTGATGGTTGCTGAAGGTCCTTTTACAGAAACCGATTCGATAACATCAGGGTAAATCGTTCCTTGTGCTAAGAATTTTACGTTTTCGATTAAATGAGATTCATCATCAAAAACTTCAATAAAAACACGACCAATAATTTTACGTTTGGTTTCAGGATCAGAAACTCCTGCCAATTCCGATAAGAAACGTTCTGAAGCATCAACTCCTTTTACGTTTAAGCCCATTCCTTTATATTGCTCCAATACACTGGCAAATTCGTTTTTACGAAGTAAGCCGTTGTTTACGAAAATACAGTATAAGTTTTTACCAATAGCTTTGTGTAATAAAACCGCAGCCACTGTTGAATCTACACCTCCTGAAAGACCCAAAACTACTTTGTCTTCTTGGATTTTTTCTTGCATTTCGGCAACGATTTCTTCTACGAAAGCGTTTGGTGTAAAGTTTTGTGGCACTTCTGCAATTTTAACTAAGAAGTTTTCCAACATTTGTTTTCCATCAGTAGAATGGTATACTTCAGGGTGAAACTGAATAGCGTAAGTTTGTTCTCCTTCAATGCGATAAGCAGCATTTTCGACATCATGTGTACTGGCAATTCGGACACCGTTTGTTGGCAATGCTTTTATAGAATCACTATGTGACATCCAAACTTGTGAGTTGATATTTACACCTTCAAAAAAAGTTTCATTCTCTTTAATATAAGTCAAATTAGCGCGACCATATTCACGTGTATTTGAAGCAGCAACTTCACCTCCAGAAAAATGGGCTAAGTATTGTGCTCCATAACAAACTGCCAATAAGGGCAATTTACCACGAATATGAGTTAAATCTGGATGTAAAGCATCTTCAGAACGAACTGAAAAAGGGCTTCCACCAAGAATAACAGCTTTGTAACTAGATAAATCATCAGGGATTTTATCGAAAGGGAAAATTTCGCAGAAGATATTTAATTCGCGAACTCTGCGGGCAATCAATTGAGTATATTGGGACCCGAAATCTAAAATAAGGACGTTGTGTTGCATGTGCAAAAATAGACATTTCTGTAAAAATTAAAAGCTTTAATTATTGAAAAATGAAAAGATTTTATCGCAATGGTCTTTTAAAGTATTTTTTTAAATACGAATAGAATAAATATTTAAACCTAAAGCGATATCAAACCAATTCTTCTTTTTTAGTGTATATTTAAAATAAATTAAAAACATAAAAAGGTTATATTAGCAATAAAATGGCACTTTTTTTGTTTAATAATAGTATCAAAACATTTTAAAATGATGAAGACAAGAATATTAATAGCTATAGCAACTCCGATTTTATTTCTTTTATCGTGTAACGAAGTAGATAAATTACTAACTTTCACTATATACAATCAATCGTCTTTTACGATAACTGGTGGGTTTCCTATCAATTCTCCCATTGACATACCAACACCAGATGTTACAACAAATTCTACCACAGAATTTTCTAACAATGGTACCAGAGCCGATTTAGTAAAAGATGTAAAACTGACAGAATTAAAATTAACGGTTACGAATCCTGCTGGAAAAACATTTAGCTTTTTGAAATCGGTACAGATTTACGTTTCAACAAATGCTAATGATGAAATATTATTGGCTTCCTATGATAATGTCAATACCACATCAAATAACATTAATTTAATTTGTACCACTCAAAAATTAGACAATTATGTTAGAGCTTCGAGTTACAAATTACGAACTAAAATCACCACCAAAGAAACATTATCCCAAAGTGTGGATGTGCTAATTGATATGAAATTTAGAGTTGTGGCTGATCCAATATAATTGAACTGTTTAAAACATGGGATGTACATTTGCAGATTTTTCAGGAACTTCCTGCATTACATCCCAGTGTTCGATAATCTTACCGTCTTTGACACGGAAAATATCAACAATCGAAATATATTTCCCAGCTTCAGTCTTTGATTTAATATGTAGAAAAACCAAATCTCCTTCGGCAGCAACTTGCTGGAAATCGATTTTTTCTTTTGGCGCACCAGCAAACCATTGTGTTACTGCCTTTTTTAGTGCTTTACTCCCATCAGCAATAGCTGGATTGTGTTGGATATAATCTTCCGCAAGGTATTTATCAATAGCAGAAACATCTTTATCACCAAAAAGTTGATTGTAAAATTCGATGACTATTTTTTTGTTTTCCTGAGCTACTGCAACGTCATTTTTTTGGGCAAAAGACAATTGTGATACTAGTGTAAATACTGTTGCTAAAAGCGTTATTTTCAGTTTCATGTTTCTGTTTTTTTTATTTTGACCAAAGCTACTCAAATTTTATTATAAAACTTCAGAGATATCAATTTCTGAAAAGCAGGATGGTAAAAACTTGAATTCTTTTACAAAAGAAACCATTTTTATGCTTTTTTTAACCCTTTATTTTCATCAAAAATCTGTATTTTCGCAACATGATGACAGAGAATGAAATTGAAGCAATCAAAATATTATTGGCTTCACCAAAAAAAATTACAATTATCCCACACAGAAACCCCGATGGTGATGCCATGGGTTCAACCCTTGGTTTGTATCACTTCTTATTACAGCAAAATCATGATGTAACTGTTGTGTCTCCAAATGAGTTTCCGGACTTCTTGGCTTGGCTGCCTTCTTCAGAAAAAGTAATGATTTTCGAAAAGGACAAAGAAAACTGTACGGAAAGATTAAACCAATCTGATATTATTTTTACTTTAGATTTTAATGCTTTACATCGCGTAGGTGAAATCATGGAAGCTACATTAAAAACATTGGACAAAACATTTATCATGATAGACCATCACCAGTTTCCTGATGGTTTTGCCAAGTATACATTTTCAGATACGGCCTATGGTTCAACTTGCGAAATGGTGTATCATTTTATCCATCAATTGGGGCAGGAAAATCTAATTAATAAAACAGTAGCTACTTGTATTTACACAGGAATAGTTACTGATTCTGGTTCTTTCAGATTTCCAGCCACAACCAGTGTAACACATCGCGTAGTTGCAGACTTGATTGATAGAGGTGTTGAAAATAGTAAAATACACAATCAACTGTTTGATACAAGTTCTTATAGCCGACTGCAATTGTTGGGCCGAGCGTTACAAAACATGAAATTAATGCCGGAATATAAGACTTCTTATATCACGCTTTCTCAAGAAGAATTAGATAGTTTTAATTATCAAAAAGGAGATACCGAGGGAATTGTTAATTATGGACTTTCTATTGATGGTATCGATTTTACTGCTATCTTTATCGAAAATAAGGACGAAGGAATTATCAAAATTTCTTTCCGTTCTCAAGGAGGTTTTGATGTAAACCAATTTTCAAGAAATTATTTTAGCGGTGGCGGACACATTAATGCTGCTGGTGGAAAATCAGATAAATCTTTAACAGAAACCATTATTGAATTTGAAAATATCGTCAAAGAAATTAAAAAATAAAGCAGATATGAAGTTATTAAGAATTGTAGGCTGTTTAGTTCTTGGCATGAATTTGGTTACTTGCTGTACGCCAAAACAAGAACCTCGCAGACCGGTTTCACAAGCCTCGGGAGAGTTTATGAGACAATCAGTAGAACGAAATAAAAAACTGAATGAGAGTGAAGAAAATATCATTGCCAAACTCATTGAAAAAGACACAGCAGTAGATTATATTTCATCCACAAAAGGTTATTGGTATTTCTACCATACTAAAAACAAAATAGCAACGGCAAAACCTGTAAGAGGTGACATTGCTTTTTTTGACTATGAAATAAAAGATTTGAAAGGCAATTTAATTTACAGCCAAACCGAACTAAAACCACAACGATATGCTGTTGACAAACAAAATATCATGATTGGTTTGCGTGATGGTATTAAATTAATGCAAAAAGGAGAAAAAGTAACTTTCTTATTTCCTTCACACATGGCTTTTGGTTATCATGGTGACAATAACAAAATAGGAACTAACGAACCTTTAATTTGTACTGTTACCTTAAATGACATCAAAACTGAGACAAAAGCAACTGGAGAATTAAAAACTGAATAACTATAAATTATTAACTAACAATGAATCGAATGACAAGTTTATTTTTAAGCATTTTTGCACTTTTATTTTCATGCAATTCCCAATATGACAAATTGCCTGACGGATTATATGCCGAAATTGAAACTAGTAAAGGTAAAATTTTATTACAATTAGAATACGAAAAAGTACCCGTAACAGTTGCGAACTTTGTATCGCTTGCTGAAGGAAAAAACACAATGGTTAACGCGAAATTCAGCGGAAAACCTTTTTACGACGGATTGAAATTCCACAGAGTTATTGCAGACTTTATGATTCTAGGTGGTGATCCTGATGGAAATGGTTCTGGTGGACCTGGTTACCAATTTAAAGATGAGTTTGTTTCTGAATTAAAAATGGACAAACCTGGTGTTCTAGCTATGGCTAATGCTGGTCCTGGAACAAATGGAAGTCAATTTTTTATTACACACAAAGAAACTAACTACTTAAATGGTCGTCACACTGTTTTTGGTCATGTAGTTACAGGACAGGAAGTGGTTGATAAAATTGCTCAAGATGACGAAATCATCAAAATCACAATCATTAGAAGAGGTACAAAAGCAAAGAAATTTGATGCTCCAAAAGTATTTAAAGATCATTTTTCAGCTGCTGCTGATGCAAAAAAAGCTGAAGATGCTAAATATGCAAAAGTAAAAACCGACAAAGTAGCTTATTTCGCTAATGCAAAAAGTTCAGCTACAAAAACAGAATCTGGACTGATGTATAACATCGTGAAAAAAGGTTCTGGTAAGAAACCAGCTGCTGGCACAACAGTTTATGTTCATTATGCAGGTTACTTTGAAAATGGTGATCTATTTGATTCAAGCTACGAAGATGTAAACAAAGCATTTGGAAAGTTTGACCAAAATAGAGCTGCTCAAAACGGTTACCAACCTTTCCCTTTCCAAGCAGGAAGAAAAGACGGTTTGATCCCAGGATTCTTAGAAGGATTAGAAAAAATGTCTTTTGGAGATAAAGCGTTATTGTTTATCCCTTCAAATTTAGGATATGGTGCTCAAGGCGCTGGTGGTGTTATTCCTCCTAACTCTAACCTTATTTTCGAATTGGAAATGTTAGAAACATTACCTACTCCTACAGGAACTGTAACAAAATAAGTTCATTCTACTATAAAAATTTGCCGCTGATTCTTTATCATAAGATTCAGCGGCATTTTTTTGTGACTACTATTTGGTCTATCCCTTAAATTTCCAGTCAAATTCGTCTTTGTCGTTGAATATAGCACCCAATTCAAATCGGATGACTTCATTGTATTCTACTTGAAAAATCATCCAATTACTTTCATTAAAATAATTATCAACGCTATCGAAATTTTCTATTTCTAACGCTTTGATTCCTTTGCTTATAACCAATTGCTCAATACTGTCAATTGGCTTTCCAATTATCTTTTCAGAAAACAATTCCAAAGCAGTATTTGATGAAATAATATATCCCAAACGCAAATCCTCATCTTCATAAAAGGTCAACCTCATCTTTTGGCTATTGTATAAAAAGATAACATTGCTATCCTCATCTTTGTACTCTTTATCTGGTTTGCCATAAACTGCAACCACATCCTTTTGTTTCATACCAAAAATGAGTTGGTCGATTCCTATTTTGGGATTTATTTTCATAGTTTGTATTTTTTACAAAGGTAATGCAATCCTTTTCAGAAGAAAAAAAGTATTTTTGCGAAATATCTTCCATAGAAATACACAACCCATTCAAAAAACGAATTAATGTCTACTACCTTGCTTCCCGATTGCCTTATTGATACTAAAAATCTTGTGTTTGATTCATGTAATTTTGAAATCACAAACCTTTTGCCAGAAAAAGAAAGTGCCGAATACAGTGCCTATCGATTTGAGTTGAATGGTTTAAAAGTCCTATTTCGCGAAGCTAAAACAACTCCAACGAAAATTGGCCAGTTTGTTACACTTTGGAAAAGAATCGGAAAAGGGCCAATTCAGCCATTTGATTTATCCGATGACATCGATTTATTTATCATCAACACCAGAAAAGACAATGTTGTTGGTCAGTTCGTTTTTCCAAAATCAGTGCTTTTAAAACAAAACGTATTAACTGATGATATAAAAGAAGGAAAACGAGCCATTCGGGTTTATCCAATTTGGGACAAAACTGTCAGCAAACAAGCACAAAAAACACAGAAGTGGCAATTGGACTATTTTTTAGAAATGCCTTTAGAAGTTTCTATCAATTTAGAGAGAGTAAAATTACTTTACACAGTAGAAAACTAAAGAAACTATAATCTATTCTTTAGATTTTCTTTGACTTCATTAAACCATTCGTCACGTAAAATACTCAGAACAATACTATCTCGTCTTGAGCCATCAAGCTTGAGCATATTACTTCGTAAAACGCCGTCCACTTTGCAACCGATGCTTTTCATAGCTGCTTTGCTGCGCTCGTTGGTATTATCAGCACGGAATTCAACACGATCTAATCCCATTTTTTCGAATGCAAATTCAAGTAATAAATATTTACAGTGTTTGTTGAGCCCAGTACCGTGAAATTGTTTTCCATACCAAGTGTAACCAATTTGCACTGTTTTATTATACAATTGAATGTCGTAAAAACGCGTACTTCCAGCGTATTCATTGGTTCTTTTGTCATAAACAGCAAAAGCGTATTCGATATGTCTTTTACGTTGGTCTAAAGCAATTTGGACGTAATTCTTAAAATTATCTTCTCCAATGGCTGCAATAGAGGAAAATTGCCAAATTTCAGGTTGGTTTAACGAATAAGTCAGTAAACTGGAAATATGTGAAAGTTGAAGTGGCTCTAAACGAACCATTTCGGTTTCTAAAATGTAGGAAGCAGAAAAATTAAATTGAAAAGACATAGCTTATAATTTATTCCGCCATTTCGTCGTAGCGTTGTGGTACTTGAGGATCGTATAAGGGACATTTGAATTCTTCCATCAGTTCGACTAAAGTGTTCATGGTTTTTCCTTCGGTGCCATAACAGTCAATTTGGATGCTTTGTGGCGTTGTGATAACGTGAAATGCACCAACACCATTGTTATTTTTATAACTTGATTCGTCTACTTTTTCCCATTTTGAAAAAACAGAATTGATACGATTTAAAATTACCTGAACAGGCAATTCTTCCAAACCTTCTACTGCTTCTTTTTCAACCAAAGCCTCGTAAACCAAATGATGGTTCAAATACACTTCATCGAGATATTTCCAAAATAGTAATTCGTACATAATTTTATTTTTTAGCCCTGATGGAAGCGGCATCCTCCTGAGGTTTGTAACCGAAGGAGATATAGCGGACAGCAGGATTAGCTTTTAATATTCAAAAACACCGTATTCTGAATTGATTGTCAGTTTTTTAGTTGAACTGGCTTCTACTCTACCTACGATTTGAGCGTCGACACCAAATGATTTTGAAATTTCAATGATGTCAGTAGCGATTTCAGCAGGAACATAAATTTCCATTCTGTGACCACAATTGAATACCTGATACATTTCTTTCCAATCGGTTTTGGATTGCTCTTGTATTAATTTGAACAACGGCGGAACTGGAAACAAATTGTCTTTAATTACGTGAACATTATCCACAAAATGTAAGACTTTTGTTTGTGCTCCTCCACTGCAATGCACCATTCCGTGAATCTCGTTTGGCGTATATGTTGAAAGTATTTTTTTGATAATTGGTGCGTAAGTTCTCGTTGGAGAAAGCACTAATTTTCCAGCATCAATAGGAGAATTTTCGACAGCATCGGTCAATTTTACCTTTCCTGAATAGACTAATTCACTAGGTACTGAAGCATCAAAACTTTCTGGATATTTATTTGCTAAATAGTTGTCGAAAACATCGTGACGCGCAGAAGTTAGTCCGTTACTTCCCATTCCGCCGTTATACGATTTTTCATAATTAGCTTGACCGAAAGAAGCTAAACCTACAATAACATCACCTGCTTGAATGTTTGCATTATCAACCACATCAGCACGTTTCATTCTTGCAGTTACAGTTGAATCTACGATTAATGTGCGTACCAAATCACCTACATCGGCAGTTTCACCACCGGTTGAATGTATGGTTACTCCGAAAGATTTTAATTCTTCGATTAATTCTTCGGTTCCGTTGATAATGGCTGAGATAACTTCGCCTGTAATTAGGTTTTTATTTCTTCCGATGGTTGAAGATAACATGATATTATCGGTAGCACCAACACACAATAAATCATCAATATTCATGATTAATGCATCTTGGGCAATACCTTTCCAAACCGACATATCTCCTGTTTCTTTCCAGTACATATAAGCCAAAGAAGACTTGGTACCAGCACCATCAGCATGCATAATCAGGCAATATTCGTCGTCGTTTGTTAAATAATCAGGGACAATTTTACAGAACGCTTTTGGGAATAAACCTTTGTCGATATTTTTGATGGCATTGTGCACATCTTCTTTTGAAGCGGAAACACCACGAAGGGCATATCTTTTTGAAGTATCAGAACTCATTTTTTATTGTTGTGTAGTTGCCGGCAAAGATAAGAAAAGATTACAGATTGCTGGTTTTAGTTAGCAGATTTTAGTTGGCAACAATTAATATTTCTACGCGACGATTAGCCAGTCTTTCTATTTCGTTTTTCTCAGGGATTTTATAAACTGGTTTTGAGCTTCCAAAACCTTTATAAGACAAACGTTTTCTGAAAATTTCCTTTTCCAACAAATAGGCATAAATACATTGTGCTCTTTGTGTAGATAATTTTAAATCGCCGGGATTTGTATTACAGCAAATATGACCTTGAATTTCCATTTTTAATTTTGGATTTTTAATTAAAATGGCATACAATTCTGAAAGCAGAGGCATTGATTTCTCTACAATTCTGTCGGAATTGAGGTAAAAGTAAATGTTTTCAATTTTGATTAAATCACCTTTTTTGGCATTTTTAAATTTAGAAGTTAAAGTTGACCTTTCAGTTTCAATTTTGGACTTCAAATCACCACTAGAAGGGATTTCTTCATTTGTGACAATAGTATTTTTGGGTACGTTTTTTAAGGTATAAAAAATAACTACTTTTCTATTTTCGTTTTGATTTTCAGATTGCTTGAAATCCTTGCCGAAGGGTTTTAGTTCGGTTTTTTTAGTCAATTCGATATTGTTTTCTCTCAAAATCTGAATGACATTACTAATTCTTTTAGCTGAAAGTTCTTTGTTATACGATTTATCATCAACACTATCGCAATAGCCGTAAATTTTGCTAATATCAGCGTTGGTATTTTCTGAAATCCATTTTTGGAAATCTTTGACAGATGCTTCATTCGGCACCTCTTTATTAAAATCGAAATAAACTTCAAATTTCTGTTGGGCAGAAAGTTTTACCACAGAAAAAAACAATAAAAATAATATGTAATATTTCTTCATAAAAAATTAATTTTGAACAATTTCAATTTCTACTCTACGGTTGGCAGCACGCTCTTCCTCATTTTTTTCAGGCAAAGGAAACAAGGGAACTGAGCTTCCGAAACCTTTAAAACTCATCCTGTTTTTTTCAATTCCGTTAATTTCTAAGAATTGTTTGACTGCTTTGGCGCGTTGTGTTGACAAGTCTTTTCGGTCCACACCAACACAACACAAATGCCCCTGAATACTTATAACCATATCTGGGCGTTCCTGCATGACCAATAAAAGCTCGTATAATTTACCTCTAGATTCTGCCACTACCGCAAAAGTATTGGTGATAAAATTCAGGTTATTGATTTTTAGTTTTGTTCCTGGTTCAGCATAACACAATTCCTCCAT
>JBDTNG010000161.1:0-4917 GCA_039933895.1 Flavobacterium sp. | reverse complement strand
CTTCAAAACCATTCATTTCTGGCATTTGTAAGTCCATCAAAATGATGTCATAAGTATTGGTTTCCAATTTTTCAATTGCTAATTTACCATTGGCCGTAATATCACATTCAAAACCAAAATCATCCAACAAAGTTTTCATTAGCAATTGATTGAGCTCCATATCTTCAACCACCAGTATGCTTATATCTTTAATTTCGGTGTCAAGCTCCATAATTTCAGTGTCTAAAACTGCTTCTTTTTTGGTTTTTTTGAATTTTAAAACAAAACTAAAAGTGGCACCTTCGTCTATTTTACTTTCCACATGAATACTTCCTCCTTGTGCTTCCACCAATTGTTTTACGATAGCCAAACCCAGTCCGGTTCCACCATATAATCGGGATGTAAGATTATAAGCTTGTTGGAAGTTTTCAAAAATCTTATCCA
The DNA here is from genome assembly GCA_039933895.1 of Flavobacterium sp. GTDB lineage: Bacteria > Bacteroidota > Bacteroidia > Flavobacteriales > Flavobacteriaceae > Flavobacterium. The sequence goes on along the minus strand of JBDTNG010000161.1, from coordinate 4,494 downwards.
ATTTATTTTCTTCAATTCCAATTCCAGTGTCGTTAACAGCAAACTGTATGGTTACATTTTTATCATCTTCAGAAAGCAAACGAACACTAACTGTGATCTCCCCTTTGTGCGTAAATTTTACTGCATTACTTACTAAATTTAAAATAATTTGATGTAAACGTGCAGCATCACCTAACAATACTTCAGGAATGCTTTCGTCATATTCCGTAATTAATGTCAAATTTTTCTCTTGAATTTTGGTTTCAAATAAATGCAACATGGCCGAAATAGACAATGATAATTTGAATGGTACTTTATCAAAAATCATTTTTCCGGCATCGACTTTGGCTAAATCTAAAATATCGTTAATTAATACAATAAGCGCGTCACCACTCATTTTTATAGCTGTAAGATACTCTCTTTGTTTGGCAGTCAAATCCGTTTTCAGAACCACTTTAGTGAATCCAATAATGGCATTCATTGGAGTTCTAATTTCATGACTCATATTGGACAAAAATTGCTGTTTCGACTTTACAGCTTCTTCGGCAATTTTAGTTAGTTTTTCTGCAATTTCAGTGGCTTCTTCAGCAATTTTGGTAGCATCTCTTAAATCATCTTCAATTACTTTTTGCTTCGAAATATCTCTACCAAGAATCATGGCTCCGAGTACTTTATCAGCTGCATCTTTATAGACAAAACCATTAAATAAAACATCTTTTTCTTTATGATCGGTAATGGTCAGTTCATAATTATTGATAAATCCTTTTTTGAAAATTCTTTTGCAAGCTTCTTTTACTTTTTTGGGATCTGAGAAATAATCATAGCAATTTGTACCTAAAAGTTCTTCACGACTTTTACCGGTAATATTGGCAAATACAAGATTCATGTCGGTAATTTTGTTTTCTGTATTAATGATAATAACAGGACTCAAATTAGCTTCAATAAGGCTTCTTGCATAATTATTTTTTTTTGTATCTGTGGTGTGCATGATTATAAATTTATTGAATCTGAGACCCCAATTTCTTCAATTGGACTTCGTCTTTTGTCTTTTAATTGTTTGAAATGTGAAGGAGAAAGTCCAGTAACTTTCTTGAATTGGCTTGACAAATGTGCGACGCTGCTGTAATTCATTTTCCAAGCAATTTCTGTGATGTTGAGTTCTCCGTAGATAATGAGTTCTTTAATTCGTTCAATTTTGTGTGAAATGATGAATTGCTCGATGGTTGTTCCTTGAACTTCCGAAAACAAATTTGCCAAATAAGTGTAATTATGGTTCAATTTTTCGCTTAAATAATTGGAAAAATTTATTTTTATAATTTCATCAGAATAATGAACCATTTCGATAATAGTGTTTTTAATCTTTTCAATTAAAACGGCTCTTTTATCATCCATTAATTCCAGTCCAGATTCAGCCAACATGATTTTTAATCGCTGAATTTGCGCATCAGGAAGATTTTCCATGATTTCAACTTCGCCTAAATCGACCACAATAAAATGCAGACCCATTTTTTTGAGTTCACTTTTTACAACCATTTTGCAACGATTGCTAACCATGTATTTGATGAATAGTTTCAAAAAAAAATCTTTAACTTGTTAGAGTCAAAGATGATGTTCTTACCTTCAATAAGGATTATACAATTAAAAATAAGATTTATATAATTCAGATATTATCGAGAGAGTTACGCTTTTTATCTTTAAGTTGTTTAAAAAAACTAGGTGTTAGTCCTGTAACTTTTTTAAACTGCTGTGACAGATGTGCCACACTGCTATAATTGAGTTTATAGGAAATCTCAGAAAGATTTAATTCATCGTAAAGTAGTAATTCTTTAACTTTTTCGATTTTATGAGCAATAATATAATGTTCGATAGTGATTCCTTTTACTTCGGAAAATATTTTAGAAATGTGTGTGTAATCTTGTCCTAATTTTTCACTTATATAATCAGAATAATTGATTTTGGGCATTTCATCCGAATAATGAATCATTTCAATAATTATATTTTTTATTTTCTCAATTAATACGGCTTTTTTGTCGTCCATGAGTTCGAGCCCACATTTTAACAACGCAGTTTTAAGTACATTCAATTGTTCAGAAGTCAATTCCTCCATGGTTTCCACCAAACCCAATTCAAGCATTACATAACGTAATCCCATCTTTTCGAGTTCGTTTTTAACTACTGTTTTGCAACGAATGCTAACCATGTATTTTATATAGAGTTTCATTTTTCTATGCTATTGCGTTTTTAATTAGGATAACACACAAAAATCTTCTAGGATTTTAACTGCATTGAAAACAGCTTTCTACTATAAAAGTACTGCTTTAATTTGGTTAACTGTAAGAGAATAGCTTAATTAAACTCCATAACATGGTTTTAACTTCTGTTGTCGATAAAAGTGATGGGTTTTCTGCTCATAGGTGTGAATATGATTTTATTCAATTCATCCAATTCGACCAATTCGACCTTTGGCGTTACACGTAATTTCGCTCGAAAGTGATCTTTGATTTGTTCCAAAAGCGCTTCTGGATTATTCTTCGTAGCAATTTTAATCAAAATTTCATCTGTCCCTAAATCGTTTGTAGAAATTTCGATAACATGATTCTGTACGCCTTCAAAATAAGTTAGTAAATCATGCATTGCTGGCGGATACAATGTGGTTCCTTTGTATTTTATCATGTGTTGTTTTCTTCCAACAACTGGCCCAACACGCGTTGTATTACGACCACACTTGCAAGCATCAGTATGCAATTTGACTATATCTCCAGTTTTGAAACGAAGCAAAGACATGGCTTCCACACCTAGTGTTGTAATGGTCAATTCGCCACTTTCTCCTTCTTCAACCGGTTGATTATTGTCGTCCAAAACTTCTGTGATGATTAATTCAGGATGTTGATGTCCGCCTTGAAAAAATTCACATTCAGTAAAAGCGGTACTCATTTCGGTAGAAGCATAAGTAGAAAACAAATTGACATTCCATTTGTCCGTAATTTTCTTAGCCAAAAGACTTGGTGAAAAATCTTGATTTCGTAAAGATTCCCCAATACAAACTACACCTTCTACTGAAGAAGCATTGTAATTTATTCCGTTGTTTTCGGCATATTCAATCAGTTTTAATAAAAAAGATGGAACCGTAATTAAGTATTTTGGTTTGTATTTTAAAATCGAATCCCATTGCAATTCCGGGATTCCGGCACCCACACGAATCACTCCGGCACCTAACTTTCTTAATCCCAAAAAATAAGCCAAACCTGCCATAAAACGACGATCCAAAGTAGTCATCAGTTGTACAACATCTCCTTCTTTGATTCCTGCACAAGCAAATGAAATGGCTTCATTATATGCCAATCGGTCTAAATCTTTATCGGTTAAACCAAAAGTAACAGGATCTCCTAAAGTTCCTGATGTAGTGGCATAATCGATAATTTTATTCATGGGGACACAAAAGAAATCATCATTATTTTGCTGAAGATCAGTTTTGGTTGTTGTTGGAATTTTTTGCAAATCTTCCAACTTATTTATGGACTGAATGTCGATATTTTCTTTACCAAATAACGCTTTATAATACGGTGAATTTTCGCTTAAATACACTAGTAGTTCCTGCAATTTCTGCTCTTGAAAACTTTTAATTTCTGCTGTTGTTGCTGTTTCTATTGCTGGAATCATACTTAATTCATTTTATGTTTTAGTTTCTCCAAATAATCATCAATATGATGCTTATCAGGAACCGTTGTAATCTCTTTGGTCTGTGCTGTTTGAAATTCTGTTTGTGCTTCTTTGTATAAACGTTTCTGATAATAGTACTCCCCAATTTTATAATAAACTATCCAAAGATTTGGATTTAGTGCTGCGTATTCTTTGATAAAATCAGCATCTAAAGTAGTTTTTTCTGCCAAAGCTTTATCTATAATTCGATCTGAAACTTTATATTTTTCATAATCCTTATAAGCTTGTGTGTATTGAAAATCATCCTTTGGAATATTCAATTCGTTTGATCCTAAAGCTACAAAATCGGTTGGATTTTTACTGAAAACTTTATTTAAATCGTACGCTACATATTCTCCCAATTGATAAGGATTAGAAGAAACCCATACTATTCGCTGTTCCGGTTTAAAAATCACCGAATGATGGGCCAGCAATTGATTGAGCGCTTTTTCGTTCCCGTAACCAATCTTTAAATCATTCAATCCTTCTTTATTTCGGAGAATTTCGGCCATTTTTTGAGGATTCATTTTATCTTTTTCAAGCAACAATTCCTGCATTCTGTCAAATCTATATTTGGAATGGCTTTCTTCAATTTGCGTTATATTTCTTTTATCAAATTGATATACTTCACTTTGAAAATGATTCGAACAAACCAATTGGTTGCTATTTGGAACATCATAAACACCAAATTTTTCAGGAGAAACTTCGATTAAAACCGCTTTTTTATCTTTGGCACTTCCCACCATAATGGATTCAGAAACAAATACCTTTCGGTTTTTAGCGATTGCAATGGCTTCATCAATAGTGGAAGCATAT
>JBDTNG010000160.1:0-5283 GCA_039933895.1 Flavobacterium sp. | reverse complement strand
CGAAATCATTCGTGAAAAGCAATTGCACTATAAAAACTCGTATACAATAAATGACAATTAACCCTATACCAAATAAGGGCAAAATACTTTTATAAAAACCAAAAAACACCTTTTTAGTTTCCTTATTATTTTTGGCAACAACTAATTTAGGATAATAATAAAGTGTAATTAGCGTATTTACAAAAAGTAAGTAATATGTTGAAATTCGGCTAATGGCTTCCCAAAAACCTGCTTCTTTTAATCCAATAGTGTCTATTACTTGATTTCTAATGACCAGAAAAACCAATGGTCCCAAAATTCCAGAAACCACTGCCATTAAGAAATAATGCGATAAGTTTTTGATGATTTTGAAATCGAAAGAATTCAATTTTATCAAACTTATTATTGAAATCTCTTTGGTTATAAAATACATCGACACAAAAAACAAAAGTGATGGTGTAATAATAATGGCCAATAAAGCACCAAGTGTAAGACATTTCCAAATCAGAAACAAAGTCACTATAAACCCAAGGACAGTTCCTATAATGTTGATGTAAATAACTTTTCTAAACTGACCCAAACCATTCATAATAGCCAATAAAAAAATAGATGCTGCATACCATGGTAAAGCTATAGCCAGTGCTTTGAAAACAAACGAATAATCGAAACCATGATCAAAAACAATGCTATTCCAATAATTGGCAAAGAAAAATAAAACACTACTTAATACCAATGTCATTGCAATGAGACTAAAAAAAAGCGTTGAAAAGAACTTCTTCAATTCCTCATTGTCGCTTTCGTTTTCGGCAACATATTTTACTATTCCGTTTTGAAAGCCCAAAGTGGAAATACTTTCAACAGAAGTTAGAAAATTTCGCAGATTACCAACTAAAGCCATTCCTTTTGGACCGATAAAAACTGCCAAAAATTTAGAAGTAATCAAGCCAATTCCAATTTTAACCAAAACACTAACACTGTTTAAAGAAGTAATTTTAAACAGCTCAGAAGATTTTATTTTATGGATAAAACTCAATTAGTATTGATTTAAAATTGAAATAACCAAATCTACTTCTCCATCAGTCATTACAGGACTTATGGGCAAGCTTAAAACTTCATTGTGGATTTTCTCGGTTATAGGAAATGACAAATTATTCCAATGTGACAATGCTTTTTGCTGGTGTGGTGCTACCGGATAATGAATCATAGTTTGTATTTCATTTTCTAACAAAAATCGTTGCAACTCGGTTCTGTCTTCAGTTCTCACGACAAACAAATGAAAGTTATGATTGCCTGAAAAATCCCAACTTGGCAGCACTATTTTAGTGTTTTTAATTTCAGCGATATAACGTTTTGCGATTGCTTTTCTCCTATTATTTTCCACATCCAAATGATCCAATTTAACATTTAAAAAAGCAGCTTGAATTTCATCTAATCTGGAATTTACCCCTATATAATCATTATAATATTTTGTTTCTGATCCATAATTTCTCAAAGAATATATGGTTTTCGCCAATGACAAATCGTTTGTGGTCACGGCACCTGCATCTCCTAATGCGCCAAGATTTTTTCCTGGATAAAAACTAAATCCAGCAGCATTACTTAAATTTCCGGCTTTCCTTTTTTGCCCTTTTATTTCCTGAATAGAGCCGTGTGCTTGTGCGGCGTCTTCAATAACCAATAAATTATTTTGATAGGCAATTTCATTTATAGTACCCATTTCTGCCAATTGTCCATAAAGATGAACTGCTAAAATACCTCTGGTTTTAGAGGTGATTTTTTCTTGAATTAAATCGGGATTGATGTTGTATGTGTCTAACTTTGGTTCAACCAAAACTGGCACTAAATCTGCTTCTAAAATGGCTAAAATACTGGCAATGTAAGTATTTGCAGGAACTATTATTTCATCTCCTTTTTGAAGTTTTCCAAGTTGAATGTAGGCCTTAAAAATAAGTACTAAAGCATCCAAACCATTTCCAACACCAATACAGTATTTTGTTCCGCAATATTGGGCAAAATTCTCTTCAAAAGTTTTAGTTTCATTCCCTAAAATATACCAGCCACTATCCAACATGTTTTTCAATTTTCCTTGAAAAGCTATTTCGTATGGTTTATTAATTTTATGTAAGTCTAAAAATAAAATCATAGTATTACATTTTCTAGTAAATGAAAATTGGAAGTAGTAACTTCGTAAAAATCCTGAACAATACTACTAGCCCCAAAACTTTCTTTCCAAAAAGACAATCCGTTGTTTAATTTTTTCCCTTGATTTTCATTTGAAATTCCAAAATCAAGATATTTTTTTTCATTAAAAACTTTGGTCAGCAAATGGTAATATAAAAAGTCTAAACTTCCCAATTCATTTTTACTTTCGCTGGCCGAAATATATTGTGCGTGTGCTACTTCATCGCTTTCGAAGATGGTAGTGCCGGCAACAATTTCATTCTCATGATACACATTAAATTGGCGAATATTTTTAGGGAAATTAGAATGCAAAGCATTTATTTCTATTAAAGAATGAACAGGTTTTGCCTGATGTTTCGATGCTAAATTTGGCATTAAAATTTGCTTCCAAAACAGTTCAAAATTATCTTCTTCAACTACTTTCAAATTGTATTTACTCCCTTTGTTTATACCTTCTAATCTTCCTTTTGAAATGGTTACCCTATTTCTTAAATCAATTACTGCTAATGAATCTCTTCGCGTTAATTTAGCTTCGGCCAAAAACAAAGCATATTGCAATTCTTCAGCAGGTTTCTGATGGTAAATAGATGGAATGGTTTTAATATGGAGTTGCGAAAAATCACTTTGATTTAAAAATGCTAAGACAGCTAAAAAAACAGCAATTACTGAAGCTAATTTTAAATTCTCTTTATAAACCAATCCTCCATAAGTTAAACCCTGATGCGAATGAATAACATTGTCAACTTTATTCGCCGGAAGGATTGCAATTAATTTTTCATTATAAAAAACCAAGAGTGAAAAATCTACGAATCTATCGTCGTGGTATTCCATAAAATCACGGTGAAACAAGAACGTAGCATTTTTGGCTTCGCTTACAAAAGCGTTCCAAATAGCATAATCGTCAGTCTCATATTGTCTTACAGAATAGTCTTTCACTTGAGTGATTTTAACCCACGAAAAGTACACATTTTTTACAAAACATTTTAGAAATATATCGCATAGCGTAATAAAAATACTATCTTTATTTTTTGATTTTATTTATTCAATGAATAAAAAACTACTTTTCATAGTTATTTTCTTCTTGTTTGGCATAACACATGTTATGTCACAAAACATTTCTTTATACAATCAATTTAACGGAAGATACGATTTTACATTTGTTGGAAACACATTAAATACTGCCGAAAACGGAACCGGGGCACCATGCACCATCACCACCGGTTCTTCAAATATTGTGACTTTAAATATCGGAGATACAGTTGAAGCGGCCTATTTGTATTGGGCCGGTTCAGGGACCGGTGATTTTGACATCCAACTTAACGGAACTCTTATTACAGCTTCTCGCCAATTTGCTGTTATCCAAACAAGCTCTGGACGACCTTTTTTTAGTGCTTTTTCAGATATAACTACTTTAGTACAAAGCACAGGAAGTGGTCTTTATACTTTTTCGGATTTGGATTTGACTGCTGTCATTCCTGATTATTGTACAAATGGAACTAATTTCGGAGGCTGGGCGATTGTTATTATATATAAAAATGCAGCTTTACCGCTCAATCAATTGAATGTATATGACGGATTGCAATTTGTTCCAGACCAAATTGACGTTACATTAAACAGTTTAAATGTCATTGACAATCAAGATGCTAAAATAGGTTTTGTTGCTTGGGAAGGCGACAGAAGTATAGCAGTAAATGAAACCTTGAGAATCAATGGAAATATAATCAGCAATCCGCCGTTAAATCCTGCCAACAATGCTTTCAATGGTACAAATAGCATTACAGGATCTACTACTTTATACAATATGGATCTCGATGTGTACAACATCCAAAACAATATTAATATTGGCGATGTAAGTGCTACCATTCAGCTAACATCAAGCCAGGATTTTGTAATGATTAATGCGATTGTAACCAAACTAAACAGTCAACTTCCAGATGCTACTGTAAAAACAACAGCAATTGCTCAAACATGTAATTCGAGAACCTTAACCATCGATTATACAGTTAGTAATTTAAATTGCACCAATTTCCTTCCAGCTGGAACGTTTACAACGGTTTATGCCAATGGAATTGTCGTGGGAACAGCGCAAACGCAAGACGATATTCCAATTGGAGATACCCGAAATTATCAGATTACAGTCACCATACCCATTACGATTCCAGCAAATTTCACCCTTGAATTTATTGTTGATAATAACAACGGTGTTGCGAGTGTTACCGAAACAAACGAAAACAATAATGTTTTTTCACAAATTGTTTCTCTATGGTCTTCGCCTGAATTTAATCTCCCGAAAAATAAAATTGTATGTGATGAAGGTAACGGAAAAGGAACTTTTAATTTTTCGGATCAAGAACAGTTCATCAAAATAAATCCTACGGATGTGGTTCGATTTTTTGAAAATAATGTCGATGCAATTGCGAATATTAACCCTATTTTAAACACTACAAATTACATCACCTTAACCACTCCTAAGACAATTTATGTTCGTATTGAAGACCAACATTGCTTCTCTATAACTCAGTTTGATCTTTTAACAGAACTTTGTCCTCCAACCGTTTATACCCATTTCACACCCAATGGAGATGGTGCAAATGATACCTTTTTTATTTTGGGGCTGAAAACAATCTTTAAAAACTTTGAACTTTTCATATACAATCGTTGGGGAGCATTAGTTTGGAAAGGCGACAAAAACACACCAGACTGGGATGGAAATGCAAACCAACCAAACGTTGTAATGAATGGAAATTTACCAGAAGGCACTTACTATTATGTTTTAGATTTAAACGAGCCTAATTTCAAAAAACCTCTTGTAGGTTATTTATTTCTGAATCGATAAATATTACTCTTTTTCAATTAGTTTTAATGACCAGTGGAACTTCACTGCCATCAATCGAATTACAATAATAACTAACGAAGTAATCAAGTATAAAATATCATTATTTAAGTTTAATTCTTTCAAACCAAAAAACACAATTCCACCAATAATACAAATGGTAGCATAAATTTCTTTCCTAAAAATAACTGGAATATCGTTGCATAGAATATCACGAATAACACCTCCAAAACAAGCTGTCATCGTTCCTAAAGCGATGCAAATTGCTGGATGTAAATGAATATCGATTC
>JBDTNG010000159.1:0-21574 GCA_039933895.1 Flavobacterium sp. | reverse complement strand
AGTGACCATACACTTCCGCCTTCATTTGAAAAACCGTATTTTTGACCATCAGATGGGTAAAGGTATATTTGATGTGTAGTAGATGGATCTCCTAATTTTCCTAAAGTGGATTTGTTGTTATTTGAATAGAAACTGAATTGAGCTCCCAAACTGATAAATGGCGCATAACTTCCAGTTGTTGCTGTAAAATCTCTGATACTGAAAGGGTAAAATTCTAATTGAGAACCAATGTTAAAAATAGAAGTACTTCCAGACATCGCCTTCAGCTTTCTTGCATCTTCCGATTTTATAAGTTTTTCAGGTGTAACCCATTCTCCAAAATGGTTTAATTTAGTTTTGTTATAAGACAATTCACTTCTTAATTTAAAGTGATCATTAAAATAAGTTTCTGGCGTATAACAATTACAATCAGCTCTGTATGAAAAATTTATGTAGTGAACTAGCCCAATTCCTAATCCGGTATTTCCAGAGTTTGTTTCAAAATCATGACGAATTCCATAATCCGACTGAAATGCAACTGGTCCAGCAATAATACCTACTTCATGCGAAAAACCAAACTGCGCTTGCAGAGTATTGGTTAATCCAATAGACAATAAAACGATGAAGCTAAATAATTTGGGCATGAGTTAAAATTTAATTCATTATCTGACAAATATATAAAAACATCAAACACTTCAAAAAAAAATCTTGAAAAAAACGCAATATTTATTATTTTGCTTACCATAAACAGTTTAAATACAAAATTTTCTTGACTATATTTTTATAAAATGTATATTTGCTCCTCAAAACGAAAACGTTTTCTTAAAGCGTTCATAATCTATAAATCATGTCACAAAGTATTGATGCTTTTATTGAAGCAGTAGGTAAAAGAAACCCAAATGAGCCTGAGTTTATGCAGGCAGTTAAAGAAGTTGCTGAAACAGTAATTCCTTTTATTGAGAAAAACACAAAATACCAAAACAAAATGCTTTTGGAAAGAATGGTCGAAGCTGAACGTGTTATCATGTTTAGAGTAGTATGGATTGACGATGCTGGTAAAACTCAAGTGAATAGAGGTTACCGTATCCAAATGAATTCAGCTATTGGACCATACAAAGGAGGAATTCGTTTCCACCCTTCTGTGAATTTAAGTATCTTGAAGTTTTTGGCTTTCGAACAAACATTCAAAAACAGTTTAACTACATTACCAATGGGTGGTGGAAAAGGTGGAGCTGATTTTGATCCAAAAGGAAAATCAGACAACGAAATTATGAAATTCTGTCAAGCGTTTATGACTGAATTGTCTAAACATATTGGTGCTAATACTGACGTTCCTGCTGGAGATATTGGTGTTGGTGGAAGAGAAGTTGGTTACATGTTTGGTCAATACAAACGTTTAAGAAATGAGTTTACCGGAGTTTTAACTGGTAAAGGAATTACTTTCGGTGGTTCATTAATTCGTCCTGAAGCTACAGGTTATGGAGATGTTTATTTTGCACAAAGTATGTTGCAAACTAAAGGTGATAGCTTTGCTGGTAAAATTGTAGTTGTTTCTGGTTCTGGAAACGTAGCGCAATACGCTGCTGAAAAAGCAACACAATTGGGTGGAAAAGTAGTTACATTATCTGATTCTGCTGGTTATATCTATGACGAAGCAGGTATCAATGCTGAGAAATTGGCTTACGTTATGGAAATCAAAAACGTAAACTATGGTCGTATCAGTGATTATTTGAAAAAATACCCTAATGCTAAATATGTTGCAGGAAAACGTCCTTGGGAAGTTAAATGTGATGTAGCGTTACCTTGTGCAACTCAAAATGAGTTAGACGAAGAAGAAGCAAAATTATTAGTAGCAAACGGTTGTATTTGTGTGGCTGAAGGAGCAAATATGCCTTCAACTCCAGAAGCAGTTATCGTTTTCCAAAACGCTAAAATATTATTCGCACCTGGTAAAGCATCTAATGCTGGTGGTGTTGCAACTTCTGGTCTTGAAATGTCTCAAAACTCATTGCGTTTGAGCTGGTCAACAGAAGAAGTTGACGAAAGATTAAAAAACATTATGGCTAGCATCCACGAAGCATGTTTAAAATATGGTTCTGAAGGAAACGGTTATGTTGATTACGTAAAAGGAGCAAATATTGCCGGTTTCGTAAAAGTTGCCGATGCTATGTTAGGACAAGGAGTAGTTTAATACTTCTTTTAAATAATAAATAAAAAGCGTTCGCCTAGGTGAACGCTTTTTTTGTATACACAAATATTAAAAATCAAATAAAATCGTTTTTATCCTATATTTGTACGTGAATCTAATTTTTTCAGATGAAAAACATTTTTTTTAATTCAATACTACTATTACTTGTATTTTCAGGATATTCCCAGCAAAATCAATTGTGGAAGGGGTATTTTTCTTATAATGCCATTAAAGATATTTCACAAAGTAGCACTCAGGTTTTTGCTGCAGCAGAAAATGCTTACTTTAAAAGAAATTTAACTACAAACGAAATCACTACTACATCAACGGTAGAAGGATTGTCTGGGCAAAATATTTCACAAATTTACCATAGTGAGGCATTTCACAAAACACTGATCGGACATACTGATGGTTTGGTTATTGTTGTAAATGATAGTGATGGAAGCATACTTAATGTTGTCGATATATTAAACAAACCCTCCGTGCCACCCAATAAAAAAAGGATAAATCACTTTATGGAATTCAATGGGAAAGTATATGTTTCCACAGATTTCGGAATTTGTGTTTATGACTTAAGCTTGCTCGAATTTGGAGATACATATTTTATTGGTCCCAACGGTTCAAATGTTGAAATCCAACAAACCACAATCCATAATAATTTTATATATGCAGTAGCAAGTGGTTACGGATTGTTAAAAGCACCATTGTCAAGTCCGAATCTGATTGATTTTAACCAATGGTTAATGGTTTCTGCTGCCAATTGGGCCAGTATAGAAAAAATGAATACAGAACTTGTTGGTGTTGCAATGCCAGGAACATTGTATAAGTTTTCAGGGGATAATCCGATATTAGTTGCTAATTTTCCTCAACTTCCTATCGATACACGATATAATGACGGACATCTAACAATTACTACTCAAAATCATGTTTATATATACAATGATCAATTAAGTCAGGTGTTACATGTTACTAATATTCCTAATTTTTCAGTAAACTTTACATGTGCCTCAGTTATAAATAACAACGTTTATATTGGAACCAAAGAAAACGGGATGTTTACCACAGCATTAAACAATGCTACTGTATTTGAAAACTTTAAACCCAACGGACCAGAGAAAAACAGATTGTTTGCAATACAAGCCAGTTCAAATAGTATTTGGGCAGTCTATGGAGATTATGATAGCACCTATAATCCTTATCCATTAGACTCTTTTGGCGTAAGTAAATTTGGGGCTGATAAAGTATGGAAAACCATTCCGTATGCGGATTTATTAAATACAAAATCTATTGTCAGAATTGCCATAAATCCAACTAATGAGAATCAAGTTTTCCTTAGTTCTAATTATTCAGGAGTGTTAAAACTGGAAAATGATGTAGTTGTGCCGCCAATATTTAACGCGACCAACAGTAGCCTTCAAAAGGTGGCTGGACAAGTGCCTGATGATGTTAGAACAAATGGATCGGCATTTGATAAAAATGGAAATTTATGGGTAACAAATTCATTGGTAAATAAAGGAATTCATGTTTTAAAAACCAATGGACAATGGCAGGGATTTAATCTTTCAAGTTTACAGTTACCATTATCGATTAGTTATGGAAGAATGACAATTGATAAGAATGGGACCAAATGGATTTGTACCAATTATGAAGGATTAATTGGTTTCAATGAAAATTACAACAACCGAAGTTTAAAGATTAAAGACGGGATTGGGGAAGGGAATCTTCCTGTTGCAGACGTTCGAGCGATAGCGGTAGACAACAAAGGGAAGTTATGGATTGGTACAACTGGAGGTTTACGAGTGTTGTCTAATGTGGATTTATTTTTGAATCAAAATAATTTAGAGACCAATTCCATTATTATTCTGGAAGATGGTTTAGCTCAGGAATTATTGTACCAACAATTTATTACTGATATTGTCGTCGATGGAGCCAATAATAAATGGATAGCAACAGCTGGTGCGGGCGTTTTTTTTATCTCTCCTGATGGACAAAAAACCTATAATATTTTTACCAAAGAAAATTCTCCTCTGCCAAGTAATGTCGTTAATGATATTGATATTAATAACCTTACCGGTGAAGTATTCATTGCCACAGAAAGCGGGATGGTTTCTTTTAAAGGAACATCAACAGCTGGAGCCGATAATTTAGAAAATGTAGTGGTATTTCCCAATCCTGTGAGACCAGAATTTGCAGGAAACGTAGCCATTAGTGGTCTGATGAATAAATCAAATGTAAAAATTACTGATATTGAAGGTAATTTAGTTCATGAAGCAATTTCAGAAGGTGGAACCGTTTTGTGGGACACTAAAATTTTTGGTAAAAAAAATGTGGCTTCTGGTGTTTATATGATTTTTCTTTCCTCTGATGATGGAGCACAAACCAAAGTCAAAAAAGTGATGATTGTTAGATAATTTAATGGTATTCAGAATGCATCCCAGAATTTAAGGAAGAAGGATTTTATTTATGCTAGTCAAAACCAAAGCCATTGTCCTCAGCGCCATAAAATATCAGGAAAAAAGCTTGATTGTAAAGTGTTTTACCCAATCTGATGGGTTGAAATCTTATTTTGTACCCAGTGCTTTTTCAGGGAAGAAATCCAATCAGAAAATCGCGTACTTTCAACCTTTAACATTACTTGAAATTGAAGCCAGTCACAAAAACAAAGGGACATTGGAACATTTTAAGGAAATCAAATTGTCAACGCCTTATCATTCGATAAATACCAATATTTTTAAAAGTACTATTGTTATTTTTTTGTCCGAAATGTTACACCACAGCATTCACGAAGAAGAAAAAAACGAAAACTTATTTTCCTTTCTTGAAACAGCATTACTTTGGCTTGACAACCACGATGAAATAGCTAATTTTCATTTGATTCTCCTGCTGGAAACGACAAAATTTCTTGGATTCTATCCTGATACTTCCGACATCGATATGCTTTTCTTCGAATTGAATGAAGGTTTATTTTCTCCTTTTCATGGAATAAGTTGTCTTTCTGAACATGAAACCTTTTTGTTTAAGAAGCTTATAGATTTAAAATTTGATAGCAATCAGAAGGTTTTCGCTGGAATCGAACGTCAAATTTTGCTAAAAATCTTATTAGATTATTACACTGCTCATCTCGACGGATTTAAAAGACCAAAATCTTTAGACGTTTTAAAAGAAGTCTTTTCATAAAAATGAAAATGCCCCGCTTTAAAACGAGGCATTTTTGATGGTTTTTATCAACTTAATGAAGATAATTACATTTTTATTTAAGTGTCTTTTTGATGAAACGCAATAAGAATTGTTGGTCTTTCAAACGATTAATTTCTTTTCTGCTTTTTCCTTCACTGCTTTTGATATAATCTTCAAACACGTGACTTATATACAAAGGGGATTTCATATTACTGTCCACAAAACTCACACTGGTATGACAACTAAAACAATTGGCTAGCGTGTTTACATTGATTCCTGACATGCTTTTTTCAAAAGATTGTGTATACGTTTCCATGGTGATATTGGCATTATTCAATGATCCTCTTGCACTCGATCCTGGAGTAGCATTACCAATGTTATATCCTAAATCCACAATAGTTTGTGCTTGTTCTAATTTGCTCATACCATCGGTATTTAACCAAAGTGATCCATTGTAGAAATAGTTGTTCCAAACATCTTTAAGATTTGTTGCAACACAATTGTTGATATTTTGAATGTTGTCAAAATTCATCGGCTCGCTTTGACAAGTTTCCATAAACTCATCTGTTGTCGTTTTTGGAACACCATATTGGAATAAATCGTAAGGTTTTAAAGCTAATTTAGGGCCAGAGTTTTTCACCCAAGTAATTCCGTCTAAACCGCTAGTTGAACCTTTGGTGCATAATAATTTGTCATCAGTTGTTGATGCTTGGTTTGTTTTCCAGTTGTAAATAGGCGCTAAATCATTGTGTTGGAATGTTGCCCAAATAAACTCAGGATGGTTGATCACTACCCCTACGACGTGCATCCCTAATAAGGCTACTCTTTTATTGGTATATGTTTTCCCATCTGTAGTGACAGCCGCCATAGTGATGAAAAAGTTTTTTTGTTTGGCTGCGATAATGGTATTGACATCAACCCAAGATACTTTTAGTTCCAATGATCCCACAGGGAAAGTTCTTAAATTGTTTGGACTCAATTTTCCGCTTTTTAAACTGTCTTTGAAATTTTGTGCCGCTTTCATCATGATACTATTTGAATGTATTGAATAGTATACTGTAAAATCTTTAGCGATTTGGTCTGTTCCTCCATAGGCAGGATTGGCTTTCAAAACACCATTTGATCCGGCTTGTTCTGTATCTGCAAGTACAATGTTAACGCCGGGTCTTTTGGTTACAGGAATTAACGCATCGGAAACTTGTGTCAATTCGTTTAAAAACAAAGGATTGTTATTGGCTTGAGGTTTTGTTAACCATAAGAATTTTTGCCAAGACCATTGGTGAAACATGCAATTGGTGGTTGATGTCGTATCAAACGGACTTCCTTTTCCTTCTGCTGGTGGTGGTGTTTGTGTGTGGGGAAACCAATCAGGCTGACATTCACAAGTAGCGGTAGTGTCTGCTGATTTGTATCCTAAATCTGTTGTGACTTTATACCCTTCTTTTTTTGAATCTTTTTTACAGCCAGTTAGTGTAAATATGCACAAACTGACATATAAAATATGCCTCGGTTTAAATGATGTTAACGTTTTCATCTTGTTGTTGTTTTAGTTTATAGTAACTTCAAAAGTGAGGAATAAACTGACAAATGACACCAGTAGAAATACCTGTTTTTCTTAAAACCTTATATTTCATGGTTTTCTTAATTTCAAAATAAGGGTAACTTTTGAAATACCTGTGTCTTTTTTATCCAAACCTTAGAAAAACGCAACATTAAAAGGTATTTTGTCATAGTATTAACTAAGAATTATTCAAAATTTATTACTTTCGCAAATTGATTTTAGAAAACGATAAAATGAGTACGAAATTCACTGAATATAAAGGACTTGATTTGCCAACTGTGGCTTCTGAAGTGCTTGATTTCTGGAAAAAACAAAACATCTTTGAACAAAGTGTAACTTCCCGCGAAGGGAACCAACCTTATGTGTTTTTTGAAGGCCCTCCTTCAGCAAACGGATTGCCTGGTATTCACCACGTGATGGCGCGTGCGATTAAAGATATTTTTTGTCGTTATAAAACTCAAAAAGGATTCCAAGTGAAGCGTAAAGCTGGTTGGGATACTCATGGTTTGCCTGTAGAATTAGGTACCGAAAAAGAATTGGGTATTACCAAAGAAGATATCGGAAAAACCATTACTATCGAAGAATATAACGAAGCGTGTAAAAAAACCGTGATGCGTTATACTGACGTGTGGAATGACCTAACCGAAAAAATGGGATATTGGGTTGATATGGAAGATCCATATGTGACTTACAAATCCAAATACATGGAGTCGGTTTGGTGGCTTTTGAAACAAATCTACGATAAAGGGTTGTTATATAAAGGCTATACAATCCAGCCATATTCGCCTAAAGCAGGAACGGGATTGTCTTCTCACGAAGTAAATCAACCGGGTTCGTATCGCGATGTAACGGATACTACGATTGTTGCGCAGTTTAAAGTGCTTGACACTGACAGAGAAAAAACATTCGCTAAATTTTACGATTATATCACTTCAAAAAACTTACAACATTACAAGTTTGAAAAGTTAGATTTAGACGAAATTCATTTCATGGCTTGGACCACAACACCATGGACATTGCCTAGTAATACTGCATTGACCGTTGGTCCAAGAATTGAATATGTTTTGGTTAAAACCTTCAATCAATATACTTTTCGACCAATAAATGTGATTCTAGCGAAAAATTTGGTGGGAAAACAGTTTTCTAAAAACTATTTCGAATCGAATGAAGCGTCAGATTTTGAAAACTTCAAAGAAGGAGACAAAAAAATACCTTTCGAAATACTAGCGGAATGCAAAGGTGCCGATTTGGTTGGAATTAAATACGAGCAACTTTTACCATATACGTTACCATATCAAAATCCTGAAAATGCTTTTAGAGTCATTTCAGGTGATTTCGTAACAACAGAAGACGGAACCGGAATTGTACACACAGCTCCAACTTTTGGTGCTGATGATGCTAAAGTAGCAAAAGAAGCAAAACCGGAAGTTCCACCAATGTTGGTTTTGGATGAAAACGGAACTCCTGTTCCATTGGTAGATTTACAAGGAAAATTTACTTCACATATGGGTGATTTTGCTGGTAAATATGTGAAAAACGAATATTACGATGCAGGACTGGCGCCTGAACGTTCTGTAGATGTTGAAATCGCAATTCGCTTAAAAGAAGAAAATAAAGCCTTTAAGGTTGAAAAATACATACACAGTTATCCACACAGCTGGAGAACAGATGAACCACTTTTATATTATCCGTTAGATTCTTGGTTCATTAAAGTAACCGAGATCAAAGACAGAATGTTCGACTTGAACGAAACCATTAACTGGAAGCCAAAAGCAACAGGAGAAGGGCGTTTTGGTAACTGGTTGAAAAATGCCAACGACTGGAATTTATCTCGTTCAAGATATTGGGGAATTCCATTGCCTATCTGGAGAACTGAAGACGGCGCTGAAGAAATGCTTGTTGGTTCTGTAGAAGAACTGTACAACGAAATCGAAAAGGCAATCCAAAGCGGTGTAGAATCTGTAAATCCTTTTAAAGGGTTTCAAATTGGAGACATGAGCGAAGAAAACTACGATTTAGTGGATTTACACAAAAATGTAGTCGATAGTATCACGTTGGTTTCGCCTTCAGGAAAGCCAATGAAACGAGAAAGTGATTTGATTGATGTTTGGTTCGATTCAGGTTCAATGCCTTATGCACAATGGCATTATCCTTTTGAAAATAAAGATAAAATTGACGAAAACAAAGATTTTCCTGCCGATTTTATCGCAGAGGGTGTCGATCAAACTCGTGGTTGGTTTTATACTTTACATGCTATCGGAACGTTGGTTTTCGATAAAGTAGCGTATAAAAATGTGGTTTCTAATGGATTGGTTTTGGATAAAAACGGACAGAAAATGTCCAAACGTCTAGGAAATGCAGTCGATCCTTTTATAACTTTAGCTGAATATGGTCCCGATGCGACACGTTGGTATATGATTGCTAATGCGAATCCTTGGGATAATTTAAAATTTGATATTGAAGGAGTTGCCGAAGTACGTCGTAAATTCTTTGGTACATTATATAATACCTATTCGTTCTTTGCGTTATATGCAAACATTGACGGATTTAATTATGCTGAAGCAGAAATTCCATTGACAGAAAGGCCGGAAATTGACCGTTGGATTTTATCAGAATTGAATACATTAGTTGCAAACGTAGATAGTTTCTATGCCGATTATGAGCCAACAAAAGCAGCTCGTGCCATTTCTGAGTTTGTTCAGGAAAATTTGAGTAACTGGTACGTTCGTTTGTGTCGTCGTCGTTTTTGGAAGGGAGAATATGCTCAGGACAAAATTGCAGCTTACCAAACATTATATACTTGTTTAGTGACGGTTTCGAAGTTAGGATCACCTATCGCTCCGTTCTTTATGGACAAATTGTACAGAGATTTAACGCAAGCAACACAATCGGAAAAGTTCGATAGTGTGCATTTAGCGCAATTTCCTGAATTTGTTGAAAAATATGTTGATAAGTCTTTAGAAAGCAAAATGCAGAAGGCGCAAACTATTTCGTCATTGGTTTTGTCACTCCGTAAGAAGGAAATGATAAAGGTACGTCAGCCATTGCAAAAGGTAATGATTCCAGTGCTTGACGAGAATCAACGTGCTGAAATTGAAGCAGTTTCAGACTTGATTAAAGCGGAAGTAAATGTGAAAGAAGTAGAGCTGTTAGATGATGCTTCTGGCGTTTTGGTAAAACAAATAAAACCAAATTTTAAAACACTTGGACCTCGTTTTGGAAAAGATATGGGTCTGATTTCCAAGGAGATACAAAATTTATCTTCAGAACAAATAAATAATTTAGATAGAGATGGCAGCTTAGGCATTGTTATTTCAGGAAAAAGCATAACTTTATCATTAGAAGATGTAGAAATTACGTCACAAGATATTGAAGGTTGGTTAGTTGCTAATTCGGGTGGAATTACCGTAGCATTAGATATTACGATTTCTGATGAATTGAGAAAAGAAGGAATTGCCAGAGAATTAGTCAACCGAATTCAAAATCTTAGAAAAGATTCAGGTTTTGAAGTCACTGATAAAATTAAAGTAGCCATTCAAAAAGAAGAAAAGATAAACCAGGCTATTTTAGATAATCAGGAGTATATAAAAGCTGAAACTTTAACAGAAGAGTTGATTCTTCTGGAAAATATCAATAACGGTACGGTTATTGAGTTTGATGATATAAAAACAATGATTTTAATTTCAAAATAAGAAATTATGGTAGATGAACAAATAAGATTTTCGGATGCTGATTTAGCAGAATTCAAAGAATTAATCTTAAGAAAATTAGACAAAGCTAAAAATGATTTAGAGTTGATAAGAAGCGCTTACTTAAATGACTTGAATAACGGGACCGATGATACATCGCCAACATTCAAAGCCTTTGAAGAAGGAAGCGAGACCATGTCAAAAGAAGCCAACTCACAGCTTGCTATTCGTCAAGAGAAATTTATTCGTGATCTGAAGAATGCTTTAGTTCGTATCGAAAATAAAACTTATGGAATTTGTAAAGTAACCGGTAAATTAATCCAAAAGGAAAGATTAAAATTGGTTCCTCACGCAACTATGAGTATCGAGGCCAAAAACCTCCAACGCTAAAATAGATTCACAATAGTTCTACTAACGCTCCAAATAGGAGCGTTTTTTATATAATTATGTTTATTTTTGTGACATCAAAAAATTGAAAATGAATTTAAAGAAAGCCTATTTTATTGTTTTTTTGGTTTTATTAGTAGACCAAATTTCTAAAATATATGTAAAAACGCATTTTTTACTTGGAGAAAGAGGACAGGTTGAAGTAACAAAATGGTTCAAAATCTTATTTATTGAAAATGAAGGAATGGCTTGGGGTGTTGAATTACCAGGCATGTACGGAAAACTTCTTTTAACTTCTTTTAGAATTATAGCTGTAGTTTGTATTGGATATTGGATGCACCATGCAATGAAAAACGGCGGTTCAAAAGTGCTGATTATCGCTATTTCTTTAATATTAGCGGGGGCTTTTGGAAATATCATCGATTCTGTTTTTTATGGACGAATTTTCAACGACAGCGCTTTCAATATAGCCACATTCGGCAGTGACCAGCCTTATGGTACATGGTTTTACGGAAGAGTAGTCGACATGTTTTATTTTCCTTTTTGGGAAGGAGACTTACCTTCATGGTTGCCTTTTTGGGGTGGAAAACATTTCACCTTCTTCAATGCTATTTTTAATGTGGCCGACATGGCTATTTCTACAGGTGTGGGCATTCTGATTGTGTTTAATAAAAAAGCTTTTGGTAAATAATAATTATAATAAAAAAACCACACTAAACAGTGTGGTTTTTTTATTAATTTCTATGATGTTTTTTACGTTGACCAGGAGCATAATCTCTTGCGCTTCCACCATAAACTTTTTTTGCTTGACCTGGAGGTAGTCGTCTTTCTTTTACAACAACGGTTCTATGAACAACGCAGCTTGTAAAGGTCAAAGACAAAAGGCAAATAGATAGAATAAAAATGATAAAATAAGGTTTTAAGCTTTTCATAGAATGGGTTTTGTGCGAATATAAGATTAAAAATTAAAAATAGTGGTTGGTGTAACACAGAAATTCAATGTTACATCGTTTTCAAAAATATCAATTATTTCTTCTTCGGAATCAAAGAATGAAAGACCAATTTTAACAACATCTTGTTTGCATTCCGATAAGAATTTGTCGTAAAACCCTTTACCATAACCCACACGATGTCCTTTTTTGTCGAAAGCCAAAAGCGGTACAAAAACCACATCAATTTTAGTAGAAGGGACTTTTAAACCATCTACAGGTTCGGGAATATTGTATTCGTTTTTCTTAATTTTAGTATTATCTGTTAAAAGATAATGCGTCATCCCCCGAGTTTCAAAATCCGATTTCGAAATCACAATCTCCTTGTCTTTGCCCGATAAAAGATGTAAAAGATATTCGGTATTAATTTCCTTTTGTTCTTCAATAGGAAGAAACAAATGAAAATAAGTGTTGTTCCAAATGTCTAATTTCAGAGTCATATTGGCAATAGCCAAACTCATCTCTTCCATAACTTCGGTAGTCAATGCTTGCCTTTTTTCTTTGTATTTTTTTCTTAATGCTGTTTTAGTCTCCACTGCCTTCTCCTATAATATTTGACATATGATAAATCGCATCTCCTTCGTACACTATGGGTGAATGGTTCGCATTAATAACATAACCATTAGAAGGTGCTTTTACTTTGCGTTCAAATTTACCAAAAGGATCCGTGATTAAACCCAAAACCGTTCCTTTTTCTACATATTGTCCAATAAGGTTTTTATCATGAAATAATCCGGAACAATTCGCACGTAACCAACCTGATTTATCAATATATATTGTTTTGTTTTTTTGTTTTTCGATACTATGGTTTTTATTTAGCATGTTGAGGTGTCCTAATAATCTTTTCACGCCATTTACACCTTCTGAAGCGATATTGTTATTGATGTCAAGTGATTTTCCGCCTTCAAAGAGTAACATTTTCACATTCGCTTTTTCGGAAGAACTTCGAAAGGAACCAGTAATGTTTTTAGAATATAATGTAAAAGGCGCATTGAAAGCATCAGCCAGTATTTTTAATTCGGGATTATTGGGCGTCAAGCGTATTTGAGGCGCATTAAATCTGCTAGCACCACCCGCGTGAAAATCGACAGCATAATCGACTACAGGTAAAATCTCTTCTAAAATATGGTGAGCAAATCTGCTGGCGAGTGAGCCTTTTTTACTTCCTGGAAAAACGCGATTCAAATCCCTTCCATCAGGAAATTCCCTAGATTTATTGACAAAACCAAACATATTCACGATAGGAATACAAATAATAGTTCCTGTTTTGGGTTTGTTTATTTTTTGAATGATCAATTGTCGGACAATTTCAACGCCATTAATCTCGTCACCATGAATACCTGCTGAGAATAAAACTACAGGACCGTCAATATTGGAACGTTCTACGATTACGGGGATTTTGAGTTTGGTTGTGGTGTGCAAACGCGCAATTTCCATGTCAATCGTTTTGCTTTCACCTGCTTTAATACTTTCACCAAGAATGGTGATATTTTTGGGTTGACTCATAATGACTTAAAAAGATAAAAATATACAATTATCAGTTAGTTTTTCAATTTTAGATATAAAATCAAAGATTAATGAGACTTTCTGAATTGCATTATTTTTGTAGAGAGGTTTTTGTAAAGTGATTTCAATTAATTCGTAAATTTGAAAATCAATTCCAAAGTAACGAATGACCCTTTCTGTCTTAGAACTTCAAATTCAAACATTGCCAGATAATCCTGGTGTGTATCAGTATTATGATAAAGAGGGTAAAATTCTCTATGTTGGGAAAGCCAAAAACCTAAAAAAACGCGTTGCTTCGTATTTTAATAAAATACATGATAATGCCAAAACCAACGTTTTAGTCAAAAAAATTGTTTCCATCAAACACATTGTAGTTCCTACGGAAACCGATGCGCTTCTGCTGGAAAACAATTTGATTAAAACCTTGCAGCCTCGTTACAATGTTTTGCTACGCGATGACAAAACCTATCCATGGATTTGCATCAAAAATGAGCGTTTCCCGCGCATATTTTCTACTAGAAAAATGATCAAAGACGGTTCAGAGTATTTTGGACCTTATACCAGTTTTAAAACGGTACATACCATTTTGGATTTGGTCAAAGAATTGTATCCGTTACGTACCTGCAATTTCGATTTGAGTAAAGCAAATATTGATTCTGGAAAATTTAAAGTCTGTTTGGAATATCATATTGGGAATTGTAAAGGACCATGTGAAGGATTGGAATCATTAGAAAACTATCAAAAACAAGTTGATGCAATTCGAGAAATCTTAAAAGGAAATTTCAAAGAGAGTTTGAAAGATTTCAAAAAACTCATGGGCGATTTGGCTATGGAAATGAAGTTTGAAGAAGCTCAAAAAATTAAAGAAAAAATAGAAGTTTTAGAAAATTACCAGTCGCGTTCTACAATTATCAATCCGAAAATCACGAATATCGATGTGTTTTCCATTGTTTCGGATGAAAGCGCTGCCTTTGTCAATTTTCTTCAGATTTCACATGGTTCGATTATTCGTTCGCATACTTTGGAAATTAAAAAGAAACTAGACGAAACCGATGAAGAATTATTAGAATTGGCCATTATTGAACTCCGTGAACGTTTTAAATTGCTGTCGAAAGAAATTATTGTTCCTTTTGAAGTAGAGGTTGGTGCTAATCTTAAAATTACAGTACCGCAATTGGGTGATAAAAAACAGATTTTAGATTTGTCAATCCGAAATGCTAAATTCTATCGTATCGAACAACTTAAACAATTGCAAATTGTAGATCCAGACCGACATACAAACCGCATTATGGCGCAAATGCAAAAAGACTTGCGACTGAATGTTGAACCTCGTCATATAGAATGTTTTGACAACTCAAATATACAAGGAACCAATCCCGTTGCAGCCTGCGTGGTTTTTAAAGATGGAAAACCAAGTAAGAAAGACTACCGTCATT
Source organism: Flavobacterium sp. (assembly GCA_039933895.1). GTDB lineage: Bacteria > Bacteroidota > Bacteroidia > Flavobacteriales > Flavobacteriaceae > Flavobacterium. The sequence goes on along the minus strand of JBDTNG010000159.1, from coordinate 6,662 downwards.
TTAATATAAAAAGTGTTGAAGGTCCAAATGATTTTGCTTCGATGGAAGAAGTAGTTTACCGTCGATACAAACGATTGTTAGACGAAAATTCACCTTTGCCACAATTGATTATTATTGATGGAGGAAAAGGACAGTTGTCGTCAGCCTTAAAAAGCATTGACGATTTAGGCCTGCGTGGAAAAATTGCCATCATTGGTATTGCCAAAAGATTAGAAGAATTATTTTATCCAGGAGATTCAGTGCCATTGTATTTGGATAAAAAATCGGAAACCTTAAAAGTAATCCAACAATTAAGAAATGAAGCTCATAGATTCGGAATTACTTTTCATAGGGACAAAAGAAGTAAATCGGCACTTAATTCTTCCATGGAAAATATCCCGGGAATTGGTGAAAAAACCATGGAAAGTTTAATAAAACATTTCAAAAGCGTTAAAAGATTAAAATTAGCTTCAGAAAAAGAAATTTCTGACATCGTGGGACTTTCAAAAGCGAAAAAAATTACCGACTTTTACAAAACAAATCAATAGTATGAAAATTGAGTCAAAAGGCAACAGACAAAAAGCAGTAGTTGGAAACAACTTGGTTGTGAGTAAATTGAAGTTGTCTAAAACAATAATTGTATCGCTTGTTCTTTTTTCTCTTCTCCCTTTTTCTTCTTTTTCTCAAGACACCATTAAAAGGCCTAAAATAGGTTTGGTTTTAAGTGGTGGAGGGGCAAAAGGATTGGCACATATTGGTGTTTTAAAAGAAATTGAAAGAGCGGGAATAAAAATTGACTATATCGGTGGAACCAGTATGGGTGCTATTGTTGGCGGATTGTATGCTGCGGGTTATACTGCAGACGAATTGGATTCGATTTTTAAAGGAACAAATTTCGACGAATTGCTTCAGGATTTTGTGCCAAGAAACAATAAGACATTTTACGAAAAGCAAAATGACGAAGTTTACGCCTTGACTTTGCCTTTTCAAAACTTCAAAGTATCTGTTCCTAAAGGAATTTCCAAAGGAATGTATAATTACAATTTAATTAGCAAACTCACACACAATTTTCGTCATATTAGAAATTTTAATGAGCTTAAAATTCCATTTTTATGTGTTGCGACTAATGTAGAGACAGGGGAAGAACATGTTTTTGACAAAGGTTCTTTGCCTTTGGTTTTAGTAGCAAGTGGCGCTTTCCCTTCGTTGTTTTCTCCGGTAGAAATTGATGGTAAATTGTATGTTGATGGTGGCGTTAGTAATAATTATCCTGTGGAAGAAGTCCGTAAAATGGGCGCTGATATTATTATTGGTGTCGATGTTCAGGACGATTTAAAAGACAGAGACAAGCTCAAAGGAGCTACGGGTGTGTTGGTTCAGATTTCAAATTTTCAAATGATTGAGAAGATGAAAGAGAAAAAGAAAAAAACAGACATCTACATTAAGCCAAATATTGAAGGGTTTACCGTTATTTCTTTCGATCAAGGGCAGCAATTAGTACAAAAAGGAGTAGAAGCTGCACTTTTAGTAAAAGACAAATTGGATAAATTAGGAACGGGTTATAAACCGGTTTCGCAAAACTTAAATAAAATCGATACTTTGAACATTCAGGCTATTGGTGTCAACGGATTGAGAGACTATACGCGTTCTTACGTTCTAGGGAAATTGAGGTTTAAACCAGGAAGTATTATTACTTACGACGATTTAAACAACGGAATTAATAATTTGAATTCGACCCAGAATTTCAGTTTAATAAATTATAAACTGGTAAGTCAGGACAATCAAGATATTTTAATTGTTGATGTTAAGGAAAATCCAGTCAAAACCTATTTGAAATTAGGATTGCATTATGATGATTTGTTCAAATCGAGTGCGTTATTAAATATTACTAGAAAAAAAGCGATTTTCAAAAATGATGTTATTGCATTTGATTTGATTTTAGGAGATAATGTTAGGTATAATTTAGATTATTATATTGATAATGGTTTCCATTGGAGTTTTGGATTTAAATCAAAATTCAGTCAATTCAATAAAACGAGTATGACCGATTTTAATGGAGGAACAACGTTAACTGCGTTAGGTCTGAACTCTATCAATATTGATTACGTTGATTTTTCAAATCAGGCGTATCTGCAAACCATTTTTGCTCAGAAATTTTTAATTGGCGCTGGACTTGAAAACAAAGCCATCAAAATTTCATCCAATTCGATTCAAAACAGCATTACCTATTTTGATAAAAGCAATTATTTTACGGTAGTTGGATTTTTGAAATACGACTCTTTCAGTAATAAATATTTCCCTAAGAAAGGATGGTATTTTTTGGGTGATTTTCAATCGTTTCTTTCTTCGACCGATTATAAAAGAGACTTTACAAAATTTTCAACCTTTAAGGCTGATGGCGCCATTGTGCAGACTTTTTTCAAAAGAGTTGCAGTTAAAATTCAATCAGAAGGAGGTTTTGTTGTGGGAAATAATGCAAATAATATTTTCGATTTTGTGCTTGGAGGGTATGGATTTGAAAAATTTAATAATTTCAGATCTTTTTATGGTTACGACTTTTTAGAAATCTCTGGAAACAGTTATGTTAAAGGTAGTTTGGCGTTTGATTATGAAATCATCAAGAAAAACCACTTAAACTTTACTGCAAATTTTGCCAATGTAGGTAAAAACATCTTCGATAGTAAAGAATGGATTTCTCATCCTAAATATACCGGTTACGGCGTGGGTTATGGCATCGAAACATTAATTGGACCTATCGAAGTTAAACACAGTTGGTCCCCAGATACTAGAAACCACTATACTTGGGTTACTGTAGGTTTTTGGTTCTAAAAATGGGAATTTGTTAAATAAACTTCAGAAAAATACTTTTTTTATTTGAATGTTTTTAAAAAAGACTATTTTTGGGACACTTAAAAACCAAAACTTATTTTATGTCTATCTGGAAAAAGAAATCATTGACGTTATTGTTAGCGGAAGCGTCAGAATCCGAAAAAGGATTAAAGAGAACATTAACAGCATGGTCACTTATTGCTTTAGGAATTGGAGCAATTATTGGAGCTGGTTTGTTTGTTAGAACCGCAACAGCTGCAGCTCAAAGCGCAGGACCATCAGTAACCATAGGATTTATTGTTGCAGCAATTGGTTGTGCATTAGCAGGGCTTTGTTATGCTGAATTGTCTTCATCTATTCCAATTTCTGGAAGTGCATATACATATACATACGCCACTATGGGCGAATTGTTAGCTTGGATCATCGGATGGGATTTAATTTTAGAATATGCAGTAGGAGCTGCAACTGTAGGGATTGCGTGGAGTGAATATCTCAATAACTTACTGGTCAACGTTTTTCATTGCAATCCAATACCTTATCAGTTATGCCACTCACCATTTCAGACTTCTCCTGACGGAGTAAGCGGATTTATTAATTTACCGGCATTGTTTATCGTAGCGGTAATCAGTTTGCTTTTAATTAAAGGAACACAAGAGTCAGCTTTTGTAAACAACTTAATTGTTATAGTGAAAGTTACTATTGTAGTTTTGATTATTGTTTTAGGCTGGAATTTTATTAACCCAGTAAATCACACACCTTATATTCCTGCACCATCTGTTTTTACAGACGAACATGGAGTAGGTCATAGTTTTGGAGGTATTTGGGGAATTCTTGGAGCAGCAGGAACCGTGTTTTTTGCATTTATTGGTTTTGATGCAGTAAGTACTGCGGCACAGGAAACAAAAAATCCAAAAAGAGATATGCCAATTGGTATTTTAGGCTCATTAGCCGTTTGTACTGTGCTTTATATTCTTTTTGCTCACGTATTAACAGGTTTGGAATCAGTAGAGTTTTTTAGAAATGGTGGAAAAGAAGCTTCAGTAGCTAATGCAATTACCTCTGCGATGCCTGGTTATGGATGGCTAGCACAGTTTGTAACAGTAGCAATCTTATTCGGATTTACATCAGTAATATTAGTAATGTTATTGGGACAATCAAGAGTTTTTTACTCTATGGGTAAAGATGGTTTGTTGCCAAAAGCATTTGGTGATTTACATCCAAAATACAAAACACCTTACAAAGCAAATTTAGCTATTTTAGTAATAGTTGGTGCATTTGCTGCTTTTGTTCCTGGCGACATTGTTGGAGACATGACAAGTATTGGAACATTATTCGCTTTTATCTTAGTTTGTATTTCAGTTATTGTTTTGAGAAAAACAGAACCAAATATGAAACGTGAATTCAAAACACCTTTTGTACCTTTTGTTCCTATTCTTGGAGTTTTAGTATGTTTGGCTATGATTGCAGGATTGGGATGGACAAACTGGTTAAGATTAATCGGTTGGTTGGCTATAGGATTAATTGTTTATTTCGTTTACGGAAAGAAAAACAGTAAATTGAACAATCCAGATAAAGAATAAAACAAACTATATAATTCAGAAAAAGGCATTAAAAGGTGAAAATACTTTTAATGCCTTTTTGTTTTTATAAATATTTCAAAAGAAATAAGTGCGAAAGTTAAATTTTTCCGATATTTGTGTAATGGTTACGTCATGGACAGGTTTATTAGACTTACTTAAATTCCTCATCAAGAGAAATCCTGAATGAGATATAGAATTATGCCAATTTGTAATTCATAATTTATAATTCATAATTTCAAATCATGCCACTATATCATAAATTAGGGAACTTCCCTCAAAAAAGACACACACAATTCGAAAAACCCAACGGAGGTTTATACTACGAACAGCTTTTTGGTACAGAAGGATTCCATGGACATTCTTCTTTGTTATACCATGTTCACCGACCAACACAGGTCAAAGAAATTTTAAAATCGTATTCGGTTGAGCCTAAAATCGCTATCGATAAAAACATAAAATCATTATTATTTAAAGGGTTTGAATTAAAACCTGAGGATGATTTTCTAGACAGCAGAAAAGCCATGTTGGTCAATAAGGACTGTACTATTGGTTTGGCAGCACCTAAAAAATCATTGCGTGATTATTTCTATAAAAATGCTGATGCCGATGAAATGATTTTCATTCACAAAGGGAAAGGAAAATTGCGTACTATGATGGGAAATATTCCATTTAAATACGGAGATTACCTGATTATCCCTCGCGGAATGATTTATCAAATCGATTTCGAAACTTCTGAAAATCGATTGTTCTATGTAGAATCATTCACGCCTTTTTATACACCAAAACGTTATAAAAATGAATCTGGGCAACATTTGGAGCATTCGCCATTTTGCGAACGCGACTTTATTTTGCCAAATGAAATAGAAACTCACGATGAAAAAGGCGACTTCCTTATCAAAATCAAAAAAGAAGGCATGATGCACGAAATAGTGTATGCTACGCACCCTTTTGATGTTGTGGGTTGGGACGGTTATAATTTTCCATACGGATTCAGTATTCATAATTTTGAACCTATTACTGGGCGTGTTCACCAACCACCACCGGTTCACCAAACGTTCGAAACGGCCGCTTTTGTAGTGTGTTCTTTCTGTCCGCGTTTGTATGATTACCATCCAAAAGCCATTCCTGCACCATACAATCACAGTAATATTGACAGTGATGAGGTCTTATATTATGTAGACGGTGATTTCATGAGCCGAAACAATATCGAACAAGGTCATATCACTTTGCATCCAAAAGGAATTCCTCACGGACCTGCACCAGGCGCTATGGAAAGAAGTATTGGTCATACCGAAACCCATGAATTAGCTGTTATGGTAGATACCTTCCGCCCTTTGATGGTTACGGAAGAAGCCATGGGATTAGACGATGGTCAGTATTATAAATCTTGGGTAGAGTAATTAGGAGCTATTTCCCGCTATCCGTTGCAATCTTTTTCGGTTAAAAAACCTCAAAAGGATTTCCACTGCTATCGGGGCTAGAAATTTAAATATAACAACAACTATTTTGGTCATCAGAAAAATGAGATGCCAAACAAAAAAATAAACACAATGGGTAAAGAAGTAAAATCAGTTGAATACGGACTGGAGAAAATATTTGAAGGAGCACAAGATTTCTTGCCGCTTTTAGGAACAGATTATGTAGAATTCTACGTGGGTAACGCCAAACAATCGGCGCATTATTATAAAACAGCCTTTGGTTATCAATCTTTAGCGTACGCCGGATTGGAAACAGGCGTAAAAGACAAAGCGTCTTATGTGTTAAAGCAAGATAAAATCCGATTGGTACTAACTACACCATTAAATGCGGATTCTCCTATCAACGAACACTTGAGAAAACACGGTGATGGTGTAAAAGTAGCTGCTCTTTGGGTAGAAGATGCCAGAAGCGCTTACGAAGAAACTATGAAACGCGGAGCGCGTTCTTTTATGGAGCCAACAGTCGAAACAGACGAGTTTGGTGAAGTAGTACGTTCAGGAATCTATACATATGGAGAAACTGTACACGTTTTTGTAGAACGTAAAAATTATAAAGGTGTTTTCTTGCCTGGATACAAAGAATGGAAATCTGACTACAATCCAACGCCAACCGGTTTGAAATATATCGACCATATGGTAGGAAATGTGGGTTGGAATGAAATGAATACCTGGGTAAAATTCTACGAAGACGTGATGGGATTTGTTAATTTCCTTTCTTTCGACGACAAACAAATCAATACTGAATATTCTGCATTGATGAGTAAAGTAATGTCAAACGGAAACGGAAGAATTAAAT
>JBDTNG010000158.1:0-21354 GCA_039933895.1 Flavobacterium sp. | reverse complement strand
ATAACAACCAATGTTATTCCACAACACATTTATGTTTCAGAAGGCGATAATAAGTTACTCATCGATACTGAAAATGAAATATTATTAGGGTTGTTATTCGAAAGTGCCAAAAAACACAAAATCATCACAATAAAAGAATGTCTCTATGATATTTATACCGATTATGCTGATAACGAAGTGGTCATTCCTTTTGTGAATACAACACATAAAGAAAATCATTATATCTCCAAGAAAACAGAAGATATAAAGAGCAAATTTATCCCCGCCGAAGAATGGTTATATTATAAAATATATACTGGTGTAAAAACGGCAAACAAAATATTAATTGATGCCATTCAGCCTTTGGTCGCTTTACTAAAAGAAAAAGGTTTAATTAAAAAATGGTTTTTTATTCGTTATCGAGACACTGATTTCCATTTAAGAATTCGTTTTGCTTTTGATGAAAATGTCGAAGGAAGTGTTCAGGAAATCATGACGCTTTTCAATGAGTATTTGAAATTTTATGTCGAAAACCATATGATTTGGAAAGTAGAGCTGGCGACATATGACAAAGAATTGGAAAGATACCAAGGTAAAATCATTGAACTTTCCGAAAAAATATTCCATTATGATAGTGAGTTAGCGCTACAATTGATTGATGCTACCCAAGGATCTGAAAATGAAGATTTATTGTGGATGTTAACATTCAAATGTATCGACAGCTATTTTAATTTATTTCATTTTACCAATGAAGAAAGGCATGCTATCACAGAAAGTTTATACAATGCTTTCCAACAAGAATTTGATGCCGATAAAAACGTGAGAAAGCAAGTCGATCTCAAATTCAGAAATTATTTACCAACGATGAAGGTCATTTTTTCACCCAAATCGGAAGAATATACTGAGTATATTTCTTTAATAGATGATGCGATGTCGAAAATTGCAGCCAATTGTTGGGAAATGAATCGATTGCACAAAACACAAGCTATGACCTTGATTGACAGTTTCATACACATGCACATCAATAGGATTACCAAATCAAATCCGAGAACGCATGAGTTGGTCATTTACGGCATTTTGGAGAAATATTACCGAATGAAATTAGCACAAATTAAACACCTAAAAGTAGAATGTCTTTAAAATTTATTCCTCAGCACGACCAGATGGATTGTGGTCCAGCTTGCTTAGCGATGATTTGTTCTATTCATGGAAAAAATCATTCGCTGCAATACATCAAGAAAAAAACAAACTTGTCCAGAGAAGGCATTAGCCTAATGGGAATTTCAACTGCGGCCGATGAATTGGGTTTTGAAACTTTTCCGAGCAAATTAGACTTTGAAACCCTTGGAAAAGAAGGAACACTTCCTTGTATATTGCATTGGAATAAAAGTCATTTTGTTGTGTTACACGATCATAAAAAAGACTTTTTTACCCGAAAATATAAATTTAAAATCGCTGACCCTGGGTTTGGACTCATTTCTATTGACGACGAAAAATTTAAAAAATCATGGATTTCTGATGATGACAAAGGTGTTGCGCTTTTTTTAAGTCCAACAGAAGAATTTCACGCACACCATTCACCCAAAGAGGAAAAAGTAACTTTACGTTATTTGTTCAAATACCTTACCGCTTACAAAAAGCAATTAATAACCATGTTTTTGCTGTTGCTGGTGGGTAGTGGCTTGACTCTTGTTTTTCCGTTTCTGACGCAAAACTTAATTGACAAAGGGGTAAATCAAAAGAATTTAAGTTATATCTCAGTCATTTTATTGGCTCAATTGGGACTCTTTCTGGGTTCCATTACCATAGAAATCATACGAAACTGGCTCATGCTTTTTGTGGGAGCCAAAATCAGTATTGCCATTATTTCCGATTTTCTTAAAAAATTACTCCAACTACCCATCAATTTTTTCGACACTAAAATGATGGGCGATTTTAACCAAAGGATTCAGGACAATGAACGAATAGAAAACTTTTTGACCTCACAGAGTTTAGTCACTTTTTTTTCCATCATTACCTTTTCTGTTTTCTTTGGTGTGCTTTTCTACTATGATTTTAAAATTCTGTTAGTGTATCTGGCTTTAACCGTTTTCGCAATTTCTTGGTCTTTTTATTGGCTTAGTAAACGGAAATTACTAGATTATCAAAGGTTTCAACAGCGCAGTCAAAATCAAAATTCCATATACGAAATCATCAATGGGGTAACAGAAATAAAACTGAACCAGTTTGAAAATTACAAACTGAATGAATGGGAAGATATTCAACAAAAACTCTTTAAAATCAACCTTAGAATTTTAAAACTCGATCAATTTCAATTGTCTGGTTTTGAATTTCTGAATCAATTAAAGAATATTCTTGTGACCTTCTTAGCCGCTTCCTATGTAGTGCAAGGACACATGACTTTGGGTGCTTTATTGAGTGTTTCTTACATCATTGGACAGATGAATGCACCAGTAAATCAGTTGGTGAGTTTCTTCCGCTCACTACAAGATGCCAGATTAAGTTTGGAAAGATTGAATGAAGTGCAAGTGCATCCTGTGGAAGAAAACGAGTCTTTAAAACCTTTATCCAAAGAAACCCCAGCTTCTATAAATGGAGAAGAAAATGGTATTGCATTTAAAAATGTCAGCTTCCAATACGAAGGTCCGAAATCACCTTATATCCTAAATGATATCAACTTGTTTATTCCCGAAGGAAAAATCACAGCCATAGTTGGCGCAAGTGGAAGCGGGAAAACAACTTTGATGAAATTATTATTGAAATTTTATCCTCCAACAGAAGGAGAGCTGTTTTATAATTTGGATAATGTTAACGAAATTTCATCTAAAAACTTAAGAGAAAACTGTGGTGTTGTGATGCAAGACGGTTTTATTTTTTCGGATACGATAGAACGAAACATTGCTACCGGAGATGAAATCATCGACCGGGAAAAACTTAAAAAAGCAGTTCAAATCGCCAATATTGAAGAATTTGTAAACGGATTGCCTCTACAATACAACACCAAAATTGGAGCTTCCGGAAATGGCATTTCTGGTGGACAAAAACAAAGAATCCTGATTGCCCGAGCTGTTTATAAAGACCCTCATTACATTTTCTTCGATGAAGCAACTTCAGCTTTAGATGCTGAGAATGAAAAAATAATCCACGATAACCTTCAGGAATTTTTTAAAGGGAAGACGGTGGTTATTATTGCACACCGATTGAGTACGGTAAAAAATGCTGATAATATTATTGTTCTTAAAAACGGAGCGATTTTGGAGCAAGGAGACCATCAAAATCTGGTCTATAAAAAAGCGGGATATTACAATTTGGTTAAAAACCAGTTGGAATTAGGAACCTAAAAAACTGTATAATTTTGTTGAGTTATATTAAATTGACCCATTCAAAAATGAGATTTCATTTTACGAATGGGTCAATGCCTTTTATAGTGTTATGACTATTATCTTATTCGATAGATTTCACCACCTGCTTTTCAGCTTCTTTTCTGGTTCCGTCGAAACCGTCAATTCCTGATACAGTAGTGTATTTTAAAACGTATTTTTTTCCGGGGTTGAGTTTGTTGTAAACACTCTGGCACATTAAAGTCGCTTCATGGAAACCACAAAGAATCAGTTTCAATTTTCCGGGATACGTATTCACATCACCAATAGCGTAAATACCTTCTATGTTGGTTTGATAATCTAAAGCGTTGTTGACTTTGATCGCATTTTTTTCGATTTCTAACCCCCAATGTGCAATAGCTCCTAATTTTGGTGTTAAACCAAAAAGCGGAATAAAATAATCGGTTTTGATGTTTCTATGTGCGCCATTTTCATCAATATCGATCGATTCCAAACTTTCAGCACCATTCAATCCAACCACTTCTGCGGGAGTAATCAAATGGATTTTTCCAGCATGTTTTAGTTCTTGTACTTTTTCAACCGAATCTAACGCACCACGGAATTCATTTCTACGGTGAATTAGCGTAACTTCCGAAGCTACATCGGATAAGAAAACACTCCAATCCAGTGCAGAATCGCCTCCGCCCGCAATAACAATTTTTTTATCACGAAACAATTCTGGATCTTTCACAAAATATTCAACGCCTTTGTCTTTGTAGAATTCGATGTCTTCAATGAGTGGTTTTCTAGGTTCAAAACTACCTAAACCACCTGCAATAGCAACCGCTTTAGCGTGATGTTCTGTTCCTTTGTTTGACGTTACGATAAACGTTCCGTCTTCTAATTTCTGAATGGTTTCCGCGGTTTCATTTAAGGTAAATCCAGGTTGGAATTGTTTGATTTGTTCCATCAGATTGTCCACCAAATCACCAGCCAAAACTGAAGGATATCCGGGAATATCGAAAATAGGTTTTTTAGGATATAATTCCGTTAATTGCCCCCCAGGTTGTGGAAGACCATCAATAATATGGCATTTAAGTTTTAAAAGCCCTGCTTCAAATACAGTAAAAAGTCCCGTAGGACCAGCTCCTATAATAAGTATATCTGTTTCAATCATCTGTTTAAGGTAAAAAATTTATTCGTTTAAGTGGTAAAGGTCTTAAAACGAAAACTTCTATTTTATGATTTTTATCATTTATAGATTTAATTTGCGTGAGGGATTGTAGTGGAAATCCTTTTTGAGGTTTTTCACCGAAAAAAGATTGCAACGAAAAGCCCGACCCAGTTTTTCACTGGGTCACGCCCTGTTTATTTATAGAACATTTACCACAGTTTCAATTTGTGGCGCATATTTTTTAATGGTAGTTTCAACACCTGCTCGCATGGTCATACCACTTACGCTACAAGAATTGCAAGCTCCTTCAAGACGCACTTTTACATGCTTTTCGTCTTCAATGGAAATCAAGGTAATATCACCTCCGTCAGAATTCAAAAAAGGTCTGATTTCTTCTAAGGCTTTTTCTACGTTTAATACTAATTCTTCTGGTGTCATTTTTCTAATTATTTCTTGTTAACCGCCGAACAACCTGCCATTGTTGTAATTTTTATGGCTTCTGAAGGTGGTAAATTTTCGTTTCTTGCTACTACTTCTTGTACAATATTTCTAGTGACCTCTTCAAAAATAGTTTCTACTATTGAAGCGGTTTGCAATGAGGCTGGACGACCGTAATCTCCTGCTTCACGAATACTTTGTACCAATGGGATTTCTCCTAAAAACGGCACTTGTAAATCTTCTGCTAGGTTTCTAGCTCCACCGTTTCCGAAGATATAATATTTGTTATTTGGTAATTCTTCCGGAGTAAAGTAAGCCATATTTTCGATAATCCCTAAAACAGGCACTTTAATTGCGTCTGACAAGAACATTGAAACGCCTTTTTTAGCATCAGCTAAAGCCACCGCTTGTGGTGTACTTACTACAACTGCTCCTGTGATTGGTAACGATTGCATGATCGATAAGTGAATATCGCCTGTTCCTGGAGGTAAATCGATTAACATAAAATCCAATTCTCCCCAAGCTGCATCGAAAATCATTTGGTTCAAGGCTTTGGCAGCCATTGGTCCACGCCAAATAACGGCTTGACTTGGTGCTGTGAAGAATCCTATGGACAAAATTTTAACTTCAAAACTTTCGATCGGTTTCATTTTTGATTTGCCATCAACTTCGATTGAAATTGGTTTTTCGTGTTCTACATCGAACATAATTGGCATCGAAGGACCGTAAATATCAGCATCTAAAACACCAACTTTGAACCCCATTTTTGCCAAAGTTACCGCTAAATTTGCCGTAACTGTCGATTTCCCTACGCCTCCTTTTCCGGAAGCAACAGCAATAATATTTTTAATTCCTGGGATTTCTTTTCCTTTGATTTCGTTTTTCTCAGCCGCTTCGACCTTGATATTCACTTTTACTTTGGCTTCTGCCGAAAAAGTTTCTTGGATTATTTTTTTAATATCGTCTTCAGCACGTTTTTTAATGTGCATGGCTGGGGTATGCAATACTAGATCGACCACCACTTCGTCACCAAAAGTAATGACATTAGTTACTGCGCCACTTTCCACCATATTTTTTCCTTCTCCAGCTATTGAAATGGTTTCTAAAGCTTTAAGAATTTCTTTTCTATCTAATTTCATTTTTGGATGCTATATTTCAGTTATGTTTATTTAAACTGATTTTAGATTGCAAAGGTAGTGAAGAAGTCTGAAAATGACAAAGTTTATCAGAAGCAAAGTTTATGGTGCAATAAAGAAAATTTATGATCTGTTGTCTTTAAAAATTTAGAAATAAAAAACTTACAAAAAAATCAAAAACAGGGGTAACAAAAAAGATTTTAAATTGATATAAGAATGATTGATCAATCAAATGGAGGAAACTGAAAATCCACAAACAGAGTAGGTTCAATAATTAAAAAAAAACACAATGAAAACTATTAAACTATTAATTCCTGCCTTATTTATTTCGATGGTAAGTTGTCAAAAGGATGATTTAGAACCAAAAAATCCAACACCAACAGAAGTTCAATCCTTAAATGAGTCTGGAAGATATTATGATGAATTTAGAGTTTATGTAATGGATTCAAGGTTCAGCAGAACTACTTGTGCAACAGGCCCAGGCGTATGTTTTCAAGATGGATTTGGAAATATTTGGGACTATGCTTTTATAGACAACTCTGATGATCCCGAAGTAGGACCTATTGGAGTGTCTATAGTAAATGACCGTTTAAGCTTAAGCTTTTACAGAAGTCTAGAAGAAGATAAATTTATCATAGAGCGAGATGTAACTGTAAATCCAAGTTTAGCACGAGCATTAGGAAAAAGAACAATTATTCTTAAAGCGGGTATATATCCGGTTAGTTTTGAAAGATTTGCCAATGGAGAATCTACTGTAAACACCATCATGCGATAAATTACATTAAAAAAAAGAGCATTGTCTTTTATACAATGCTCTTTTATTTTGTAATTTCAGGCTCCCAAAAATGTTTTTCGAAATCGATAATTTGGTTGTTTACTACTTCAATTCCTTCGTTTTCTAGTAGTTGTTGCATCAAATTGGTTCCGTCAAAATGAAATTTCCCAGTCAGCAGTCCTTTTCGGTTTACTACACGATGTGCCGGAATATCTTCCATGCTATGAGCGGCATTCATGGCCCAACCTACCATTCTAGCAGAACGAGCGGTTCCTAAAGCTTTGGCAATGGCACCATAAGAAGTCACTCTGCCTTCCGGAATTTGTCTGGCAATTTCGTACACTCTTTCAAAGAAATTTTCATTCTCTTTTGCCATAAGCTAGAACTTGAAGTAATATTTAACAATGTGATATAGGGTCAGTATAGAAATCACTCCAGTAATCGATCCTATAATATTATTCATGTTTTTGATTAGAAAGTCAGTTTTAGATTCTATTTTTTTGAAAAAAGCGATGTACGCATAAAACACAGCAAAAGAACCAAAAACCACGCCTACTACAAAACAATAAATCGAGAGTTTCTCGAACGTAAAATAGTGAAACGAGGACAAACTCACACTTACGAATACATAATACGGAATGGGGAAAAAATTAATGGCTGAAATCAACGTTCCAAGAAAAAAGTGACTCTTTTTACTTTTTATTTGCGACTCTTCTTTCTTTTTCTGTTTTGGTTTCTTAGCAATTAAAAAGAAATAAATCGTTAAAATTGAAAAAATACCAAACCCAATTTCCCGTAATAAATTGACCACATCTTGGTGGCTAAATATATATCTAGCAAAGATTAAGGCTAATAATGTCTGGAAAAAGATAATTACCAAAGCGCCACTTGTAAACAACAACGCTCTGTTTTTTCCATCCTGAACACTAATTTTAGCGGCCGTCATATTGATTAATCCTGGCGGAAAAATCCCAATTACTGCAACTACAAAACCCCAAAAAAGCGGCGAAATCAAACCCATGAATGGTTATTTTATTTTGAATCTAATATACGTAATTGCCTTGTTAATTTCCAAATATTGTTTCTCATAAAACGTTTGTATTTCAGTCACTTCAACTGGAGAACCTTCATTATGATACACATTATGATTGGCATAAAGCACTTCATGTCCTTCCCCATGCAATAATCCTAATGTGTAACCGTGCATGAACTCACTATCGGTTTTCAAATTCATGATTCCGTCAGGCTTCAATATTTTTTTGTACAATTGCAAAAACTCCGAATTGGTCATTCTGTGCTTGGTACGTTTGTATTTGATTTGCGGATCCGGAAAAGTAATCCATATTTCATCGACTTCATTTTCTCCAAAAATATGCTGGATTAATTCGATTTGTGTACGAATGAAAGCCACATTGTGCAAGCCATCTTCTGAAGCAGTTTTAGCACCACGCCAAAAACGTGCTCCTTTGATATCGATACCAACAAAGTTCTTCTCCGGGAAACGTTCAGCCAAACCAACTGAATACTCACCTTTTCCACAACCTAATTCTAAAACAATTGGATTGTCGTTCTTAAAAAAATCTTGATTCCATTTTCCTCTTAGTGCAAATGAATCAGAAACTACTTCCTCACGCGTTGGTTGAAAAACGTTACCAAATGTCTCGTTTTCTCTAAACCTCTTTAATTTATTCTTACTTCCCACGACTTAATTTAAAATTTTGGTAAAATTAAGGAAATATAACAGACCGGAAATCTTTTTATCTTTACTTTACGTTTAAATAATTTTTTAGGAACGATCCCGAAGCGTCGGGACCGGCATTTTAAGCCAACATAGTTCCTGCTGTTCGTTACAATCCATCTCATTTTTTGGAACGAGATGGGATTTTCACTTCCATCAGGGTTAATTGACAAACCATTTGAATATCAGTACACTTTGGAAAAAATAAAAAAAAACATTCTCGTTGCTCCGTTAAATTGGGGGTTAGGTCACGCTACACGATGCATTCCCATCATAAAAGCTTTAGAAATTCAGGGATTTACCCCTATTCTCGCCTCCGATGGTGTGGCTTTGAGCTTGTTGCGCAAAGAATTTCCGCATTTACAAACGTTGGAATTACCATCTTACAATATTGAATACCCAGAAGAAGGTAAAAACTTTAAGAGAAAATTACTAATGAACAGTCCAAAAATGATTGGCGCCATTTTGAACGAAAAGAAAAGGACCAAGAAAATCATCAAGGAATATAACATCAAAGGTATCATTTCCGACAACCGATTGGGGGTTCAAAACAGGAAAATTCCATCGGTGTTTATTACGCACCAACTCACTGTGATGACTGGAAATACAACCTGGTTAACCAGCAAATTGCATCAGTTTGTTATTCAAAAATTCGATGAATGTTGGGTTCCCGATGTAGATTCAGTACCAAATCTTACTGGTGATTTGGGTCATTTGAAAAAAACTCACGACTATATAAAATATATTGGTCCATTGAGTCGTTTGCACAAAAAACAACTGGAGAAAAAATACGATTTGATGGTTATTTTGTCTGGACCAGAGCCTCAACGTACTTTATTGGAAGAAAAACTAACCCTTGAACTGCAAAGTTATGAAGGGAAAATTATTTTCATCAAAGGGAAAATCGAGCCAGAACAAACAGTTGAAGTCAAAGAGCACATTACTTTTTACAATTACATGAATACGCAAGAACTTGAAACGGCTTTCAACGAAAGTGATGCTGTCTTATGTCGTTCCGGCTATACTACTGTTATGGATTTGGCACAACTGGAAAAAAAGGCATTTTTTATTCCAACGCCAGGACAATATGAACAGGAATATTTGGCTAAGAAATTAAAAAAAGAAGGTTTGGTTCCGTATTGCAAACAAGAGAAATTTAAACTTAAAAAACTATTGGAAATTGGCCTTTACAAAGGATTGAAAGGTTTACACACGAAAATCAACTGGGATGAGCTCTTCTTTATTTTCGATAAAAAAACTGACTTTTAGTTGCCCAAAAGTCAGTTCCAAATTAAGTGATTATTTGATTATTTTTTTCCGTTTTTAATGATTTCAGCATTGATCATAAAATAAACAGACTCCGCCACATTCGTACAATGTTCTGAAATTCTTTCAATGTTTTTCAATACCAAAACTAAACTTGTCCCCGAAACTACAGTTTTTGAATTGTCTTTCATTTCATTGATAATGCCTTGAATTGCTTCAGCACTTTTGGTCTTAATAGCACTGTTCAACACAAACACTTCACTGATATTTTCGGGATTAAGATTCTGAAAACACAAGATGGTTTTCAATACAATCTCTTCCACTTCTTTAGTGATTTCTGGAATATTATGCCTTAAAATCAAATCGTGTTTTTCTTTAATATTTTTGTTGTTTTTAATAACATCTAAAGCCAAATCACCTATTCTTTCCACTTCATTACTGATTTGCATGGCCGACATGATAAATCTCAAATCGGAAGCAACTGGTTGTTGTAGTGCAAAAACATTTTGACAGATTTCATCGATTTTTACATCGAGTTTGTCAATTTTGTTTTCGGTTTTTTTGACTTCTTTGCCTTGAGCAGCAGGTTCAGACAATAATGCTTTCATTGCTTCAATGACCTGATTTTCGGCAAGATTACTTATTTTTATAATAGCATTTTTAAGCTTTTTTAACTCTGATTCTAATTGTGATGCCATGTTTTGAATTTAAAAATTTGAAAATAGAAACATTCTAAAAGTACTGAAAAAATTATCCAAATCTTCCAGTAATATAATCTTCTGTTTGTTTTTTAGATGGTTTAGTAAAGATGGATTTGGTTTTATCCATTTCTATCAATTCTCCCAAGTAAAAGAAAGCGGTATAATCGCTGGTTCTTGCCGCTTGCTGCATATTGTGCGTGACAAT
Organism: Flavobacterium sp.; assembly: GCA_039933895.1. Lineage (GTDB taxonomy): Bacteria > Bacteroidota > Bacteroidia > Flavobacteriales > Flavobacteriaceae > Flavobacterium. The sequence goes on along the minus strand of JBDTNG010000158.1, from coordinate 10,622 downwards.
GATGATGGTGTATTGTTCTTTTAGTTGGTGTACCAGTTCTTCTATTTTTGAAGTAGAAATTGGATCTAATGCACTCGCTGGTTCGTCCATTAAAACAATATCTGGACTTACCGCCAATGTTCTTGCGATACACAAACGTTGTTGTTGTCCTCCAGAAAGTCCCATGGCAGAATCGCCCAAACGGTCTTTTACTTCGTCCCAAATTGCAGCTTGTCTCAAAGAAGTTTCTACAATTTCGTCCAATTCGTTTTTACCTTTAATCCCGTTTATTTTTGGTCCATAAGCAATATTCTCATAAATGGATTTTGGAAAAGGGTTTGATTTTTGGAAAACCATTCCTATTTTTTTACGGATATTAACTACATCAACATCTTTATCATAAATATTAATACCTTCCACGAGCATTTCTCCAGTGATTTTTACACTCGGAATTAGATCGTTCATTCTGTTAATACTTCTCAGAAAAGTAGATTTTCCACAACCTGAAGGACCGATTAAGGCCGTTACTTTATTTCTTGGGATTTCCATGGAGATTTCATTCAATGCTTTTTTCTCTCCGTAGTATAATGATAAATCCTTTACTTCTATTTTGATATCTTTCATTTGCATGGTGTGTTTTTTTAAAACAACTAGTTTTTCTTTCTTCTAATTCTTGATCTGATAATTACGGCAACAATGTTTAATGATACAGTTAGCATTAATAAAACCAAAGTCGTTGCAAACTGGATTGGCATCGTTTTTTCCACATCTGAAGATTGTGTCGACATAATGTAGATATGATACCCCAAATTCATAAATTGATCACTTACGGATTTTGGTAAAGTAGCTAAATAATAAGCAGCTCCGGTAAATAAAATAGGCGCAACTTCTCCAGCACCTCTACTCACAGCAAGAATGGTTCCTGTCATGATTCCCGAAACCGATTCTGGCAATACCACTTTGCGAATCGTTTGCCATTTTGTAGCACCTAACGCCAAACTCGCTTCGCGCAATTCTCTAGGAACTGTTTTTAATGCTTCTTCAACGGAAACAATAATCACTGGTAAGGTTAATAATGCCATGGTTAAACTTGCCCATAAAATATTAGGCTGTCCCCAATGCAGCATTCCATTGTTGAAGGTTTTGTCCATTCCTGATCCAATAAACTGGATAAAAAACCCGAGTCCAAACAATCCAAAAATGATAGAAGGTACGACAGCAAGTGTTCTTACAGAAAATCGGACGGCGGCAGCAAATTTTGAATTCTCTTTGGCATATTCCGTCAGATAAAGTGCCGTTATTGTTCCAAAGGGAACTGCAGCGATTGACATTACAACAACCAAAATAAAGGTACCAATAATGGCGGGAAATATTCCTCCTTGGGTCATACCATCGGTTGGAAAAGAACTGATAAATTCCCATGAAAATTTACTCCAGCCATTGTAAACAATGATTCCGACAATTAATAAAAGTACCGAAATAATAAGAATAACAGCCGCCAAAGTAGCGCCAACAATTACTTTGCCTTTGATTTCAGAAGATTTATTTACGTTTGAAAAAAGAGTGCTTTTTTCTTCTATTGTATTCGTTTCCATACGCTATTTACCTTGAATTTTCTTGATTAATCTTCCTTTCACATAAAATTCAGCCAAAGCATTTAATCCAAAGGAAAAAATAAATAACAATGAACCGATAAAAAACAAAACACTATAATGTGTATCACCGAAAACGGTTTCTGCCATTTCAGATCCAATAGTGGCTGCAAAAGTTCGAACACTATCAAAAGGATTTGCCGTATTTAATGCTGCATTTCCAGTAGCCATAAGTGCAATCATAGTTTCTCCAAAAACACGTCCAATTCCAAGTAAGATAGCTGCAAAAATCCCAGGAACCGCAGCAGGCAACGTTACAAAAAAGGCGGTTTGCCATTTACTTGCACCCAAAGCCAAACTGGCTTCGGTATAGGTTTTTGGCACTGCCGAAAGTGCATCTTCTGAAATGGTATATATAATTGGAATCGCAGCCAAAGCCATGGCAACACCACCAACAAAAGCATTTAGCCTTGTTTCATAACCAAAAATATCTTGAAAAAAAGTAGCCAAAACCATCAACGCAAAAAATCCAATAACCACAGAAGGAAATGCAGCCAAAAGCTCAATGATAGGTTTGATAATTTCTTTCGCTCTTTTGGAAGCAAAAGTTGAAGTATATAATGCTGCTAAAATAGCAATAGGGCCAGCGAATAACATCGCAATCCCAGTCACTTTTAATGTTCCAATAAGCAATGCAATTAGTCCAAATCTTGGATTATCGGAAACAGGAACCCATTCTGCCGTTAAGAAAGTGCCCCAAGTATTCTCTTCACCTTCCTTAGTCACTTGTCTTACTTCTTCTGTTGGCGTGGCTTCTTCTACAACAACATCACCATAAGTTTCAGGTTTTAAATCTTCGGTTTTTACATCTCCGTAAGTTTCTGGTTTTAAATCTTCTGTCGTTTCCGAACCGTACACTTCTGGTTTGAGTTCAGTAGTTGTTTCTGAACCGTAGGTTTCCGGTTTCAAATTGTTTGTACTAGAAACCTCTGTTTTGGCTTTGTCTTCTTTTCCAAATTTAAATATTGGAAGCGCTTCTTTAAAAACGAAAACAAAAATCAATACAATAATGGCTATCGACAAATAAGCGATAGATGAAATTATTTTTTCAGCTAAAAACTCTGAAAGCCTAAATTGTTTTTTTAAACTTTCTTGCGTAAACTGATTCTCCTTTGGGACTTTTGAATTCATTTGATTGAATTTGGTATTCGTAAATTGGTCTATAAACAAATAAACCTCTTTAGGAAAGAGGTTTATCGTTTCATTATTTTAAAGGAAAATAACCTACTTGAGTACATATTTTTTGACCTTCAGGACTTAAAATCCAATCTATGAATTTTTTGGTAGAACCTGTTGGTTTTGAACCCAAATACATATACAAATATCTTGTTATAGGATACGTTTTATTCTTAATCGTTTCTGCTGTTGGCAAATATGCTGGACTGTTAGCGTCTTTTTTTACTTTACAATCTTTTACACCTGAATCGTAAGCTGCACCACCATATCCAACACCATATTTATCTTTCTTCACTGCATTAACAATGGCAGCCGTTCCAGGTAAAGTTTGACAAGTTACAGCATAATCTCTCTTTACAACATAATCTTTTAAGTAAGAAAACGTTCCAGAACTACTTTCACGACCATATAATTTAATGTTGGCATCAGGACCACCTACTTGTTTCCAGTTTGTAATTTTACCAGAATAAATATCCGCAATCTGTTTCAAAGTTAATTCTTCAACAGTATTGGCTTTGTTTAAGTAAATAGAAATACCATCTTTAGCACATGGAATTTCAACGCCTAGTGTCCCATATCTTGCTTTCATTTTTTCCATTTCAGTAGGTTTGATAGGACGACTTGAATTAGCAATATCTGTTGCGCCGTTAATCAATGCTGAAAGTCCAACACCAGATCCTCCACCGGTAACTTGAACGGCAGTTGCTGGGTTTTTTGACATGTAAACTTCAGCCCATTTTTGAGCTAAAATTACCATTGTGTCCGATCCTTTCATCGTAATTTTGTCTGTTGAAGTAAAAGAAAGCCCAATAGTCATTATAACCACTAAAGCTGCAACTAATTTTAGTTTTGTTGTTTTCATTTTATTTATTATTTAATTAAAATTTCGCTTGAAGTCTGATAGAGAAAGTATTGTCTTTTCTATCTTTATGTGCTGAGGCAAAATCGCCACCTACTTTATCACTTTTTTCATTTAATGGCATGTTGTAACCCAATACAATTTTTACGTTTTCATCATAAAAATATTGCCATCCAAAATTCCAAGTATTATATTTTAAATCATCTGCTCTAGTTACGTCAAATCCTGAAAGTTTGGTATTTGGATCATATTGATCAAATCGTATAATCGCTTGATTGCTTTTTCCAATGTTTTTCATGAAAGCAATGTAAAAACCGCTAAACTCTCTAACTTTATTTGCTGCATAAGCAGAATAAGTTTCCATTGGATTTGTAGAACCTGAAATTGTTCCTGTAATATATTCTGCTTTCAAAGAAGTTCCTCCTAAGAAATCGTAGTAAATCTGTGTTTCAAAACCATACCAATCTTTCTTAAGTGTCGCTCCTACTGCAGGCGTAAAAGGATTATTGTTCACATCAGAAAAAACAGCTGGTGGAGTCACTGGAGTGGTTACTGGTTGTGGTAATACTTTCGTTGAACCAAAATACCCATGCGCTCCAACATCAATTCCTAATCCTTTGCTCGGCATTTGAAAAGAATAGGTAGCACGTGCCATAACATCTTTATTACTATCTACATCTCTAACTTGATTAGCAGCTGTTCCTTCTCCAAAGTTACCATTAAAGACAGCCAATTGTAATTTTAAAGGAAAACGGTAATTTGTGTCAAAATTTGCTTCCAACTTAGCCCCTAAATCTCTCTCACTAGGATAAAGTATACTTGTCATTCTAGTTCTTTCCAAAAATTCTCTAACACTTGAGGAAAACTCAACTTCATAAGAAAGTCTATTGAATTGCCCAACTGTCAAAGAGTAAGTATGAGTCCAACGATCGTTTAAGACTACAAAGGCATCTTTCACTGACACTTTATCAAAGGCTAAATCAGGCTGAAGTACAAACTTCACACCATCTAAAGTTTCATAAGTAAATTTAATTCTGGCTCTTCTTAAATAAAAAGAATTCGTTACTGGTGCAGCGGCAGAAGATCCTGCAACAGGTCCTTTATCATCTTGAAAATCATACATTTCGTATTGACCTTGAATGTAACCTGACACTTTAATTTTAGTTAATTTGGCTAAATCACTTTCAATAGTAGCTAATCTTTCGTCTAAATCGCCAAACTTCATGGTATGCTCATCAATACTTTGTTTTAAAGAATCGATAGAGACTTCCTTTTTAATCGAATCATTTACTACCTCATCTTGGGCATTTGCAGCTCCTGAAACGATAAATAGTAACATAAATAATTTTTTCATCTTTGTAATTGTGTAGTTGTTGTTTTGATGGCGCAAAGATGAAATGCCTATGTTAAACTAATGTTAACTGATTATTAAGGAATGATTTAAAGTTAAATTATTGTTTCGACAACCTTTATTTATTGTGTTTTTCAAGGGTAAAAGAGAACTCTGATCCAACACCGAAAGTACTTTCAACGTAAATTCTTTCGTTGTGCGCTTCGATGATATGTTTCACAATGGCTAATCCAAGACCAGATCCACCTTCAGAGCGGGCGCCACTTTTATCAACTCTGAAGAAACGTTCAAAAAGACGGGAAATATTCTGTTTTTCAATCCCTTCCCCATTGTCTTTAATATTAATGAGTACTTTATTATTGATGACTTCTTCGATACCAACCTCTGTCGAACCTTTTTCTTTTCCGTATTTGATAGAATTTTCAATAAGGTTTGTAAGGACTTGCTGAACTCTTTCGTAATCACCCATTACCATTATTGGTCGGTAATATTTGGAATCAAAATTAAGGGTGATGTCTTTTTTGTTGGCTTGCATTTCAAGCATATCCATCACATTTTGTGTCAATTCGACAATATCAAACGGGGCAGTAACCAGACTTTCATCTCCCATTTCTAATTTGGCAATCATATCTAAATCTTCCACAATAAAAACAAGTCTTTCAACTCCTTTTTCGGCACGTTCGAGGTATTTTTTTCGAATTTTTTTGTCGTTCATTGCCCCTTCCAGCAAAGTCGAAATATAACCTTGTACTGTAAACAAAGGCGTTTTAAGTTCATGCGAAACGTTTCCTAAAAACTCGCGACGGTATTCTTCACGATCTTTCAACATTTCTATTTCCAGTTTTTTATCGGTAGCGAATTTTTTAACCTGTCTGGTTAAAGTGGCCATATCAGTAGTAATGGCTTGATTTCTAAAAGTGGTAGAATCTAAGAACGAAATGTCATCGTAGATTTTTTTTACTCTTCGGTAAATGAATTTCTCCACTCTGTACTGTAGCACAAAGAAGGAAAACACAAGAATTGAGATGGCGAAAATAAGTAAAAACGGACATGAGAATTCTAAGAAAACAGACATGAGTATAGCAATCAATCCTGTTGAAAACAGTGCAATATACAAGGATGATTTTACTGCAAATTTGTATGTTTTTTTGAAAATGATACTCATTTATACTTCAAATTTATATCCTACTCCTTTGATTGTTTTAAATAAATCTTCTCCAATTTTTTCTCTTAATTTTCTAATGTGAACGTCGATGGTTCTTCCACCAACAACCACTTCATTACCCCAAACTTTGTCTAAAATTTCTTCTCTTTTAAATACTTTTCCAGGTTTTGAAGCCAATAAATAAAACAATTCAAATTCTTTTCTTGGTAAAACGATTTCTTCACCGTCTTTGACAATTTTATATTCTTCTCTGTTGATTACAATGTCACCAACATTAAGGTTTTCCGAAGCTGTTTCATCCTCTTTAAATCGACGAAGTAACGCTTTTACTTTACTCACCAAAACTTTTGGTTTGATTGGTTTGGTGATGTAATCGTCTGCACCAGCATCAAATCCAGCCACTTGAGAATAGTCTTCACTTCGGGCTGTAAGGAAAGTGATGATCGTTTGACTTAATTCTGGTGTTTTTCTAATGATTTCACAAGCTTCCATACCATCCATTTCAGGCATCATGACATCCATAATAATAAGATGTGGAATGTGTTTTTTTGCTTTCTGAACTGCAATTTTTCCGTTTTCGGCGGTAAATATTTGGTATCCTTCCTGCGTCAAATTGTAACCAACTATTTCTAAAATATCGGCTTCATCATCCACTAATAAAATCCTAATGTCTTTCTTTTTCATAAAGGCAATGTCTGTTTTTTTGTTGTGTAAAAGTAATTATAATTTGAAAGAAAATATTGTCATTACACAAATTTAATATGGTAACATTTTGATAACACAATCAAAACCAAAACGTAACTCACTTGTAACAGCAACTTTACATTGTACCGGTTTCTTTGCACAAAATTATAACACAACTACAATGAAATTTAAATTAACATTTCTGCTCTTATGTATTACATGTTTGTCATTTGCTCAAAATGGAACTGTTACAGGAGTTGTTTCTGATCAAGATTTAAAAGGTGAACCACTTCCATTTGCAAATGTCACCATTAAAGGTACACATTATGGCGCTACTTCCGATGTAAATGGGAAATATGCGATTGATATTCCGGAAGGAAATTACACTATTGTTTTTAGCTTTTTAGGATATCAATCTAAAGAAGCGCCATTAACTATCAAAGCTAACGAGAAAATCGAAATCAATCAAACTATTGGTTCAGGTAGTGTAACGATGGAAGATGTTGTTGTAAAAGCTTCTGTAAATCGTGAAAAAGAAAGTGCTTTATTATTAGAACAAAAGAAAGCAGTTGAAATCAAACAAAGTATTGGTGCACAGGAAATGTCCCGAAAAGGCGTAAGTGATGTAGAAGAAGGTTTGACAAAAATCACCGGAATCACCAAAGTAGATTCAAGAGGTATTTTTGTTCGTGGTTTAGAAGACAGATACAATAACTTATTGATTAACGATTTGGCGGCTCCAACAAACAATCCGTTTAAAAAAATCATTCCTTTAGATTTATTTTCTACAGATATCGTTGGTGTCATTGATGTTTACAAAACTTTTAATCCTAATATTTATGGGGATTTTGCTGGAGGAACATTCAATATTGCTACTACAAAAAGCACAAAAGAAGTTACAAAGCTGAGCATTGGAACTGGTTTTACTACCAATAATAGCTTAGAAGATTTTTTAATTTCTCCTGATGCGGATAATACGGCAGGTTTTTTTGGTTTTAATGGAAAAGACAGAGAATTACCTGAATTAATCCAAAACAAAAGACCTTCAAATTATACATTTACGACTCCAGAATCTCAAAAATATTTCAAAACTGGATTCAATGTAACTAAAAGTAAAAGTCCTTTAAATTCTAGTATTGGGATTTTACATGGCGAACGTTTTGATTTAAAAAATGACAATAAGTTCTCTTATTTTCTTTCGTTAAATTTCGACAATCAGTATGCAATCAAATCTGGTCCTGAAAGAACTTTAGACATTGCTGATACCGGATTTTTATACATCAATGACTTCAAAAGCACAGAATACAGTTATAAAGCAAGCTCTACTGGTTTAGTGGGATTGAATTACCTTGGAAGCCGATTCAAATTGGCTTCGAATACACTTTATATCAATACAAGCGATAATTCGATTAAAGATCAGGTAGGATCTCCAAGAAAAGGATTTGACAACCAATTGATCAGAACCAATCAGTTGACAAAATCGGAATATTTAAACACACAATTGTCGGGAGAATATGCTTTAACAGAAGGGAAAAGCCAAACTATTAAAGCTGGAGTTTCTTATGCAAAAACGAAATACGCCCAACCGGACAGAAAATCTTTTGAAGGAGGTTACACAGCCGACAACAATATGATCAACACTTCTTATGGCGGAAATAATTTCTTAAGACAATATTTGGAAATTAATGGCGATTATTTCTTTTCTAGTATGTTAGAATACACTTTGAAGTTTGGTAAAAACGAAAAACAAAATGCATTGAATATTGGTTATAACGGAAATAATTCGGCGATGCAATCTTCTTACAGATTCATATCAACACAAACAAATGGCGGAGTATTTTCACTAAATGCTGAAGCCAATAGCATCGACACACAAATTCAGGAAGACTTAAATAATGGCATTTTCAGTTTCAGAGAAAGTTCAAATGCTTCTTATAAAGTAAAATTAGCCGAATTCGTTAACGCTGGTTATGCGAACTTGTTATTAAAATTTGGTGAAAAATGGGAAGTAAACGGAGGTTTAAGAGCAGAAAGCACACATAAAGAAACGAAGTTTAGAGGTTTGGGTTCATTCGACGCACCATTTAAGAAAAGAAAAGTGGACAATCTTTACTTTTTACCTTCTATAAATGTAAAATATGCAGCAACAGAAAAAACAAACGTTCGTTTTGCAGGAAGTAAAACTTATACTAAACCGGTTATTATGGAGTCTTTTCCTTTGTCTTATATAAATGCCGATGGAACTTCGGTACAAGGAAATGCTTTGTTGAAAAATAGTGACAATTACAATGGTGATTTAAAACTTGAAATATTCCCTTCAAGCAAAGAAATGATTACTTTGGGTGTGTTTGGTAAATATTTACAAAACCCTATCGAAAGAGCTTATATTGTAAATGCAACAACTTCAACTATTGCTTCTTACTTAAATTCTAAATCTGCGAATATTTACGGAATTGAAGCAGAGTTTATTTTGGATTTGGAACGAATAAACAAAAACCTGACAAATTTCTCTTTTGGATTGAACACAACAGTAATGAATTCGAAAGTTAAAACAGGACCATACGAAACACAGGACGAAGATGGTAATGCAACTAGTCGTGAATCTATCGAAACACATCAAACTAGAAAATTGCAAGGTGCTTCTAACTTTATGGTCAATTCAGACATCAAATACCAATTTGATTTCAACAAAAACTGGAGTAATACAATATCATTAGTATATGCAGTTTTCTCTAAAAGAATTTACGCAGTAGGAACAAATGGTCAGGATCATACTTATGAATTACCATACCAACAATTAGACTTTGTTTGGGGAAGTAAACTATCTGAACATATTGACTTAAAATTCTCTGCAGACAATATATTAAATCCGGAGAGAAATCTTGAATTTGGAAACGATGGAAAACATCCTATTCTCGAGGCATCACAAACCGCAAGTGGTTATAAAAAAGGAATTGGGTTCTCATTGAAGTTAGGTTATACGTTTTAAGAAAAAAAAGTCCGGTTCATTCCGGACTTTTTTATTGTTAAGTGCTTAACATTAAGTTCACTTTAACATCAAATTTTTATAACTATCTGATAATATTAAGGTAACCGCTTAAAAAAACATTCAAAATACATTTGCTTCAAATAAATATAAACAACGAACTATGAAAAAATTAATCTTAAGCTTAACCTTTTTAGGATTATTAGCTACAGGATGTTCTTCAAATGATGATGAAGGAACAACACCAACAGGACCAGCAACCGGAGAAATTACAGGACCTATTACAGCAAACACAAATTATGTTTACGGAACTTACACATTAAAAGGAATTGTAAAAATTAATCCGGGAGTTACTGTAACTTTCGATGCAGGTTCTACAATTACATGTGATAAAACTACAGGTGATAATGCTTTAGTAGTATTAAACGGAGGAAAATTAATAATTAACGGTTCAGCTGCTCAACCAGTTGTATTTACAGAAAAATCTAAAGTTCCAGGTTCTTGGGGTGGAATCATCATGTACGGTGATGCTCCTGCTAAAGTAGCTGGAGGTGGTACTTCTTCAACTTCAGAAGATGGAAACAATATTTCTTACGGTGGTTCGAATGCAGTTCATAATGGTGGTTCATTAAACTATGTAAGAGTTGAATACGCTGGAGCAAAATTATTGGACGGGCAAAAAGAAAACAATTCATTTACTTTTTACTCAGTAGGTTCAGGAACAACGCTAGATCACTTAGTAGCTTACAAGGGTGCTGATGACGGATATG
>JBDTNG010000157.1:0-5428 GCA_039933895.1 Flavobacterium sp. | reverse complement strand
ATTGAGGTGCAAAGATAATATTTTAGAATTTATTAAAGAATTTAGAATTCAGTTTCTTGAAAAAACTTCACAAATAATCAAAAACAAGTCAAAAAAACGAAAAATTAAACTGCAATCGGAATGCTGCCTACAAATTATCTTCTGCATTCACTTGCTTCCTATACACATCGCACTGCTACTCATTATTTCTGATGTGCGAGTTCCTAATACAGAATAGCTTTCAATAAAAAGAAGCTACCGGAAAATCCAGCAGCTTCTTTTCGCAAACAAAAAACTTAACAAATCCCTTATAATGTAAATTTTAAAGCTTCTTTACGGTATAAATCGTCCAATTAAAATTAATTTAAAATCGCATATTGAACTGTTGGATATCCTCTTACACCAGCATCATTCGTCATCGCAAGAAATTTTACTTTGTAATAATTTCCAGCCACATCTTTTACAACATAAAAACGATCTGTTTTAATACTTGGTAATGTCGATGGTCCTCCTCCACTTCTCCAGTTTGCACCAATTATCCTTTGGTCTGTTGTCGAAACTCTAAAATTAGCTTCCACAATATTTGCTTTTGTAAAAGCTTCATAACTTCCTGCATCAGTCACTAACGCTTGATATACTTTTGTACCGCCTTTCATATTAGAAACAATAAAGTCAGAATAGCCGTAAGTGACTTCCGTTCCTGCATTTAAGTAGTTGGTGAAAGTTGTAAAATTCAAATCCCATTTTGCTTTTTGGGGTTCAACGGCAATGGTATTTCCTGTTGTTAAACTGAAAAATGTAAAATTGAAATCAGCATCTTTAGCAATTGTTTTTTCTTGAAAAGTAGCTGAAGTTAAATCGGCATATTGAATTTTGTATCCATTACCGCTTCTTAAGATTCTTACTTTTTTCCATCCTCTAGCATCTCCATCAACACTAACAGAACCTACACTTGGAGTGGTTCTTGAAATCGTAAAACCTAAGTTGATCAAATACACATTATTATCCGCATCTGTTGCCGAAATTTCTGCAATCGCAGTTCCTATTCCAGCTCCAGAACCCACTAAAACACCCGTCGGGTTATCACAATAGCCATTAACTGAAGGATTTGTTCCTGCACCAACGGCTACATCAGAATCTGATGTTTGTGCCAAAGTAATATCGTTAGTTGCTAATTTTTTTACTGCCATTTTAAGTGCTCCGTTAATGATAACTCTGTAATCTGAACCTGAATAAAATCCGAAATCCCAAGCGGCTCTATTTACAACTGTCGATCCATTGGAACTCAAATCTAAATACACTTGATTTGGTTGATTTGCCCCTCCAACTGTTGGTTGTAAAACAGCACCACTAGAAGGCGGAACGTCAGCAATTGTATTGTTAGTATCATCACTTGAACAAGAAGCCAGCATCAGTAAGGCAATAGTTAAGGATAAAAATGTTTTTTTCATGATATATATGTATTAAAAATTAAGGTTATACGTAAGTTTTAAAAAGTAAGAGCGTCCATACGCCAACATAATTTGAGAAGATACAGCATGTCCAGCGCCTTCATTTGTTTTCGTTTGATTAATGCTCGTTACATTCAATAAGTTTCTGCCTCCAATGGTGGTTTCCAATTTATTTTTGAAAAAAGTTTTTCGAATGGAAGTATCAAACCAACTGCTAGGATCTATATCGGAAATGACATAAGCAGAAGTTCCTTCAATAAATTGTTGTGATTTCCCATTGTATTTATAATAAGCCGAAAATGTGGTTCCCCATTTTGGAACGACGTAAGAAACGCTGCTATTCAAATTGAAAGAATACAAGTATTTTTCATTTGAAGTAAAAACCTGATTTTCTATTTTCTGAGAAACACCAATTATTGTAGCACCTATGTTTAAGGTCCAATTTTCTTTTTTGAATTGGTTCATTGCCGAAAAATTCCACATGCTGTATTTACTAATATTGATGTATTGGTATTCCGGATTTCCAGTATCTGGATTAAACCGAACCAAAGCCATATCAATTCTGTCGTTCACATTCAAAAAGCTTCCTGCAAGCGTGTTGGAAATTTGCAGTCCAGAATAAAGCAAAGTTGCTTTTTTAACACTGACTTCATAAGAAGTGCTCGTCTCAGGAATAAGATTTTCATTTCCGGCAAAAAAGTGACCGTCAAAAATCAGTTTAGAATATAATTCTTCAAAAGTGGGCGTTCTAAACGAAGTTCCATACGAACCACGAAGTTCCATACGGTTATTAAATAAATATCTTAAAGCAAGCGAAGAAGCATATTGATTGTCAAATTTAGATTGTGCAGAAAATCGTAATCCCGGTCGAATAGAAAATTTATCGGTGGCTTTAATTTCTGAAGAAACAAAGAAATCATAATTTTCAAGCGTTTTTCGAATGGGAATTTTTACATTATTAGCTTCTTGAATCAACGAATATCCTCTGTTATTTACAATTTCATATCCCAATTGCAAATCAACTTTCTTGTCGGAAAAAAAATTACTTAAAGTTCCTGTTGAATAAAGGACTTCCATCGATTGGTCTTTTACCAAAACATGATCCGCCTCATTCTTCGTGCGTAAATAATACCTAAAATCTTCAACATTTCTCGCTTGCTTTTGCTGCGAAAGAGAAACGTTATAATTTAGTTTGGAGAAAATTTTTCCAACAGCATTCAGATTATTAAAATACCGATTGGTCAAATAACGTTTGTCGCTTGCATAACGGTACGAACCTAATTGTGTGTTATAGCCAGATTGTACCGTGCTATTATAGAAATCTATATTTTCATCTAGATATTCGAATTTATAGAAAACCTGGAATTGATTTTTATGATATCCAATTAGTGCGGTACCGTTAACTTGTTCTTTTGGAAGCCATTTGTAACCTCTTGTTTGGTCATTTTCATCATAATTTTTTCCTTTCTTATCACCTAAAAAACCTTTAAAATCATTTCGGTTGCCACCAATACTCACGAACCAATTTTCATTAAAGGAATGAGATACTTTTAAAGATTGTATATGTCGTCCACGATCGAAGAAAGCAAATTTATTTTTAATCGTTTCTTCCTGCGCCGAAGCTGAAATTTCCCATTTATGTTGTGATGATTTTTTGGTAATGATATTCAATACGCCGCTTACTGCATTGGCGCCATGCGTAACACCCATTGAACCTTCCACAATTTCAATTTGTTCTATGTCACTTAAATTAATTTGTGATAAATCAGTGTTATTTCCCAAACCCGCTTCGCTAACCAAAGGCACATTATCAACTAAAATCTTAAAATATTGCGCATCCAATCCAAATAAAGACACTGTAAAACGACCATCGGCACCACTTGGTTTTACAGTAATATTCAAATACTGATTCAATACATCTGCTAAATTATTTGCAGCTAAATTTTGAATATCATTGCTGCCGATTACCCTAACATTAAAAACAGATTTCTTTATCAATTGCGGCTCATACTGGCCAGTAACAATAACTTCATTTAACTCTTTAGTTTTAACAGAATCAATTTGTTTTTGCTGAGCTATACCCAAAAAAAAAGAGAAGAAAAAAGAAGATATAAGTATTTTATTTTTCATTATTTAGATTTGTTCTTAATAATTTTTTTGTAAATATATATGTTATTTTTAATTATTCTAAATAAATATAATATATTTGCTGAAGAAATTTTTAAACCATTTAAACCCTATGAAAAAAATAATTGCGTTGAGCTTGCTAATCATTTTTAGTACAAACAGTTATAGCCAAGACCAGAAAAAAGAAGACATTAAATCGATCAAATCGATGTGTGGTTGCTATGAAGTGAAGTTTAATTTTGCAGAAACTTTCAAATATTCCAAAGACACTATAAACTACAAACCTTCTAAAACAAAACACGATTATGGATTAGAATGGGTGGAATTAGTAGAAGACCAACCGAATAAAATTGTAATGCAACATTTACTAATTGTAGATGACAAAACCATAATCAAACACTGGAGACAGGACTGGCTTTATGAAAACACTAATTTTTATGATTTCTTTAAAGACCGTACCTGGAATTTCGAAAAACGCACGCCAAAGCAAGTTAAAGAACAATGGACACAAAAAGTATATCAAGTAGATGACAGTCCGCGATACGAAGGAACCGCAACTTGGACGCATCATGATGGAAGAGATTATTGGGAAAATACTACAGATGCACCATTACCAAGAAGAGAGCATACTGTAAGAGAAGATTATAATGTATTGAAAAGAACAAATGTTCACGAAATAACTGCTTTTGGTTGGATTCACGATCAAGACAATGATAAAATTATAAGAAGTGATAATGGTGATGACACTTTATTAGCTCAGGAAAAAGGGCATGATGTGTATACTAAAGTAGCAGATTCCAAATGCAAAGCTGGGCAGAAATGGTGGGCAGAAAACGAAAAATTGTGGAAAATAGTAAGAGACAAATGGGAAACTGTTTATGCAACAAATAAATCATTATCTCTTGAAAAAGCAGTTGACAATCAGCCGTTATTCATGAAGCTTTTCGATCTGAAACCAGATGCTTCAAAGGAAGAAATCAGCAAAATAATAGACAGTTACATCTCTAAATAAGTCAAAAATGTGTCAAAAAATTAAATACTTAAGTCAGACTCAAAACGGAATTTTGATTCAATGCTCGCATTCCGAAAATTACCAACTTTCATTTAAGAATTTAAACTTTAACTTGACAACAATAGAACTGAATAGTTTTAGTGATTTTTTACAAAAAATAGATGTTGACTATTGGGAAAGGGAATATGAAAACTCCATTTTTGAGAAGAAGATTCCAATTCCAACGTTACAAAGCAATTTTATCATATTAATTAATCGGTTTGAATTGAAAGAACTCATTACGTTATTAAACTTTAAAAAAAAGAAAATATACCTTTCTTCTAAAGACATTAAATACTCTATGAGTTTAAATTAAAGAATAGTTTTGTTTGTTTTATAGAAAAAAATCCGTCGCGTTATAAAGTAACAAGACGGATTTTTTATTTCTTACATTCTTTCAGGAACGCTAATTCCTAATAATCCAAAGGCTGATTTTATAGTATCACTGACTTTTTTAGACAATTGAACTCTAAAAATCTTTTTGGTTAAATCTTCTTCTCCAAGAATAGAAACCGTTTGATAAAAAGAATTGTATTCTCTTACCAATTCATACGTATAATTAGCAATCAATGCAGGACTGTGTTGACTTGCCGCATGTTGAATTACTTCAGGATACATTTCTATTTGTTTGATAAGCTCTTTTTCTTTAGGATGTAATTCTGTGATTTCACTTAAAGTGATTGTCGTATCGAAATCAGCTTTACGTAAAATTGACTGGATACGAGCATAAGTATATTGAATAAAAGGTCCCGTATTTCCAGCAAAATCAACAGACTCTTCTGGGTTGAACATCATGTTTTTCTTCGGGTCTACTTTAAGC
>JBDTNG010000156.1:0-4259 GCA_039933895.1 Flavobacterium sp. | reverse complement strand
AACTTCGTAAAAGTCTTGCACAGCCGTATTCGATCCAAAACTTTCTTTCCAATACGACAAGCCATTATTTAAATTTCGACCTTGATTTTCATTAGAAATCCCAAAATCAAAATAGCGTTTATTTTGGAATACTTCTGAAATTAAATGACCAAACAAGAAATCAATTCCACCCAAATCATTCACATCTTCTTTGCCCGAAATATATTGACAATGCGCCACATTTTCTGATTCAAAAACCGTAGTTCCTGCAACGATAATTCCATTTGCATAGACATTAAACTGTCGGATGTTTTTTGGAAATATTTTTTTCAACTTTGTTATTTCTTGCAAACTATGAACAGGCGTCGCTTGGTGTTTTTGAGCTAAATTTGGAATCAAAATTTTCATCCAAAAACTTTCAAAATCATCTGTTTCTTTAACAACCAAATGATTTTTTATCCCGTTTTTTATTCCTCTGTTTCTAATTTTAGAAAAAGCTATCGGTTTAGACATATCAATAACAGACAATGAATCTCTACGAATAATTTGGGCTTTCGCCAAAAACAAAGCATAATTTAATTCTTCGGCAGGTTTTTGATGGTAAATTGAAGGAATTAATTTGATCTGTAATTTTCGAATAGCAGTATCATTCAAAAAAGACAAGATGTCTTTAAAAATGGCAATAACCGATGCCAATTTCACTTTTTCATTATAAACCAATCCGCCATAAGTTAACCCTTGATGCGAAAAAACATTGTCGTCTACCACATTGGCAGGAAGTACTGCCACCCACTTTTCTCCTTCTGAAACAATCAACGAAAAATCAGTAAACCGATCTTTATGATAATCCATAAAGTCCCGATGAAACAAAAAAGTGGCATTTTTGGCTTGACCAATAAAGGCATTCCACTGTTCGTAATCGTTTTCTTGATATTGTTTTACAGAATAGTTTTTCACTAGTATGGTTTAGAATGCGTGAAATTAAGCATTTTTTTTTTATGTTCTAAAAGGGAGAAAAACAATTTCGTTTATTCGGTATTCTGATGCAAATTAAACTATAAAACCTTTGTAACTTTGGTGCTTTGCAATTTTTTAGCTCCAAAATGAAACAAATTACATCTGTACAAAATCCATTTATAAAATCTTTAGTCCTTTTACAGGAAAAAGCAAAGGCTCGAAAGCAAACTGGAACTTTTTTGATTGAAGGCAAAAGAGAAATAGAAATTGCGATGAAAGGTGGTTACGAAATAGAAACAATTTTATTTTTAGTCGATATGATTTCGGAAACCGAAATTCAGCAAATTGTCAAAAACGTCGATTTAATAGAAATATCAAAAGACGTTTATCAAAAACTGGCTTATCGCGATACTACCGAAGGAATTTTGGCTGTAGCCAAATCTAAATCATTGCAATTATCCGATTTAAAATTATCCAAAAACCCTTTGATTCTTGTTGCCGAAGGGCCAGAAAAACCAGGGAATATTGGCGCATTACTTCGAACTGCCGATGCCGCAAATCTTGATGCCGTGATTATTGCCAATCCAAAAAGCGATTTATACAATCCAAATATTGTTCGCTCCAGCGTAGGCTGCTTGTTTACAAGACAAATAGCAACAGGAACAACTTCGGAGATTATTTCGTTTCTGAAAGAAAGAAAAATAGCTATTTACTGTGCTACTTTACAAAATTCAACTTCGTATCACACCCAAGATTATACTACGCCTTCAGCATTGGTAGTGGGAACAGAAGCTACCGGTTTAACTCAAGAATGGCGTGATGCTGCCACACAAAATATTATTATTCCGATGCAAGGCGAAATCGACAGCATGAATGTTTCGGTTGCTGCAGCTATTTTGATTTTTGAAGCCAAAAGACAAAGAGGATTTTGATTTTAGATTTTAGAGTTCAGATTTTAGATTGCAGAAATAAAAAATTATGAAAATGAAAAAAATAATCTCATTATTGATATTGCTTGTTAGTTATCATTCTTTCGGGCAAATAAGCGAAAAACAAGTCGACGAATTAGTTGAAAACACGCTGAAAAGTTTCAATGTTCCTGGAATAGCAGTTGCCATTGTAAAAGACGGAAAAATTGTTCTTGCCAAAGGTTATGGCGTAAAATCGATTGCAACCAAAGAAAAAGTGGATGCTAATACTTTATTCGGAATTGCATCCAACAGCAAAGCGTTTACAACTGCTGCAATAGCAATGCTAGTTGATGAAGGAAAAATAAAATGGGACGACAAGGTTATTCAATACATCCCTGAGTTTAAAATGTATAATGAGTATGTAACCAATGAATTTACCGTTCGGGATTTACTCACCCACAGAAGTGGATTAGGCCTTGGTGCTGGCGATTTGATGATTTGGCCTGACGGAAGTGATTTTAAACCTAAAGATATTATTCAAAACATTCAGTATCTAAAACCTGTTTCTGCATTTAGAACCAAATACGATTACGATAATTTATTATATATTATTGCTGGTCAAGTTATTGAAAAAGTAAGCGGAAAAACTTGGGGAGATTTCATTGAGCAACGCATCATGAACCCATTGGAAATGAATCATAGTGCAACTTCCTTTGTGCGACTAAAAGATACCACGAATGTAATTGCACCTCATGTGCCTACAGATGGAAAACTTAAGATAATTAAACGGTATACCAATCAAACTTTTGATGCTGCAGCAGGCATCTATTCAAGCGTAAACGACTTGAGCAAATGGATGATTTTGCAATTGAATAAAGGAAAAACGGTTCCGAAAAACAAAATATTTTATTCTCTGAAAAAGAACAAAATGAAATGTGGCAGTTGCAAACTATCATTCCAGTAGCTACGAGAGCTCCTTATTTTACACATTTTAGCGGTTATGGATTAGGTTGGTTTTTGAGTGATATAAAAGGGTTAAAACAAGTTACGCATACAGGTGGACTGGAAGGAATTGTTACACAAACGACTTTGTTTCCAGAACTGAATTTAGGAATTGTGGTGCTAACCAATCAGCAATCAGGAGCCGCTTTTACCGCCATTACAAATACAATCAAAGACAGCTATCTCAATATTCCTTATACCAATTATGTAGAATTTTATAGCAAACGGGAAAAAGACAATATAAATGAAGCCGATAAATCGACCACTGAAGTTTGGGCTACAATTGTCAAAAACCAAAAAGACAAACTAAAAATAGATTATAAAAAATACACAGGATCATATATTGACAAATGGTTTGGTAAAATTGAACTTTCAGAAAAAAAAGGAAAATTGTATTTTAATTCCACTCGATCTCCTCAATTATCTGGAGAAGTTTTCTTTTATAAAGACAATACTTTTGTAGTAAAATGGGATAATCGAAGCTTCAATGCCGATGCTTTCTTGCTCTTTGAAATGGACGAAAAAGGGAATTCGAATACATTAAAAATGAACGCTATTTCTAAATTAACTGATTTTAGTTATGATTTTCAAGATCTAGATTTCAAAAAGATGTAACTACCTTTTTTGATGATGTATAATTTACTAAAGCTATTGTTTTTCTCATTCCTTATCCCTAAATTTAAAAATTGAACTCCTCCTTTATGATAGAAATAGATTTAGAAAAAGAGAATAAGGCTATTGCCCATGAATACAAAGAGTTACTTCGTATTAGCTACCAAACCTTGACACCAGAGGACAAAAAACTAATTCGGAAAGCTTTTGATGTTGCTATGGACGCCCACAAAGACCAACGAAGAAAATCAGGCGAAGCTTATTTTTTTCATCCTATAGCTGTGGCAAAAATAGTAGCTTCGGAAATAGGATTGGGAGCCACTTCTATTGCAGCGGCATTATTGCATGATGTGGTTGAAGATACTCCAATTACTATTGAAGAAATCGAAAATCTTTTTGGTGCAAAAGTAGCGCAACTTGTAGAAGGTTTAACAAAGATATCTAAAGTTCAAAAGGAAATGAATGCTTCGCTACAAGCTGAGAATTTTAGAAAAATGTTATTGACTCTCAATGATGACGTGCGTGTAATTCTTATCAAAATTGCTGATCGTTTGCACAATATGCAAACATTAGACAATATGGAAGACCATAAACAAATTAAAATTGCATCGGAAACATTATACATTTATGCTCCTTTGGCTCATCGTTTAGGACTTTATAAAATTAAAAATAAATTAGAAGACTTAGGTTTAAAATACACCGAACCCTATATTTATAATGACATTGTTAGCAAATTAAAAGAAACCAAAGAAGAACAAGATGCTTACATTAAAGATATTTCTCAGGTTCTTCAAACTG
>JBDTNG010000155.1:0-2001 GCA_039933895.1 Flavobacterium sp. | reverse complement strand
CTAAAGACAAAAAAGTGAAATTCTCAGAACTATCAAAATCTGGTAAAGTACTTAACGTATATAATGCGATGCAAATGGCAAAAACACTGAGTAAACTCAAATAGAAATGAATTCTATACCAGTTCGCCCATTTTCTGAGTATGTTTTAAGAACTCCTTTATTTTCATTAGATAGTTATATTGATTTATTGAATGGATATACTTTAGAAAAAGCATTAGCCTATCTTGAAAATCCTTTTTTTAAAGAAGCTATTTATTTAGCATCCCCTGAATTGCTTATTCTTTTTAACAGATTAAAAGAGCATCCAGAAACGCTTTCGCAAGAAAAAAGAGTAGGTTTAGAATTTACCCTGCTTAAATATATTTCAAGGATTTCTTCTCGCTGTACACCCTTTGGGTTATTTGCAGGTTGTACAGTGGGGGGATTTTCTTCAGAAACAAATATTGAATTAAAATCATACCATCAGTTTGAACGCTTCACTCAATTCGATACACATTTTTGGATTGGGTTTCTACAAAAGATTGAAAAACAAAAAGAATACATTCATTCGCTTACTTATTATCCAAACAATTCTATTTATTCCTTTGGTGATTTTTACCGTTACATTGAATATAAATACCAAGACAATAAACGAGAGCATTCCATTTCGGCTATACTAAAGTCACCTGTTTTAGAACAGGTACTGCAACAAGTTCAAAAAGGAAGTTCCGTAAATGAAATAGTAAGTCATATTGCAGATGAATCGGAAAGGAAAGAAGCATTATTATTTATATATCAACTTATTGATTTTCAGTTTTTAGTAAGTGAGCTTGAAGCAGGAGTAACAGGTAATGATGAAATGGAGCGAGTTCTAAATATTATCAAGAAAATTCCAAGTTCTGAAAATATACAAAAGCTGCTTCAAAATTTTAAAGACCATTTGAATACTATTGATACCCTTTTGGTTAACACAGAGAATATTTACACCAACATAAAACAGCGCATTGAAATAGCTGAATTTGATTATGAACCTAAATATCTTTTTCAAACCGATTTAAACACTACTACGTCTGTAAATACACTCAACAATCAAATTTCCAAAAAAATAATAGAAGCATTAACTTTTTTAAATGGCATTCAGAAACACCAGCAACCTAGAAATCTGGCAGAATTCATAAATGCTTTTTCTAAAAGATATGAAACAAGGGAAATAGCATTAGCAACGGTATTAGATACTGAGATTGGTATTGGCTATCTTCAAAGCTACAAGAATAATGATTCACATTCTATACTGGATAAATTTTCTTTTCAATCGATTAGTAAAAAAAACGAAACGGAAACTTGGACTGAAATCGATTTTATATTAGAAAGAAAATTACAAAACGCTATTCAAAATAATCAAACTGAAATTATTTTATCGGAGAAAGATTTTCCAAATTTCGATTCCAACTTTAATAATCTTCCACCAACGTTCTCAGTAATTACTGAAATTTTTAAAAATGAAGGTGACAAAGAAATAATCTCAATTGATTTTTCTGGTAATACAACTGCTTCAAAGCTATTTGGAAGATTTTGTAATGGTAATGATGGAATTCATCATTTAACCAAAGCAATTATTGATAAAGAGAAAGAACATTACAAAGATAAAATTGTTGCAGAAATTGCTCATATTCCCGAATCAAGGACAGGGAATATTTCAAGACGACCCGTGTTGAGAGATTATGAAATTCCGTATTTAGCCAAATCAGGAGTAACTAGTGAATTTCAAATTGAAGTATCTGATTTAACGGTTTCAGTTTATAAAAACAGAATTATCTTGAAATCAAGAAAACACAATAAAGAGGTTGTTCCTTTTTTGTCGAATTCCCACAATTATTCTTCAAATTCATTGCCTATTTATCATTTTTTATGTGATTTGCAATACCAAAATAAAAAACCGATTTATGGTTTTAAATGGGGTGTTTTAGAAAAACATCACTCTTTTTTTTCAAGAGTAAAATATAAAGAGATAGTGCTTTGCAA
>JBDTNG010000154.1:0-14053 GCA_039933895.1 Flavobacterium sp. | reverse complement strand
AAACAAACTCTAATTATTTATCTAAGGTAATTAATGAAGTAAAAGGATGTAATTTTAATCAATACATCAATGTACTTCGAATAGAATATATACTAGATAAATTGGAAACCGAAAAAAAATTCTCTCACTATACTATTCAGGCTTTATCTGAATTTTCAGGGTATAATAATGTTCAGACATTTACAAGGGCTTTTGCAGCTTATACAAAAATGACACCTTCAAATTTTATTAAAGAGCTAAAAAACAGAAATTTATAATTAAAAAAAATCTACCAATTCATGAATTGGTAAAACAAGTATTAAATTAAACTAATTGATTTTATTAGATTTGTCACAATTAATATAAACAGCTTAATGATGAGAAAATCAAACCAAAGAAAAGTAACAGACTTGTCAAGTTTTGAGAGTTTTAGATTAAACAATTTGAAAGTAATTGTTGGAGGACTTGGAGATCCGGGAGATGATGGAGGACCAATAGACCCTCCTAAACATCCAGGAGACCCAGGAGATGGTAATGACCGTCCACAATAGTTTAATTTTTAAATAATTTTTGGCACTCGATTAATTGAGTGCCAACTTTTTTAATCCAATTATGATAAATAAGTCTTCATACAACCTTTTAGTAGTATTAATTTTTTCAGTTTTTAGCTGTAAAGCGCAACAGACAATTAAATATATAAAAGCTCCATCTGTTATATATAAAAACAGTCTACCTCTAAAGGTTAGAGACTGTTGGCAAAATTTAGATATTGAAAAAGATACTTTAGCTGGAACAAGTTTGTATCGTGCTTATTCTGAAATTATCAAAAATAAAAAAGGAAAAGAGGTTATTGTAGCTGTTATAGATACAGATATAGACATTAATCACGAAGATTTAAAATCAGCTATTTGGGTTAATAAAAAAGAAATTCCTAATAATGGCATTGACGATGACCATAATGGATATATTGATGATGTCAACGGTTGGAACTTTTTAGGAAATAGCAGAGGAGAGAGTATTTCCTATGCAAATACAGAACCAATAAGAGTACTTCGAAGATTACAAAAAAAATACCCTTCATTAAATAACTTCCATGGAAATAAAAAAGATTCTCTTTTAGCTATAAAAGCAAAAATTAATCTTAAAGAAGATTTAGACCAATTAGATACATTAAAAAAATACGCAATACTTAACTTGAAAGAATATAGAGAGAGTGATGAAATTTTAAAAACCCATTTCAACAAAAGTAATTTTACATTAAGTCAAATAGATAGTCTTTACAAAAAAAACAAAAATAGCGCTGATTCTCAGATACCTAAAAATATATTAGCAATGAGAGATAATATTCGATTAGGGATAAATTATCAAGCATTACTAAATGATAGTATAAAAGCTGTAGAGAAGGGCAAAACAAGTTATAATCCTAATTATTATGATAGAGAATTAATTGGGGATAATGACCTTGATTTAAAAGATAAAAACTATGGTAATAATAATGTTTCAAGAAATGCTAAATTAACTTATCACGGAACAATTGTAAGTGGAATTCTTGGGGCAAACAGAGCAAATAAAATTGGCATTGAGGGTTTTAGCGATAAAATTAAGATAATGCCTGTATTGGCAATACCTACAGGAGGTTATGAAAATGACAAAGATGTTGCATTGGCAATAAGGTATTCCGTTGATAATGGCGCTAAGATTATTAATATGAGTTTTGGGAAAACCTTTAGTGCTAACCCTGATTGGATAAAAGATGCCCTTATATATGCTGAACAACATGATGTTCTAATTATTGCTGGTTCTGGCAATGATTCTAGCGATAATGATGTAAAACCTTTTTATCCGATTGATTATGATGAACAATCAGGAATTGAATTTTGTAATAATTTTATTAAAGTTGGTGGAATTACATTTAATGGGAATAAGAAATTTCTAGCCACGTTTACAAATTATGGAAAAAATACAGTTGATATTTTTGCACCTAGCTTTTTTCTAAAAACTACCGATGCTAATGTTGGTTATTCTTATCGTGATGGCACATCAATGGCAAGTCCTATTGTAGCAGGAGTTGCTGCATTAATTCGTTCACAATATCCTAAACTGACTGCAAAACAAGTAAAACAAATTTTACTGGATTCTAGCGTAAAATATGATTTAGAGGTAAAAGTTCCAGGCGAAAAAGCTGGTACATTCAAACCTTTTAATGAATTGTCAAAATCGGGAGGAGTTATAAATGCTTATAATGCTTTGTTACTAGCTAGAAAAATGATTTCTACAAAAGAATAAAGGGTTAAAATATTTCAATTTGTTGTACTTGCATGAAATACCTAATTCCATTTCCAAAAATTGGTTGATTTTTATCGTCACAATAATATTCAATATTCTGTTTTCCTAGTTCGTTTTCAAATACTATATTGTCTTTTAATAAGACATGAATTTTGAAATGATTTTGGAACAATATTTCAGGATTGTTTCCTTTCATTTAATTTCTGATAAATTAATCACCTAATTATAAACCCTATTTAATTACTTTCTTACTTTTAAAAGCGTTAAACACATATTTTAAATTTAGAAAGATCAAGACAAGCATAACTATGCCTAAGAAAACAACGCCTTTTGTCTGTAAGTTTTTAAATTCTGGTCTGTATATTTTGTCATTTAAAAGAATAGCGTAAACATATAATAAAATTAATGTAGAAATTAAAAATACACTTTTCAGTAGGGTCTTTAGGATTTTATTCATTCTTGTATTTTGATTTTTGTGTAGAATTAAGACAATCTAATTATTATAAATCCTAGTAACTTTATCCACCCCATCAATCTTTTTGATGTTGTCAATGAGTCGCTTCAACACAGTATTGTTGGGTACAATGACTGCCAAAGTCCCATTGAATATTCCTGCTTCACCACTCAAAGAAATACTTTGTATGTTCACGTTCATGTTATTGGATATCACACGAGTAAGTTCGTTTGTCAATCCAATACTGTCCATGCCGGTAATCTCTAAAATAGCTTTAAAATCCTGCTGAGAGGAATCAATCCATTTGGCTTGCATGATACGATATGCATAATTAGATTGCATGCTAATCGCGTTCGGACAATCTCTTTTGTGAACTTTAATTCCTTCATTAATTGTGACAAAACCAAATACAGGATCTCCCGGAATAGGGTTGCAACAGCTCGATAATTTGTAGTCTAATTTGTCTTGCTCCGCACCAAAAACGAGCATGTCATAATTGTTGGTAATGACATCCCTTTGAATTATTTCCTGATTAGAAGAAGGTGATCTTTTAATTTTATTCTTGAAGAAATTGATAAACGAATTGCTTTTCTGAGCCGCAAAATCTTTTAATTGTTGGTTGTCGATGGAACCAATTCCAACTCTGTAAAATAAATCTAAACTGGTTTTTAGCTTCATGTAAGAAACCAATTCGTTTATGGTTTGTTCATTTAAAGTAATTTTTAAATGCTTCAATTTTCGAGTTAAGGTTTCTCTTCCGTCTTCGGCAATCTTTTTCGTGTTTTCGTTAAGAACGTTACGAATTTTATTTTTGGCTCTCGAAGTCGTTACATAATCCAACCAGTTGATTGTTGGCTTTTGATTTTGAGACGTGATAATTTCTATCTGGTCACCACTTTTCAATTCATGATTTAGTGGAACCAATCGTCCGTTAACTCTTGTTCCTCTGGTTTTTATACCAATTTCGGAGTGTACACTAAACGCGAAATCCAGTGAAGTTGCGCCTTTGGGAAGTGATTTTATTTCTCCTTTGGGCGTAAAGACGTAAATTTCTTTGGCATACAAATTCATTTTAAAGTCCTCGACAAAATCAACCGCATTGGTTTCAGAACTTTCGAGTGCTTCTTTTAAAAGATTAAGCCAAACGTCCAATCCGCTTTCTTCGGTGGCACCTTGTTTGTATTTGTAATGCGCTGCGTATCCTTTTTCGGCAATTTCATCCATACGTTCGCTGCGCACTTGAATTTCTACCCAACGGCCTTTCGGGCCCATAACGGTAATGTGCAACGCTTCGTAACCGGTTGATTTTGGTGAAGAAATCCAATCACGCAATCGACTTGGACTCGGACGATAATGGTCGGTTACTACCGAATATATTTTCCAAGCTAAGAATTTTTCGTCATGTGGATTTGATTTGTAAATGATTCGTAGGGCAAATTTGTCGTAAACTTCATCGAAAGTAACGTTTTGAGCCGCCATTTTTCTGCGAATAGAATAAATAGATTTCGGACGACCTTTGATGATGTATTCAACCCCTTCGTCGTCGAGAGATTTTTTTAAGACATCAGAAATACTTTTAATGTAAGCGTCCTGTTCTTCTTTGGTTTCCTTGATTTTACTGACAATGTCATTGTAAACAGCAGGTTCTGTATATTTTAATCCTAAATCTTCTAACTTGGTTTTGATGTTGTATAACCCCAATCGATGGGCGAGTGGCGCGTAAATGTAAAGTGTTTCTGAGGCAATTTTGACCTGTTTGTAATCGACCATCGAATCCATCGTTTGCATGTTGTGCAACCTGTCGGCCAATTTGATAATGATTACGCGAACATCGTCATTGAGCGTTAACAACATTTTACGGAAGTTTTCGGCTTGCATCGAAATGTTCATGTCTTTTTGAACCTGAGCAATTTTGGTTAATCCTGCAACGAGTTGTGCTACTTTGGGATTGAATAACTTTTCGATATCCTGAACTGTAATGTCAGTGTCTTCTACCACATCGTGCATTAGTGCTGCTGCGATAGCTGTGGCGCCAAGTCCAATTTCTCCAGCGACAATCTTAGCGACGGCAATAGGATGGAAAATATAAGCTTCTCCAGATTTACGGCGTTGGTCCTGATGCGCTTCCACAGCAACATCAAAAGCTTTTCGTATTAGTTTTTTATCTTCGGGAGTAAGTGTTTGATAACTTATACGAAGTAATTCTTTATATTCTTGAGCAATTGCTTTATTTTCCTTTTCAATATCTATCTCAACCATAGCCTTTTTCTTCAATTCTTAAAGTTAGCACAAATATCTGGAAGTTCCAAAGGGATGATTTTATTTTTTGACCAAGTTAAAGTTCAAATCCTGAAAGTCATAACTGAAATCTGTTGCTTCCGAAATAGCTTCCATTTTGATATTGGTATTGTCTTCAGAAAAATCCATATAAGCATCTGCATCGTAGCTGCGATTGTTCCATTTTACTACGAAAGTGTTTTTCTTGTAATAGAAAATTTCTCCTGTTAATTGCGGTGATCTTTTAGAATCGAAATACAAATGTCCTTTTTTCTTTGAAATCGTAATATCTCCAAACCAGCTGTCTTTGTAAGTTCCGGTGTATTTTTTGAAATCGACAGCTCCTTTACTGTTTTTAGCTACTGTTTCCCAAACTGTAGCCGTAGCTTTATCAACTCCAGCGTTTTGTTCTTTTAGTGTTTTCGCATATGCTTCGACATAATCAAAGTAAGGAATGCCAAGATATGAATTTTTAATAGTGTTGGTAACGGCTCTCAATCCTCTACCAGCCTGTTGATTTGTTAATACAATGATACCTAAATTGAGTTCCGGATACAAAGTTGTTTGTGTCACAATACCTTCTAAACCACCAGTGTGAGTAACTTCTTTATAACCTTTCATGTCGCTCAAAAACCAACCCAAACCATAGCCATTAAAATGTGAATTATAAGGCGGTTTTGTAACCGTTGGAATAATAGTTTGCAATTGCCACATTTCATCTTGCTGTTCTTTCGAAAATATTTTGTTTTCTAGAGTAGGACCGTATTTCCCGTTGTTTAACTGCATGATCATCCATTTACTCAAGTCGTTAACACTCGAATAAATACCTCCAGCTGGATCCATAATTTGGTTTACATAACGTTTAATTACTTTCAACTTTCCGTCAATTGGAACGTGTGGTGCAATTACGTTTGTAGTGTCTTTTAAAGTAACAAAAGAACCTGCACTATTTTTCATCTCAAGAGGCTGCATGATGCGTTGCTCTATGAAGTCAGTCCAAGATTTTCCACTTGCTTTTTCAATTATTTTTCCAGCAACTGCATATAGCAAATTGTCGTAATCGAATTTGGTCCTGAAAGCCGAAACTGGTTTTAAAAACTGTAAGTTGTGAATAATATCTGCGGAAGTAAAATCGTTTGCCCCAGGCCAAATCATTAAATCTCCGGCGCCAAGCCCCAACCCGCTTCGGTGGGTAAGCAAATCTCTAATCGTAAATTCATTGGTCACATAATCATTGTACATCTTGAATTCAGGAATGTATTGAACAACTTTATCGTCCCATTTTACTTTGCCTTCATCAACCAAAATAGCCAAAGCAGCAGTTGTAAAAGCTTTACTGTTTGAGGCAATTCCGAAGAGTGTATTGGCATCGACTTTCTCGTTTGTGATAATTGATTTTACGCCATATCCTTTTGCGAGAACTACTTTTCCGTCTTTAACGATAGCGACTGCAATTCCAGGTATGTTGAATGTTTTTAAGGTTTTTTCAACTAATGCATCTGTTTCTTTTTCGCTTATTTGGGCAAAACAATGGGATGTAAAGATGAATAGTAATAAAAAGTAAATGCGATTTTTCATAGTGTTTGATTTGATGATTGATGATTGATGATTTTTGATGATTGTTATTTGAATTCTCTTTGTCTTTTGGCTTCAAAAATTAATACAGCTGCAGCAACAGAAACATTCATAGAATCGATTTCCCCCTGCATGGGAATAATGATATTTTGTGTGGCATGCTCTCTCCATTCGACAGAAAGTCCCGTGGCTTCAGTACCAACTACCAATGCTGTAGGTTTGGTGAAATCTTGCGTATGATATGAAGTCGAATTTTGTAGTGTTGCAGCGTAAATATTGATGTTGTTTTGCTGTAAAAAAGTGATAATTTCCTGTGTAGTTCCTGTTGCAATTTGATTGGTAAACAGGCAACCCACACTTGAGCGAACAATATTTGGGTTGAACATGTCGCTTTTTGGATTCGCAATAATCACAGCATCAATATTTGCGGCATCGGCAGTACGAAGCATAGCGCCAATGTTTCCTGGTTTTTCAGGAGCTTCGGCAACAAGAATTAGTGGTTTTTCTGAGAGTTTTAAATCAGATAATTGCAAAGATTTTACTTTGGCCACAGCCAAAATACCTTCGGTAGTGTCACGATAGGCTAGCTTCTGATAGATTTCTTTAGATATTTCAATCAGTTCAACCGTTTGACGGGTTAATTTGGTTATTTGCGATTCTGAGATTAAATCAGGTAAGAACAAAATGGTTTCAATCTCAAATCCACCTTTCACCGCCAATTCGATTTCGCGTTGTCCTTCAATTAAAAAAGTTCCGGATTGTTTTCGGGCTTTCGATTTTTCTTGTAGTAAAACTAAAGATTTTATAAACGGATTTTGTGCTGAAGTAATTTGTTTCAATGGAAGGAGTGCTATGTTTCTGAGTTGCTAAGTTAGTAAGTTTTTTCAAATCCCAATTAGAAACCTGAAATAGCTTTTATAGTATACCTCTCGCCTTGATTTCTAAGTATTTATTTATGGTATCTAAAGTCAGATTTTCGGGTTGGGTGAGTACCGAATAAATGCCATATTTCTTCAATTCGTTAACGATTACACGTTTTTCGAAAGCAAATTTTTCAGCAATAACAGTATCGTAAACTTCTTGAATTGTATTGGTTTTTTTATTGATAAGTTCGTTGAGTTCAGTATTATTGAAGAAAACTACCACCAATAAATGGTTTTTTGCAATTCCTTTCAAATAAGGAAGTTGGCGATTTAAACCATCCAATGTTTCAAAATTGGTGTACAAAATTATCAAACTACGATGGTTGATGTTTTTCTTAATGTCGACATACAAACGACTGAAATCACTTTCAAAAAAATCGGTTTTGATATTGTAAAGACTTTCTAATATTTTTGACATTTGAGAGGAACGTTTCTCAGCTACAACTCTGTTATCTACTTTTTTGGAGAATGCAAACATTCCCGCTTTGTCTTGTTTTTTAAGAATTACATTCGATAAAACTAGTGTGGCATTGATGGCATAGTCTAACAAACTTAATCCGTTGAAAGGCATTTTCATGACACGACCTTTGTCGATTACCATGTAAATGGACTGTGATTTTTCATCTTGAAATTGGTTAACCATCAACGAATTTTTCTTTGCAGTAGCTTTCCAATTTAACGTTCTGATATCATCACCTGGCACGTATTCTTTGATTTGCTCAAATTCCATGGTGTGCCCGATTCGGCGTATTTTTTTGATGCCATATTGAAACAAATTATTGGAAAATGCAATTAAATCGTATTTTCTTAATTGAATGTAAGAAGGATAGGTTGGCACCATTTGATCTTTGTTAAATGTAAATCTTCGAGCAATAAGTTGCAAAGGAGAAGAAACATACACATTAAGATTTCCAAAAGAATATTCACCACGTTCTGTTGGTCTTAGGTAGTAATTAATCTCATCTTGTGAAGACGCTTTTATTTTTCTTTTAATTTCAAAGTTTCTAATTTGAAACTGAAAAGGTATTTCGTCTATAATTTTTATCGAAATAGGGAAGGTGTAGAAATTTTTAACACTAACATTAATGTTGTTCTCGTCACCGTTTGATAATTTTTCTGGTGTAATTCTGGTGGCTTCGATTCCGGTTTTGGCAAAAAACAAAATTAGAATATCCAAAAACAAAAATGTCAATAAAACCAGTAAAAGATAACACGTGGCATGATACAACGCTGGAAAAATAAAGGCACATACAAATAGTATTATGATACCCGAAAGCGCATAAAAAAAGAAATTATTGAGGTATAGTTTTTTGAAAAAATTCAATTTGCTTTTTGTTTAAGGTTTATCTAGGAATCTCAACAGTTTCTATAATTTGTTTGATGATTTCGATACTTGTAATGCCTTCCATTTCTCTTTCAGGAGTTACAATTACGCGGTGTTGTAAAACAGGAATGGCAGCTTCTTTAATGTCTTCAGGAGTTACAAAATCACGTCCGCGAATGGCAGCAAAACCTTTGGCAGCATTCAAAATAGCGATAGAAGCACGAGGCGAAGCACCTAAATAAAGAAAGGCGTTTTCGCGAGTGTTAACAACGATTTCAGCAATGTATTTCACTAAATGCTGTTCAACAATAATTTGTTTTACCAATGCTTGGTATTTGTTTATTTCTTCGGCAGAAAGTACAGTTTGTATGTTTTCTAGTTTTCCATGATTTTGCAATAAATGCTCGCGTTGAATGATGGTGATTTCTTCCTCTAATTTTGGATAATCAATAGAAATTTTGAACAAGAAACGATCTAATTGTGCCTCTGGTAAACGATATGTTCCTTCCTGTTCGATTGGATTTTGTGTAGCAATAACTAAAAATGGTGTTTCTAGAATATAAGCCTTTCCATCGATAGTGATTTGGCGTTCTTCCATAACTTCAAAAAGAGCAGCTTGCGTTTTGGCAGGAGCACGATTGATCTCGTCAATTAGAATTAAATTGGAAAAGATAGGCCCTTTTTTGAATTCGAATTCTGATTTTTTCAAATCATAAACAGAAGTTCCCAAAATATCTGATGGCATCAAATCTGGTGTAAATTGAATTCTGCTGAAACCAATCTGTAATGTTTTGGCTAACAATTTGGCCGTAATCGTTTTGGCAACTCCTGGAACACCTTCAAGTAAAACGTGACCATTTGAAAGTATAGCAACCAACATTTGGTCGATCATTTTTTCCTGACCTACAATGACAGTTCCTAATTCTTTTTTGATAGCATTGATACTGACTAAAAGTGGTTCCAGATTTATTCTTGATGCGAAATTTACGCTTTCGGTCTGTGTTTCTGGGTTGGTTATATCTTCCATATATTTTATTTTTCTGTTCTCTTTTAGGTTAGTGACCTGTTATTTTTTCGATGGCATTATTTATTTGAATCAAATCGGCTTCGACGCTATTGAATGGTGTTTTTTTATGTCTGTTTATCAAAGAAACCACATTTTGAATGTCGACTATATTTTTGCCTGATTTGTGCTGTAATTTAGTTACAAAATCATTGTCAAGCTTTGTGGTGTCTATTAAATATTCGTTTCGGATTTTTTCCAAGAAATAAATAATTTTTTTATCTATGATATTGTCATGATCCCCTTCTTGATAATATAAATTTCCAATGGTTTTGATGAAATCTACAGTTGTATTGGTTAATGGCTTGTTTATTGGAACAATTCGTTGTTTCCTTTTGGCATTAAAAATCATAAAGATAAGCATGCCAATTATAAATATCCAATAAGCCCATACTAGTGCTGGCTGGCTCAAAATATAACGCAATTTAGAATTCGAAATATCGTTTCCATCTTGGTATTTAGTCAACCAATAAATATTGGTTTTTGGAATATAAGAAAGCACTTTTTCAGCATATTCGTGATGGTTACCTTTTAATAAGTGAAAATTGGTAAAAGCCGCAGGCTGCGTGTGCAGAATAAATGTACCATCTTTATATTTTACTTTTATAAAATTTACTCTAGTTGAATCGCCTGATTGATATCCTAAAATAGTGGTGTTTAGTGTGTCAATCTTACAAAAATAGGCATTTCCAATTCCTTCTGTGATTTTATATTTTTGGGAACCTAATTTTTTGTTGGCCACCCAATTGTAAATGCTATCGGAATATTTGTACTCTAAACTTGTTTTGGCTTTTAAGGAATCAAGTAACATCAGAGGCAATTCCTTGTTACTCAGAAAAGCAGTATTTCCTTCACTTACAAAATTGCATAATTCTTGAACCGATTGACTGTCCAGGCTAGAAAATTCGTTAATATTTACAAAAGTTCCTTTTATTTTATAGTCGTCTACCAATGAATCAGAATTTTCTGAATCAGAGTCATCTAAATCAGAATAATATGTTGTACTATTTGATTGAATTGTTAGAAATTCATATGGGGTAATATTTACTTTTTCAATTTTCTGGCCTTTAAAATAGGTACTCATTTCATTATCAAAGACGTAAAGTCCAAAAGGGATTTTATCTTTTATAGAATAAGTAGATTTCCAGTTAATCGGTTTCTGAGTATTAGCATCAATAATTATAATACCTACCATAAGTAAGACTAAAAATGCAATACATATTTTAAGTGTTTTGCTCATTTAGATAGATTTTATGGTTTTCTCGAAAGTAGTTTTTGCTTTTTCGAATGTATCATCATCCAAGTCAAATTCACCATACCAAATGTAATTGTACAAATAAGATGAGTAAGCAAAATCATCCTTAAGTTTTGGGTTTTTGATTTCGTACATGTAATCGGAATTGGTTTTTTCAATATCCAAAACAATAATTTCTCTAGCAGCTAATTTTTTGAGTAGCCAAAGATAATAATAACGAATGGTCAATCTTTTTTCTCCGTTTTGTAATGTTGTTTGAATTAATTTTTCAAAATCTATATTTTGGATGTTTTTTTCTATTTCGTCGTATTGAATCATTTTTTTATCAGAATTCCTTCCGAATATCCAACTTCCTTCTTTGTTTAAAATGCTTTTAACAATAAGATAAATCGCAAAAATAATAACGACAAAGGCGATGATTTTTATTAACCAAACGACAAATCTCATTGAAGTTTCATTATTACTGAAACTAAAAAGGCGTCTAAAAATTCCGGCTAACCATTCTAAAAAACGATCCCATGCGTTTTTTTCTTTCGATTTGTATTCATAAATAAAATTGTCATCAGTATATTTTGATTTAAATTTTTTATCGAAAGTATGAGATTCAATACTTGAGGAATCGATTAAGATGTCTTTTTCGGTAAAAGGACTTTTTACATGTTGGTTTTTAGCTTTTAACTCATAATGCTCGTTTGAAGACACAGTGTCTATTTGGCTATAACTGCCGAGAGTGAAAAACAGAAAAAGATAAGTGAGTTTACGGGTCTTTTTCACAAAAGCTTTTGAAAATGATAGCATATTATATTTTTTGCTTTTTGTGAACAATAAACGGATAAATGAGGTAGTAAAAGGATATAATGGCCAAGGTAAAGAGTATAATAAAACTACTCAGCCAATTTTGCATATCTATTGAATATCGTGTAATGAACCCCTCCAGAAACCCGGCAGAAATTGTAAAAGGGAAGGTACTCAAGAATATTTTAAAACTATTTTTAAAGCCTATCATAAAACTATTTTTCCTTGAAAATGTTCTTGGAAACAATATGGAAGCGCCCAGTATGAATCCAGACATACCTTCAATGACAATGGCAAAAACCTCCATAGAGCCGTGAATCCAGATTCCTCTAACGCTTTTCCAGAAAACACCTTGCTGGTAGAAAAAATATTGAAATGACCCAATCATTATACAATTCTCAAACATGGCATAAAAAGTACCTATTCCAACAAATGATCCAAAAATATAACACTTCATTCCAACGTAAATATTCTTGACGGTTATACCGATAAAACTTCCCCAGTTGCTTCCTGATTTGTAAATGGCAACAGGATTACCATTTTTTATATTATCTAAAGTTTGATTTACGTAATCATCTCCAAGAACCAAGCGGACAAAATTTTCATCATATCTAGCTGAAACTGCACCCATAGCAACTAGAGCAAAAAACAAAATGAAGGAAAATACTAAATATCTTCTGTATTCGTAAACTAAGAGTGGTACTTCTGTTTTGAAAAAATAAACTAACTGATTCGTTTCGGTTCGTTTGGTCTTATAAATTTTTTGATAAATATGGGACGCTAGATGATTTAAGTAGACAACCGTCTTACTTTTCGGATAATAAGTTTGAGCATAAGACAAATCATTAACTAATTGCACATATAAATTGGCAATTTCATCAGGATTTTTTTTAGTTTTGCCAAAAATTACTTGCTCAAACTCAAGCCATTTTGTTTTATTTTGTTTTATGAATGCAATTTCCCTCATCAGCGGCTAAATTATAAAATATGTCAGAATTATCAATAAATACTACTCAAAATGTCAAGATAAATTTTAAAGCAGCTACGGTTGGTGAAAGAATGCTGGCTGGTTTTTTAGATATGTTGATAAAATTGGCATACGGAATCGTTGTGTTTTATATTTTCTTTTACAGGCTTGGTCTCGGTGATAAAATGAGTGGAATGGATTACTGGTCCGGTTTTGCGATCATTATTGTTTTCTATTTTCCGATTCTTATCTATTCAATTACCTTAGAAAGTATTTTTGAAGGACAAACTTTAGGTAAGAAAATAGTTAAAATTAAAGTAGTAAAAATAGATGGGTATCAGGCTAGTTTTGGTGATTATTTGATACGATGGATTTTTAGAATTGTAGAAAGGAATTTTATTTTTATTATCATTGGTATTGTTGTTATTGCTACAAGTAAAAAGACACAACGATTAGGAGATATGGCCGCAGGAACTGCTGTGATTACTTTAAAAAATAAAATTACTATAAATAGCACCATTTTGGAAGAATTGGGTTCTGAATATGTGCCAACATACCCAACGGTAATAAAATTATCTGACAATGATGTTCGTATTATTAAAGACACATTTGAACTTTCCAGAACTAAAGGAGATTTTGAAATGATAACAAAACTTCGCCAGAAAATTGAAGCTGTAATGGGTATCAAAAGTCAATCAAAAGTCGAATCTGATTTTATCAGAATCATCATAAAAGATTATAACTATTATACCAGAAACATGTAATGTTTTACCTTTTAGATATTATTGGAACCATGGCTTTTGCTATGTCGGGCGCATTAACTGCCATGAATAAAAAAATGGATCCTTTTGGGGTTTTTATCATTGCTTTTGTAACAGCAGTTGGTGGAGGAACTTTACGTGATGTTATGATTGGCCGCACACCTGTTGGATGGATGCGAGATTTAAATTATGTTAGCGCTATTTCTATCGGATTTGTATTGGCTTGGCTTTTTAGAAAAAAACTAGACAAACTCCGAACTTCTTTGTTTTTATTTGACACTATTGGATTGGGTGTTTTTACTTTGGTTGGACTGCAAAAAGGAATCGATATTCATTTACATCCAGCAATTTGCATCGCTTTAGGAACGATGACGGCTTGTTTTGGAGGTGTTAT